>JAILDZ010000157.1 GCA_024688505.1 Lachnospiraceae bacterium
CGGCTTTTAAAAGTCGGTTCATTATGGCATTTCCCAGGTGTATTTCATCAAAGCCTTCGGAGTAGATGACCTCAGCTCCGTCCTCGTCCATTTCCCGCAGGATTCGGTACAGATTACGGGCTATGCTCTCTTCATCCTCCCTGTTCCCGATGGTAAGGACTATATCCGCCTCATATTCCTTTGCCGTGTCGATGCAGGCAATGACTCCGGTCCGCTTCCCTTTGTTCTTTGCTTCCGCCGCGAGGCTGTTTATCTTTTTTATCACCTGTTCCCGGTGGCCCTCCACTATGGAAAGCTCGCCCTTTGGGGCATAGTGCCTGTATCGCATTCCGGGGGCCTTCGGTCGGCCAACTTCTGTCATAAGCCCCGGATCCATCCTCACTCTTCCCTTTCCCAGGGTTTCCTCCAGGGCTTCTATGGTGATATATCCCGGCCGAAGCACAGTGGGAATGTCTTCGCTCAGATCTATGATGGTGGATTCCAGGCCAATCTCCACACTGCCGCCGTCTATGATGCAGTCTATCCTGCCACCCAGATCCTCTATCACGTGAGATGCTTCCGTGGGACTTGGCCGCCCGGACAGGTTCGCACTGGGTGCCGCGATCAGCACACCGCTTTCCTTTATCAGGGCTCTTGCCACCGGATGGGACGGCATCCGAACCGCCACGGTGTCCAGTCCTCCTGTGGTTTCATAGGGCACGTCATCCGCCTTTTCCACTATCATAGTAAGGGGTCCGGGCCAGTATTTTTCTGCCAGTAGCTTTGCTTCCGGCGACACATTGCCGTCCTTTGAAAGCCGCCTCAGGTCCTCTGTCTCTGCGATATGTATGATGAGCGGGTTATCCGAGGGACGTCCCTTTGCTTCATATATCTTCTTTGAAGCCTCCGGCAAAAGGCCGTCTCCCCCCAGACCGTAGACAGTCTCTGTGGGAAAGGCCACCAGGCCTCCATTCTGAAGGATCCTTGCCGCTTCCCTCAGTTCATCCTTTTCTATTCTGTTCGGATCTATCTTTACTACTATTGTTTCCATGAGATACTAATATATATATTTTGCCACCGTATTCCATATTTCCGGGGTTTCAAAGCCAAGCTTCCAGAAGGACATGCCCGCCAGTCCTTTGTTTTTCATCTCCTGCAGCTTCAGCTCCAGGGTCTCGCTGTTTTCTATCCATATCTGCATATATTCCAGCTCATCCTGATATTCGGCATAGTAGAGTCCCTGATCGTCAAGCCACTGAGGAGACACTTCATATGTCTCCAGCAGGCTCGGTATGGCTTTCATGGGGATAGCGCTCACATCCAGTCCCGCATCCGACGTGGACCAGAGCCTGGTGTAGAATGGCATGCCGAGGATTATCTGGTCTGCCGGCACCTCCGCCATGGTATTTGCCACACCATCCCGCACGTATCCTATGGATGCCGTAGGCCCGGGTGTCTCGCTGTTTCCGTTATATTCATCATATCCCATGATCACCACATAATCCGCATATTTGGCCTGGGTGGCTCTGTCATAGAACATGGTGTATTCTGACGGCACATAGTTATCCACCGAAAGATACAGGTTATTTGCTTCACATTTCAAAGAAAGCTCTTTTATAAACTCGATATAGCCGTCCGCCGCACTGCTGTGGAGAGCCTCTATGTCCACATTTATCCCGTCCAGGTTATAGAGAAGGGCATTTGCTATCAGGTTGTTTACCAGATTGTCCCTGGCGGACGTGGTATTCAGTACGGATGTGTCATCCACTTCCGCTTCCAGGTTGCTAAACAGCGCCCACACCTGTATGCCGTTGGCGTGGCAGGTGTTCACATAGTCCGTGCTGGCCAGGTTTGCTATCCCTCCGGCATTGTCGTTCATATAAAACCAGGTGGGTGATATAACATTAAGCCCGGATGTGTTTGCGAGCACCTCCGGCAGATTCTCATTTGCAGTGGTGTTTGTCACCTGGTGCCAGGCCATGTTTATGGTGCCTTCATGCTTCAGATGGTTATAGGTCCTTTCAGGCAGATTTGCCGCCACAGTCTCTGTTGACTTGTCCTTCAACCTATTGTTCCTTACGCATCCCAGCACTCCGTCTTCTGATAATACAAAGCTCCATTTTCCGTAGTT
Source organism: Lachnospiraceae bacterium (assembly GCA_024688505.1). GTDB lineage: Bacteria > Bacillota > Clostridia > Lachnospirales > Lachnospiraceae > FD2005. Next base: position 2,111 of record JAILDZ010000157.1, read on the forward strand.
TTCCTTTATGGTGACCTTCGTGCCCTTTGCTATGTCCGAAAGTATCCTGCTTTTCACCCCACCGTATCTTCTAAGCTCCGTGTTTCTGCCGATATATGCCACCTGCTTTTCCGCACCGGCGGTTTCTATCACGATGCGGTTCACTTCCTCCGTAATTGCTTCATAGTTAATATCAGTAAACAGCTTCACAAATTCCAGTGCGACATATGCCTCGTTATTCTCCACCAGTACCACCGGAACCGTTACGGATGCAGGATCCTTATCCACGAAGTAGTCCGGGCTTCCCAGATATGCCGTGATCACATTCTTATCCGTCACATAGCGCAGGATGTTCTCCACCCCATCATACACATATCCGCTGTCCAGATTGGCTTTAAGATAGGTGATGGAAAGATATGGGTCGCTTCCTTCCATGATCCCGTAGGGCGCCTCCCCCTCCGGAGTCTTTACATATTCCGTATCAAGTATCACCGCCGCCTCATTTTCACCGGTGAGCTCGAAGAATTCATTTAACCCCATCCGCTCCGTGGTGGGTGCATATCTATATATCAGCACCCCTGCCGCCAATGCCACGGCCAGTGAAAATATAACAAGTATCAATGTACGTAGCAGCCTTTTCTTCTTTCTCTGCTCTTTTCTATGCTGTTCTCTTCGCGTTATCCGCCTTCCTTCGGCCATTGATATTGTCCTTTCCTGTCTTTGTAAACATTCTAAAAAATGATACATCAATATAGGATTTACCGCAACTTTTCCTAGTTTCTTCTTATATTTATGCTATAATCTCTCTGTGTTTTTATAGGAGAAGCTCAGATGAAAGTTAAATGCGAGTATTGCCGGGCCTATGTGGACGACGATCTGGAGAAATGCCCATATTGCGGCGCCACCCTGAATGCCGTGGAACGCACGGTGGGAAAAGAGCCGGAAACCATTGAAGAACTGAAGGAGTGGTGCGATAAGCACAACCTGAAGTCCGAAAAGACCAGGTTCTTTATCGGAGAAGACTATAAAAAGCCAAAGGCTTTCGGTATCTATAAGGATGAGGCCACCGGTGAGTATGTGGTCTATAAGAATAAGGCTGACGGTACCAGAGCCATTCGGTATCAGGGACGAGACCAGGGTTACGCCGTTCATGAGCTCTATGCCCGCCTTCAGGACGAGATCACTAACCAAAAGAATATCTATGCAGAAAAGAAGATACAAAATGCCGATAAGATAAGCAAAGCCCGCAGGAAAAGGAAGGATAAAATATGGAATACCCTGTGGATCGGCGGATTCATCGCGCTTTGCCTTTTCCTGGGTTTCACATTTTCCGACAAAAAGAGCGGTTATTATTCCTATAATAACAATCTCTACTATAATGCCGGCGGCGACTGGTATTACTATGATTCGGATTATGATGACGAAAGCTATGACACGGACTATGGCTGGTATCCCATAGATGATTATAATGTACCTTCTGAATTCACCAGCGAAAGCTGGGAGGATTACCAGAACACCGACGATTTTGAGTTCGACTACAGTTCCTTTAGCAAAACTGATTTTTATGATGATTGGCAGGAGTCCAAGTCTTCTGATGATGATGACGATTGGAGCAGCGACAGTGACTGGGATTCCGGAAGCGATTGGGACTCCGGCGGCACAGACTGGGACAGCGACTGGTAAAAACATAGAGGAGCGGCACAGGCGGCCGCTCCTTTTTTAATGCAGATTTATGATAACAACCTCCGGCGGGTTCCAGAGCCTTGGCACTTTTACCGTGTTTGAAAGGCCACGGCTCACTATGAGCAGCCGTCCTTCCTCCTCATATTTTCCCCCCGCATATTTCGGGAATATCCCCTGCCCCGGGGCAAAAATGCTCTTTCCGAAGATCCGCCACTGTCCGCCGTGTGCGTGTCCCGAAAGGGTTAAGTCTATAGCCCTCTCCTTAAGGGTCGGTCCTTTAAGCGCCCAGTATTCCGGATGATGGCATAAGAGGATCTTTGTGCCCTTCTCTGCTTCGTATGCCTCTATCCAGGAGGTATCCAGAGTTTCGTTCAGATATGTATTCTGGTCTTCCTTTGGCCTTTTCTTTAGGTTTCCTATGCGATGAAAACTGATATTCTGCCAGCTCCAGTCGGGATGGTCCTTCTCCCAGGCCCTTCTTGTCATGACCGTGGCCGAAGTGAGCCCTCCCACCACCAGGTCCTCATCTATGCGCGCGTAGCTGTTGTCCAGGACTATTGCCCCCGTCAGGGCCACCCGGTCGAATTCATTTCTCCTGAGAAACCACTCGTGATTCCCCATGGAATAATATGTGGGAGCCATTCTGGCGCACTCAGTCAGAAAATCCGTAACATTTTTATCGATCAGGGTATAGCCGCTCCAGTCCACATGGTTCCCGTCCACCATGTCCCCGGCTATAAGTATCAGGTCCGGTGCCTCTTTTTTAATGATTTCAAGGACCTTTTCGCCTTTTTCATTATGCAGATCGGCAAGGAGGGCTATTTTTCTTTCTTTATGCCCCGCTTCTATATCATATTCGGTCTTTACCGGTACCAAATGTGTTCATCCTTTCAGGAAGGCATCAAAAACGTTTACCGATGCCGCCGTTTTTTTCAGGGTTTTAAGCTCGGTTTTCATGTAAAGCTCCAACAGCTTCACTTCATCTTCCGTGAAACCTTCGTATTTTTCTATCTTGCAATCGGGGATCTGCCCTTCTGCCTTCTTCCCGTCCTGTTCAAAAGTGACATAGGCATACTTTTTCCCGTCTTTCTCGCATATGGGAGACACAGACATGTTTACATTTTCTTCCATGTTAGTTCCCTCCTCTTTCTTCTACGGCCCTGATTTTTCTTATTATATCAGATGTCATGCGGTTTTTTCTTAATATTTGCTATAATCTTTGGTGGATTACTATTGGGGAGGACATTTGCATGCGTTTAGATAAATTCCTGGCAGACTCGGGAAAAGGCAGCAGAAAAGATGTGAAAGATATAATAAGAAGCGGACGCGTCGCTGTAAACGGCGCTCCCGTAAAAGATCCCGGCACAGCAATATCTGACAGCGACTCGGTCCTTCTGGACGGAGAGGTCATTTCCTATAGCAAATATGCCTACTTCATGATGAATAAGCCTGCCGGCGTCATCACTGCCACTGAAGATCGTCACCAGTCCACAGTGCTTGATCTTATTAAGGCTCCCGTACCAAAAGGACTGTCTCCCGTGGGCAGACTGGATAAAGACACGGTGGGACTTCTTCTCCTCACAAATGACGGAGAGCTTAATCACCGTCTTCTATCCCCGAAGGGGCATGTACCGAAGAAATACTTTGCCCGGCTTTCCCCCGATGCTGACAGGCTCCGTCTGGATGAAAGCGATATTGCCGCTTTTTCCGACGGAATAAAACTTGCCGACATGACCTGCATGCCGGCAAAGCTATCTATTTTATCCGATTTGGAAGCAGAGGTTGTAATAGTTGAGGGAAAATTCCACCAGGTCAAAAGGATGTTCTCCTCCCGTGGTTTTTCCGTTGTTTTCTTAAAGCGCACTTCCATGGGGCCGCTGGTTTTGGACCCGGCTCTCCCCGAAGGAAGCTACCGTCCCCTGTCTGAGGACGAGATCCGCTCGCTTTCTACATATACCATCCGGCCGGAGCAGGAAGCATTCTGATATATGACACATACTGTGCCGCATATGGACAGCTGCTTGTCACTTTTCCGGGATTAAGGTACAGATACATGAATACTTCCGCAAAGAATTCGCTGGGGCTCATTCCGCCGTATGTAGTGAGGTTTGCTCTTTCCACGTTATATATCATGGAAAAGTTCGGTGTCATGGAATTATTTCCTGTTATGAAATCCAGATAGTGTCCCATTTCATGGAGCACGCAATATACATATGAGCCGCTCTGGACATAGATGGTCTTTCCGTTATAATCCGTATATCCCTGTACTCCGGGCTGCTGTCCGTTAAACTTTGTGGTATTTAAGTCTTCTGCCGTTAACACTATTTTCCAGCCATTGTCCACAAAGCTCTTCATCAGAGCGGAATCGTTCTTATCTATAAGGTTAAGGTAATAGATCAGGTCGTTATATGACTGGGGTGTCACATTTCCGTTTATGGTTATGATTCCGGGAGGTACTGCTGCCTCCACCTTCTTCATTGGCACTGCCGCGATCACCAGCATAAAGAACAGTACCACTACTGCGCCATATAGCTTCTTTATCGTTGTTTTACTGAGTTCCATAGATTACCTCCTCTGCATATATGCCATAATCCTACTCTTCATATCGGCAGATGGCGGGCAATACTTTATAGGCAGGGAAAAATTTTTTATCAAAGGCTGATTCTATCAAAAAGGACTGCATCTGCTGCCCAAAGCCGTCAGGATATCTCCACCCCGCGAGAGATCACTCTCTTTATATTAATGTCATCGTCCATAAGAACTATATTTGCTATCTTTCCAGGCTCCAGACTTCCATAATCTCTGTCTATCCCTATAGCCCGGGCCGGGTTTATGGTGGCTGCCTCCACAGCTTCGCGAAACGGGACTTTTGCATGAGTGATAGCTGTCTTCATTGCTACAAAAAGGTTTACCACGGATCCGGCTATGACCCCGGGGTCGCGAAGCAGCACAGCTCTGCCTCTGTCTACCTTCACTTCCTGCCCACCCAGATCAAATACCCCGTCAGGAAGGCCTGCTGCCTCCATGCTGTCAGAGATCAGAATGATCCTGTCCTTAAATGCTTCAAAAGCCATACGTACCATGGCCGGATGATTATGAACCCCGTCACTTATCAGTTCTGCGGTAACGTCCGATTCCATCGCTGCCCTTATAGGCCCGGGCTCCCTGTGGTTCATCTTTGGCATGGCATTATAAAGATGCGTCACATGCTTCATCCCCCGGCTGAATGCTTCACAGGCCAGTTCATACGAGGCTTCGGTATGTGCAAGAGATATCCTCACCTCGTCCTTAAGCTCATCTATGCATTCCATGGCCCCGCTTAGCTCCGGTGCCATATCCAGGATCTTTATCAGCCCTCCGGCTGCCTTCTGAAGCCTGCGAAACATCTCCGGATCCGGGCTTTTCAGGTATAACGGGTTCTGCGCCCCCAGCCTGTTCGGGCTGATGAATGGGCCCTCCATATTGATCCCTACCAGATCGGCTTTATCCGGGTCTTCTATGGAAAGCGGCTGAAACTCCCTCGCCGCCGTCATTGCGTTCTTAAGAATATCTTCGCTATATGTCATAGTAGCGGGGCATATGGCCAGCACACCGTTTTTTGCCTCATATTCAGCGATCTTTGCAAGCTCCTTTACATCTCCTCTTGAAAAATCGCAGTTTACAGCTCCGTGAAAATGGATGTCGATAAGTCCCGGTATCGCGAAGGCTCCCTCTGCGTCTACGACTTCCTGCTCGCCATCCGACAGCTTACTTCCCTCATGACCTATCCCGGCTATCCTGCCATTATGGATCACCAGGTCACCTTTTATGATTTCTTTTTTCAGGAACAGTCTTGCATTCTTTATAACCATGTTATCAGTCCCCTTATATAAGCGAGGCCGCTTCCCTTTCGATCACCAGCGTAAAATCCGGATGCATCTGCAGTATCGAAGCCGGCACCTGCGGTGTAACCGGCCCCAAAATGGCATCTCTGATTATTTCCGCCTTTTCTCTTCCGCTTGCCACCATAAGTACTTTTTTTGCCTGCATAATGGACTTAATGCCCATGGTGTATGCCTGCCGCGGCACTTTATCCTTATCTCCGAAAAACCTGGCATTTGCAGCCATTGTGCTTTCTGCCAGATCCACACAATGTGTTTCCAGGCCAAAAGCCGCTCCCGGTTCGTTAAACCCTATATGTCCGTCCCTTCCGATGCCCAGCAGCTGAAGGTCTATGCCTCCTGCCTTTTTTATTATCACGTCATAATCCCTGCATGCTCTATCACTGTCCGGATCCTCTCCGTCCGGAATATGTATCCGATCCTTTGGCACGTTCACATATCGGAAAAAGTTTTCCTGCATAAAATAGTGATAGCTTTGATCATTCCCGGGGGAAAGCCCCCTGTATTCGTCCAGATTGATCGTAGTCACATCGGAAAAATCAATGTCTCCCTTTTTATACCATTCTATCAGCTGCCTGTATATTCCAAGGGGTGTGCTCCCTGTGGCCAGGCCCAGGACGGAATCGGGTTTTATAATGACCTGCGCGGAAATGATATTTGCCGCCTTCCTGGACAGATCCTCATAATCTTTTGCTTTTATTACCTTCATTCACCGCATGCCTCTCTTAAACCTGCCCTCAGCCCTTCCGTGTCCGCCCCTGTTAACATGGCAGCTCTTATACATGCCCCATAGATCGGTTCGGTGTCCGGAACCTCCAGGCTCATACCTTCCGGCATGTTTTCCTCCAGCATATCCTTATATGCCGGATTATTCTTTATGATCCCGCCTGCTGCCACCACAGGCCCCTTTATACCACATATCTTCGATGCCGCCTTAATATATGATGAAAGACAAAGGGCATTTTCCTTTAATATCCGCCGAGCAGTCTCATCTCCCTCCGAAAATGCTTTAAACACGCACTCTGAGAATGATGCTATATATGACTGTCCGCCCCTGTACAGCTCCGGAATGTGGTCCCATAGGAATCCTCCCGTCAGCTTTATGATATAGTCCGTGATCCGCGTATGACTTCCAATGCCATCCTGCTCCCTTAGGGCGGCATTAAGTCCGGCTTTTCCTATATCAAAACCGCTTCCCCCAAAGTCCAGCAGATATCCGTATCCGCCGAAACGTCTCTGTTTTCCGTGTTTTTTCGCGTATACTATGGCGCCTGTCCCGCATATGACCGCCAGGCACTCGTCATTATCACTCCCGCATGCGATCACATTTGAGATATCGTTCTCCAGCCGAATGATGGTGTGAGGATATACAGACTCAAGCGCTTTTTTCATTTTTCCGGTAGTTTCATCCTCATCCAGACCGGATCCGCCCATAAAAATCGCTGTTGGCGCATAGCTTCCGTCTGTGACTTCCGTGATACCGGACAGTACCGTATCCAAAGCTGTCTCATAACCCACAGAATTCGGATTTGAGGGCCCCAGTCGGATCCGTTTTTTCACTTTTCCCGCGGCATCAAATAACGCGAATTCCGTTTTTGTGCCGCCGCCATCTATACCTATCATCTCTGCTTCACGTATTTCCTTCATTCTTCAATGATCTTCATCTCATACGGGTCCAGAGCGAGGATGCGTCCCGACTTCAGGCAGATGCTCTGATCCTCCCCTGACTGATTCGTATAGACCGCTATTCTGCCATCGTCTATTGTATTTCGCTCGATAGTTGTGTTACCCGTCAACCATCTGCCGGCGTCCTCTTCCCTTTTACTGAGCCAGAACAAGGCCCTGTACAGGATCCCTGAATTCCTGTGGTCATATGGGCAACCGGCCATATAAAGGGACCGGCCTTCACCGTATTCATTCACCACCAGGCTGCAGCTTCTGTTTTCTGTATCCAGTACCGTTGCTGTTTCCGATGCCCGGTATATCATGCCTGTACCCTCGCCGTAGTCTATCTTCCCGGCTATACCTTCTGTTATAAAGTGCTTCCTGCCCTGTTCGGAGTGTTCCGGCTTATTTATGCTGGCAGTAAACCCCATTTCTTTTTGCACGCCCATCACATCGGCCAGGGCAAAAAGTCTGCCCTCCCTTAAATATGCCGTGGGTTCTCCTATTCCAATGAAGCCTCCTCCCTGATAAACAAACCTCCTGATCTTTGCTACCACAGCCTCGTCGCTCCAGTTATCTCCGCCTGACCAGGATGTACCTGCATCTCCCACGTTTAGGATTATGTCTGTGTCAGAGTCTATATCTCCGTTTTTTATGTCGTCAAAGCTTACAAAGCTTATTTCCACCGGCAGCCCGGCTAAAGCTTCCAGCGCCCCCAGATATGAATAGCACCGCTGATTCCATAGGGAATGCGCTACCTGATGTGTCTGCCAGGTTCTTATCCTTCCCCATGTGTTTAATACGGCTATTCGTATCCCCGTTTTATCGCAGCCTCTGCCATTCGTCTTCTCATATATCTCATTAAACTGTCTTGCCACATCGCTCACATGTGTAACGAAATCGGGGAATTTATATGCCAAAGACAGGTATCCGCCGTAACCCATGCGCTCCATAGGCTTTTGGAGTATGGCTCTTCTGCATTTTACCCATATTTCCTGGGATTCCTTTACAGGATCGCCGCCCTTATGAAAAACATCCGGAAAGAAATAGGGATAGAATCTGGCTTCGGTCTCTTTCACCGGTATATCGGCTATCATCCTCGTGGTGACTCCGTCTCCGGCAGCGCCCACCACTGCATCCAGACCTATACTCTTAAAGTACTTCCCGTAGGGCTCCGTCCCTGCCCAATGGTCTCCCAGGAACATAATGGCCTTTTTCCCGTATTTATGCACAAGAGAGACGCACTTCCCGGCATATTCCGAAACAAATCTCTGGTTGAAATCCATCCAGTCCAGATATTTTTTCGTGGGATTCTTAAAGGGTGTATTATACATGCCGTTATCCACAAAGTCCTCGGGCGTCAGCTCATATCCGTATTCTTTTGCAAATTGCTCCATGGCAAGAGGACTCACGCAAGCCGCATACCCAAACCAGTTCACCTGCTTCTCTTTCCCTCTTTCGTTATATATAAGGTCAAAGCAGTATATAAATGTCGTAAATCTCACCACATCTGTCTTCGGATGTGTTTCCAGCCACTCTTGCAAAACCTTTAGGATATGGTCTCCCGCTTCAGGATGCCGTACATCAATGGGTATTTTATGTTCTTTGGTCCAGTTATTGGTAATATGGTTATACATGGAAACCGGTTCCCAATTCTGATATGCCAAAAATGCCACGTCATATTCATGGAAAGGCGCGGCATTTTTTACTGTTATACTTTTCTCTTCCTCGTCATAGGTCCAGTCCACCACTCTTTCACCGGATGTCCTGTCCATCACCTGCCAGTATTTATTCATATCCACGTCTGTATTCGGCTCAAACTGTTCACCGTACAGATGGGACATTATATTTATCTTAAGCCCCTGTTCCGTTGCCGTATATCTCTCCGACAAAAGGTATATCTGCTGGCGGCACTCCGGATGCTTTTTGATCCATTCGTTATCCATCCGTATCAGGCAAAGAGTGGAGTACACTTCCAGTCCCAGCTCCAGCAGTTCTTCCGAAAGGCTGGTTCCGTCGCTGTCCCTGATGGCGTCTACTCCCCATTTTTCCATGAGTTCTTTTATCTCTTTTTCCATTCCCGCCTCTCCGGGTAATGTAAATCTTCCCATATTCCCCCTCCGGTCACTCATATATGCTGATATCTTTTATGCATACAGACACTCTGGCGTCTGTTATCTTTATGCAGATATTCCTGGTTTTTACAGTGTCAAAGGCTGCTATCTTCTTATATCCCACTGTGGTCCCGCTATATATCTTCACAGCTTCGGATTCCTTCCCCGCCCATATTTCAAACCTTTCTATCCTCTGGCTGTAGCAGATATTCTCCGATATCACCACTCGAGATATGTTCTTTTCTTCGTTCCATTCCAGAAATACTGATGGCAGTTTCGAATAGTCTTTTGTTTTTACAAGACAGTCATTGCTTTTCTCGCAGTTTCCGTCCGTGATCATCCGGGCTTCAGGCATCAGGTCATTACCGTATTTTTTCCTGATATACTCCCCCAGCTCCTCCAGTCTCCTGCTGTCTGCTTCGCAGATGAGGCCGTCTTTATTCGGTGGGATGTTTAAAAGAAATGTGGCATTTCCCCCCACGGATTTCTCATATATCGAGATCAGTTCTGCCAGCGGTTTCACCGCATCATCTTCTTTTTCATGATAAAACCATCCCGGTCTTATGGATGTATTAACCTCTGCCGGGTACCAGATCAGGTCCTCCTCATTTTTCAGTCTTTCCCGACTCCCCAGGTCCTGCTCTTCGCTGGATATTCTTTTAGATCTGAATCCGCTGTCATCGCTTTTCTGGCTTTTGTCCGCCACCTTTTCCGCGTCCTTAAGCTCCGCCGGAACCACGCTCCACTCGCTTTTTCTCGTATCTCCGGCCTCGTTTCCGCACCACCGGATATCCGGCCCGCATACATTGATGCAGGCCTCCGGTTGATATTCCCGAATGCAGTCATAGTATCGGTTCCAGTCATACTTCTGTGGCCGGCCCCCGGGCCCTTCCCCACAGGCCCCATCCAGCCACACACAGAAGATTTTCCCGTATCCTGTCAAAAGCTCTTTAAGCTGGGCCAGATAATAGTCATCATAC
>JAILDZ010000046.1 GCA_024688505.1 Lachnospiraceae bacterium
TTCTCATTACAAAGACTCCGTCTTTAGTGGCAGAAATCGGGAGATATATAGCATCTGCGCCGATATCATAGGCTGCCTTTATGGCATCAAGGGATCCATAGTCTGCGGCCTTGCTGTAGCCTCCGTCTGCTGCTATGACAGGAAGCTCTTTCCCTTCCGGGATATAGTTCAGGTCTCCGGTCTTTTTCCAGACTCCCGCTTCGGAAAACAGTCTGGACCTTCGTATATAGAAGGCATCCGCCTCCTCCATGGCATCTTCCCTCTTTATCCCCAGCATCTCTCCGTACATTTCAGCCCCGTCATTCAAGGCTCCCGCCAGAGTGATCACCACGATAAGCGCTGCTGCGAACACCACCACAGCCCTGTACACCTTTTCGGATGGAGACAGATATTTCCTCTTTGCAAGCGCATCAAAAAGAAGGGGATATAGATATATGATAAAAAACATTATGGCAAAGCCTGTGACTCCGGGCAGCAGCTGTTCCGGTATGATCGCTTCAGCCTTCCTCATCACATATTCTTTGAATACCAGAATGGCCAGGGCCCCGGGCACGAATCTTCTTATGACAAAAAGGGTCCTGTCTTTATCCGACCTTACCGGCAAATACTGTATGGTCTTTCTTTCAAGATACCAGCCCAGCAGCATGCCTATGGATCCCGCCGCGTATGCGCTGCCTTCCCCTGTCACAAAGAGATACACATATAAGACTATTCCGGGGTAGAAAAGAAATCTGTCCCGGTCATAGCCTTTATCAGCAAATTCAAGTATAAGATACAGCGGGAAAATGATAAGGAGTGCAATAAAAAAAGCCCATGCCGGTTCCAGCTTCGGCACAAACTCCAGGATGCAGGATGAGATGCTCATGTGAAATGCCATGAGGACTCCCACCCTTTTATTAAAGCACCAGTATATGATAGCTATCAGAAAATACGAAAACAGATCCTCTCCCAGGATCATAAATAAGTCGTTCATTTAAATGCCCAAAACTTGTTTAGAATATAATTCAGCGGCACAGTGATGATCAGGCTGAGGAGCGGTCCCAGGAAGGCGCTGATCCCCAGCACATTTACCCACAGGAATAAAAGCAGGTTATTAACACCGAGGCCTGTGATGGAATAGGATGCATAACATTTTAACAGGCTTCCGAACATGGACCTGCCATCTTCTCCCTGCTTAAACACGAAACGGTTATTCCAGTAAAATGACCATGCCACGCTAAGGATAAAGCTGACCACTGTCGCTATATAATAATCGATCCCCGGAAAGAGTCCGGCTGCACGAAAGATGAGAAGTGTCACCGTGTATATGGCATATGAGACCACAGTGTTTGAAAGCCCCACCAGACCGAATCTCACGAACTGGATGAAGTTACGGTCCCCTTCTTCACTCACTTCTTTTCCTATGATCTTAAAAAGCAGGTGCCAGAAAAAAAGCGCTATACTTTCTATGATGTGATATATCTTCCGGGTCATTTCAGCATAAACTCCATAACCACGGGATTATGATCTGTGGATTTAAAGTCATAGTCCTTTGTTTCCATATGGCTCACTTCGATATTATCGGATACGATAAATCCGTCCAGCATATAATACTGAAAGGTACTCTTATCCGCGCCGGCATAGGGCTTATCGAGGGACCTGCAGGTGGGTGAAGTACTATCCATATAGAAGGAGAATCCTTTATCGAAATCCTCTATGTCGATGTTCCCGGCCTTCCACATCCCTTCATATACGGGATATGGGCTAAGGTCCACATTGGAAAAAGTCTGGTTGAAGTCTCCTCCGGCCAGCACATAGTTTCCCTTTTCATACTCGGAGGTCAGGATTTCCCTTAGCATGGCAGTCTGTGCCACCTTTCCCTCTCCGTTATCATATGCTTCCAGATGCAGGTTAACGAGGACAAATTCCTTATCGGTTCCCTCCACAGGTATCCTGGTCACCGTGAGACATCTCTTTAAGTTTCCTGCCGATACAGGCCATTTGAAGGGACAGGGAAGAGCCACTCTTTTACTCTCTCCTGTTTTAAACCTGCTGCCTGTGAG
>JAILDZ010000173.1 GCA_024688505.1 Lachnospiraceae bacterium
TTAATACAGCACTTATAGCTCTTGGGGTGGCAGGAATACTGCAGCCCGGCACATCCGCAGCACTGCATAACGGATCTACCGTGGCCCTCGGATTAAAGAGTATGACAAAACTGTTATGACCATATCGTTTAAGGAAGCAGGCCTGACGGAAATGTCGGCAACAGACGGCAATATTATTTGACAAAAACAGGAAAACAGATATAATGTTAGACATAACTAACATGAGAAAGCGAGATTTAATATGTCCGAACAATATATCGCAGAGCACTGTGCTCCTACATTGGCGGGGATAAAGACAGGAAACCTGTTTTCTGTGCAGAACGGAGAGGGAAAATCCTTAAAGCATGAGATACGGGAACTGAACCGCAGGCTAAGCGAAAAGGGACTGAGGGTCATCCCCGTGAAGCAGACCGGGACACATACGCTTGTTTATATCTATCGACCGGACAGACTGGAAAAGGACTTATCATCGGCGGAAGCTGTCAGGATACTCGAGAAAAAAGGATATGACGTAAAAAACGCTTCCCTTTGCTTAAAGCAGCTGATAAGCCGCTTATCTAAGGATGATGCATTCCCGCATGAAATCGGTCTGTTTCTGGGATATCCCCCATCAGACGTGGAAGGATTCATGAAGAACCCGAATCAGGGAGTGAAATGTTCAGGGGTATGGAAAGCATACAGTAACGAAGAGGAGGCTAAGCGTACATTCATAAAGTACCGTAAATGTACCAGAGATTATTGCAGCAGACTGGCAGCGGGAAGCCCGCTTATGCAAATGGTAGTATAGGAGATATGAAAAAAATGAAATTACATCTTGAAACAGGTATTAAATCATGCTAACATCTGTTCAAAAGAAGAATATTCGCAGGAAGGTAACAGCGATGGAAATACATCAGTCAGCAGAAGATTATCTGGAAGCTATTCTCATGATAAAAGAAAAAAAGGGATATGTGCGTTCTGTGGATGTGGCGAATCATCTTTCCGTATCGCGCCCCAGTGTCAGTTATTCCATGAAGAGACTTCGGGAAAATGACTATATCACTATCAATGAGGACGGCATGATCTATCTCACCGATAAAGGAAGCGCCATAGCAGAGAAAATATATCTCCGCCATAGGGTGCTGACATGTATCTTTAAGTCCATAGGTGTGTCAGAAAAAGTGGCTGAGGAAGACGCCTGCATGGTGGAGCATAATCTGAGTGATGAGACCTTCGATGCGCTGCTTAAATATGCGGAGAAGCATAAATTGGATCTGTAATGAAAGAAACATGGAAGAGCACCGGCATCGGTGCTCTTTTTTCTTATCAGTATTCGTCCAGAAAATGATGGCGTACCCCATCCTTCTTGTATTCTATAACCGTATCCAGGTTAACATTTTCCACGCTTTTAAAGATATTGGATTCTATGTACGGATTATCTTTCTTAAGCTCTGCTATCAGTTTCTTTGTCTCAAGCCGCTTAGACGAAGTGGTGCCATCTTCGTGACATGTAGTACAGGTATCAGTGAAATGACACGCGCACTGTAGGAAATGTAGACCATTATAATCTCTCCATGCACAAATGTCAGATTCCCTGACCAAATACAGCGGCCTTATCAGCTCCATCCCTTCAAAATTTGTGCTATGGAGTTTAGGCATCATGGTCTGTATTTGAGCACCTTGCAACATACCCATCAGAATCGTTTCAATCACATCGTCATAGTGGTGCCCCAAGGCTATCTTATTACAACCCAGTTCTTTTGCCTTGCTGTAGAGATATCCTCGCCGCATCCTTGCACAAATATAACACGGACTTTTATCAATAGTGTCAACCGCATCAAAGATGTTGCTTTCAAATATGGTGATAGGTATTCCAAGCGCTTTTGCATTGCTTTCGATCAGTTCCCGGTTTTCCCGATTGTAACCCGGATCCATCACGAGAAAAGTAAGCTCAAATTTGCACTTTCTGTGTCTTTGTATCTCCTGAAAAAGCTTTGCCATCAACATGGAATCTTTTCCTCCGGATATACAAACCGCTATGCGGTCTCCTTCGCTTATAAGTTGATATTTCTTGCATGCCTTCGCGAAAGGAGTGAATAGTTGTTTATGATATTTTTTTCTTATGCTTTCCTCAGCTATGTGCTGCTTTTCTTCGCGTGCGGCATCGTCAAGCGTTTGAGCTCTGACATAGGCTACGTATCCACCTTCAAGACTGTATATGTCCCTGCCTTCAAGGCAGTCCAGCCCATCAACATCTCTTGACTTACGACCTATCTCGCAATAAAAGACCAGCTTTTTGTCTTTATCTATAGTATCTATGATATCGCTGTTTCCCTCTTCCAGTTTCTCAAGAGGTAAATGTACGGCTCCCGGTATCATCCCGTAAGCTACGAGTCCATCGTCTCTTATATCTATAAGAATATAGGAGTTCTTCTCCCATTTCTGCAGTTCAGTTATCGTTATTTCATTCATATTGTAATTACTGAATACGCCTCCGCCTTGTGGACATCTTCGACCATTCTATTCCAGCAGGCCTACGCCGTCAATGCCGGCGCTCATTTTGGGCGGATCTACATGGACACTTACCGCAGATTCGTATATCAGTGCACTGACCTGTGATGCGGACGCCATAGATCTGAACGGATATAAGCTCATTATAGACGGAGAATCCTATACGGAGGGCACGAGTGCTGAAGGTGCTGCATTCATTTTCACACAGGAAAGTACCGGCGTAGGTGCACCTCCCGATGGTGAGGGCGGCCCCCAGGGCGGCGGTACTCCTCCCAGCGGAAACAACAATTAGGCGAATTTATGGGCAGAGGCTATACGGCCTCTGCCTTTTTTATGCGAAGGCCCGTGCAAAGAATTCATAATATGATTATACTTATGTATATGTGACCTATAATGGAGGATGGAAAATGATGGAGACGGAACGCCTTATATTGCGTCGATGGAAAGAGAGTGACGCAGAAGATCTTTATAAATACGCCAGTGATCCTGACGTGGGACCGATCGCCGGATGGCCTGCGCATCAGAGCATAGATGAGAGCAGAGATGTGATCAAGAACGTTTTTAACGGCAAAGAGGCTTATGCTGTCTGCCTGAAAGAGGACGGCAAGGCTATAGGCGCGATAGAACTCAAACTAAACGGTCATACGGATATGACGGAGCGTGATGACGAGTGCGAACTTGGATATTGGCTCGGCAAGCCCTTCTGGGGACAGGGCATTATGCCGGAAGCTGTGAAAGAAATGCTTCGCCATGCATTCGAGGACTGCGGAATGCAGAAGGTTTGGTGTGGATATTACGATGGCAATAACAAGTCTAAGCGTGTTCAGGAAAAGTGTGGGTTTAAATATCAATGGACCACGGAAGATGTAGATGTGCCGTTGATGCATGAGAAAAGGACCGGTCATGTAAACCTGATGACGAAGGAAGACTGGATGGCATCAAGGTAAACCGATAATACGGGAAGATTTGAAATGCATTAAAAGGTCTGTTTGTGTATGCCGAATTGGATTATCGTGACTCTGTAAGCCTCATTTATGTTTATGATGATGCCCTTTTGGCATATAATGGTTTCGAGTTTACGTATGATCTGCTTTCGGTATTTCCGATAGCAGATTTTTTTACCCGGAACGGAGGTAAATATGGCACAACTACAGGTAAATGACCTTACCTTTTCATATGAAGGAAGCAGCGATAACGTATTTGAAAATGTGAATTTCAGCATTGATACGTCGTGGAAGATAGGACTTATCGGACGTAACGGAAAGGGAAAAACGACATTACTAAACCTCTTTATGGGAAGATATGAGTATACCGGGAGTATTTCAGGAAGCACTGCTTTTGACTGTTTTCCGTATCCTGTTTCCGAAAGTGATCTTGAGAAAACCGGAGAAGAACTGGCATCTGTTTGGAAACCTTGCGTTGAGATGTGGCAGATACTCATACAGATGAACCAGATACATATGGATCCCGAATGTCTGTACAGACCTTTTAAGACATTAAGCTTCGGTGAACGAACCAGAGTTATGCTGGCGGTACTGTTCGCAGCGGATGACGAAATGCTTCTCATAGACGAACCGACCAATCATCTGGATGCGGATGCCAGAGCAATAGTTAAGGAATATCTTGCGTCAAAGAAAGGATTCATTCTGGTGTCTCATGACAGGGACCTTTTGGATGCGGTGGTCGATCATGTGCTGGTTCTTAATCGGAAGACTATAGAAATTCAGGCGGGGAATTTTTCTTCTTGGCAGGAGAATAAGGAAAGAAGCGATGCTTTCGCTATCGCTGAGAATGAAAAGCATCTGAAGGAGATTGGTAAGCTCAAAGCTGCTGCCGACAGGAGTAACAGATGGGCAATAAAAAACGAAAATACCAAGATAGGCTTTGATCCGATCAAGGAAACCGATAGAAACATCTCAACGAGAGCCTACATCGGTGCCAAGACCAAAAAGATGCAGGCAAGGGTCAAATCCTATGAGAAAAGGATGGACAGAGAGATTGAGGAAAAAGAAGGACTGCTTCAGGACATAGAGACGGTAACTGATCTGAAGATCAACCCGATGAAGTATCATAAGGATACTCTTATTGAAGCGAGGGACCTGGGGCTTTCATATGATCCCGGCATGCCTCTTTTTTCTGATCTGACATTTAAGATATGCCAGGGCGAGCGGGTATTCCTGTCAGGCCCAAACGGATGCGGCAAGACAAGTATAATAAAGGCGATCTTGCGTGAGCTTGGAGATAAGCTACCTGATGATAAGGATTCCGATCTGACAGTTTCCGGGGAGCTTATGGTGGCCTCGGGACTTAAGATATCATATATCAATCAGGATACGTCTTGCCTTAAGGGTACTCTGAAAAAATATGCCAGGGGAACAGGGCTGGATGAGAGCCTATTTCTCGCGGTATTAAGGATGCTAGATCTTGAGAGGGAACAGTTTGCTAAGGATATCTCAGATTTCTCTGAGGGGCAGAAAAAGAAAGTTCTCATAGCAACCAGTCTGATAACTCCTGCTCATCTGTACATCTGGGATGAACCTCTTAACTATATCGACGTGTTTTCCAGAATGCAGATAGAGAAGCTGATCCTTGAATATAAGCCCACAATGCTGCTTGTGGAGCATGATGTGAGGTTTAAAGAGAAGGTTGCAACTACAGTAATAACCATGTAAGAATCTTGATGACGAGGAAAGGGGAATAGTATGCATAAACTGTATGAGAAGAATGAAATATTATTTGAGGTAGTTGCGATTGTTTATTGTACTTATCTTGGGAAGTTGAAACAAGATATGTGAATTCGATCTGTGGTGGCATGCCAACAGGTTGTATGATGAGACAGTCTGTCTTTTGGGTAAAAACGTTACGAGATCGAAATCTCATGTGAATCTTGGCTTAGATGTCGAGGATTACTATAGGATCAAAAAACAGTAAGGAGAATTAGTATTTGCTAGAAATTGAATTATTATCGGAAACAAATTTCTGTTTGAATTCATTAGATTCATACAACAGAAAACAGGATGTAAATAAGGTATATCGCAGAATAGACGGAGAATATGCATTAGTGGAATGCAAATATACCGAAGATTGGGACCTGAACAAAAAGCGTTCTGTAGCAAGGAAAATATGCGGTGATGAATATATTACATATATTGCATTGGAAAATGATAAGGTGGTTGGCTTTATAGGACTATTAAAAAAACTTAATGGTCCGTACATGATCCTTGATATGATGCAGGTATCTTCTGAGTGTAGAGGACAAGGTATTGGCAGAAAATTATTTGAAGCAGGAAAAGCGGAAGCAAGAAAGGCCGGTGCAGAGGCTTTGTACATATCTGCTTGTTCTTCTGAGGAGACGATCGCATTTTACAGAGCAATGGGAAGTGACCTGGCAAGTAATCCTATAAAATATATTGCTGAAGAAGAACCATTTGATCTTCAGATGATTTGTCCTGTGAAAGATTAAAAATTGATTTACTACCTAAAAAATGATAAACTTTAGGTAGTAAATTTATATTTGAAGGAAATGAAATGCATAGATATGATTATTCAT
>JAILDZ010000190.1 GCA_024688505.1 Lachnospiraceae bacterium
TCAGGCCACACGAGGATCAGTATAAACAGAACTCCAAGAGTACCCAGGACCCCTGCTATGACGCTTAGAACAGTTTTTTTCATAGATCAAATACCTTTGATTTCGTTCCTTCAGCTAAAAAAGCTCCATAGTTTTCCACAAACTGGGCCAGACGAAAGCCCACGCCTTCGCCTTCGCCCTGAAAGGCATCCTCTGCTTTTTTTATAAGCTCATCATCGCTTTCTATGCCGGATTCCATCAGATTTACTATGATCTCGTCATCTTTCTCCACCCGTTTCCTCATGTCTCCGCGGATCAGCCAGATACCGTCAGCCCGCTCGATCTTCACATCATGCTTCCATTTCATTTGTTATTCCTCCGCGATATACCAGTCCCAGCTGACCCGCCTTTCGTTCAGCTTCTGCCCGGTCTTTTACTCCCAGTTTTTTATATATATTCTTGTTATGCTTCTTTAATCCGTCATAACTGATGCCCAGCGTGTTGCATATCTCCTCTGTGGTCATTCCCGCACAGAGCATGGAGAGCACCTGGGATTCCCTCCGGGAAAGGGATATATTTTCCTTTTCCACAGTCTTTGAGTAATTCGGATAGAAAGTGGCCACTTTTATGGTTTCTTCCGTCACCTGACGAATATATTCTGTATCCAGGTCTGCCGCCATCCCTTCTTCTTTCACAGAAAGGAGCACGGGTAGGACCATGGCTCCGTTTAAGGAGATCACTCTGACAAAATGGTATTCTTCCGCTTTCTTCAGGGCGTTTATAAGTATTTCCTTATAATGCTCGTCGCCCATACGGTATAGAATGATACTTTTTAAGACCTCATTTTCTATCCAGTAAAAGATGCGGTCATAGGTCTTATAATACGTGGTCATGAATGTGGCCGTATCCAGGGCCTCCTCCAGCCTGTTTTCTGCGATAAGGCAGCGGATCTTCACCATCTGCCTGAATCTATCGGTAATATAAAAACTTACTCTCGGATCCGGGGTTTTCTCTATATGCTCATGTATGGCTTCCTTATTGCCCTCATATATGGCAAGCCATGTGGTAAAGGTATTCAGTGTGGGCACCATATGCTCTGCTTTTTCCAGGTTCACCTTCTCCGCATAGGTTTCTGTCAGGCGTTTTGCGGAGGGCAGCTGACCTTCCACCAGATGCTGTCTCACCTGGACACCCACAGCTACAAAGCATATTTCTATACAATTCGCGTGTGTGGCTGCACTGTATGCGTCACCACAGCGTGTCATAACTTCATAGGCACTCATGGTTCCTTTTTCAAAGCCGCTTTCCGCCAGGGCCACAGTGACTATTCCTTTCCCGTAGCGGCCCACGATCACCTCTATGGGTTTTGCCATAAACCGTGCTATCTGGGTGTCATTTTTAGACCATTCGCAAAAATCCAGGCCACCGTTCATGATAGAGGGCATGTTTCCCGTAGCCGCAAACTCCGGCAGCTCCACTTCACCGTTTCCTATCATAGTAAACGCATTTTTCATGATACCGAGGATCCCGATTATTCCCCTGTGGGGGAGAGCTATATCCAGATATGCCAGCCTGCATTTGGCCTCTTTTCTGTATTCTTTTTGGATGTCTTTATTCTTTGAATACTTTTCCAGCTCCCGGTACCATTCCTCTGATTTCTCCGGCTGCATGAGAAGCGAGTATAACATGCTCATACCGGCTATAAGGATGGGGTTATCCAGGATCTCTTCCCTGGGCAGGGACAAATAGTATTCTTTGGAATCCGCATAATGACCTGTCCCGGGATGCAATTGGACATTTCTGATGAGAAGATCCTTCTGTCTCTGGATGTCGCCGGCCTCTTTATAATATTTAAGCGCTCTGGGGGTATCCCCTTTCATTTCATAATAGTTTGCCGCTTTCCTGCAGTTTGTGGCTTTTTCGGCTTCAGACCACATCCGGGCCCTTTTCCATAAGAAAAATCCCTTTATCTCCGGTCTGAAATAATAGCCTTCTTCGCTGTAATAAAGCTGATTCATAGAATTAAGACAATAGTCTAAGACTTTGCCTATCTGGGTGTCCCCTATTATGTAAACCGCCATTTCTTCGGTAAAAGACTCAAAATAGCAAAGAGAGAGCGCAAACCGTTTATACCTGTCCGGCCAGTGCTCATATGCATTGCCGTCCCAGAGATTATATAGGTCGCCGCGGACCGCTGTCTTCATGGCTTCGGAATACTTTTCCCCATCAGCCATACGTATGGCATAGCAGTGTAGTGCGGAGATATATCCCTTAGATGCATCTGTCACAGCCTTCAGATCTTCGGATGAAAGCTCTATGCCTTTTTCCTTAAAAAAAGCATCCACCTCCGGTTCCTGTAATGAGAAGTCCCCTTCCTGGATCCGGATAAAACCCAGGTCCATCTCTTCTCGGGCCAGGAATCTCGGTACCCGGCCTCTTGTCACCATGACCACCTGAAGCCCCTGGATGTTAAGCAGCTTCTTAAGATACTTTATTCCATCCTCATCTGTCAGCCAGTGCATATCCTCTATGATCACCACAGAGTTTCGGATCTTTTCTATATCCGGCATTTCATGGAAAGAACCATTCACTTCGCAGTTTAATATCAGTGTCTTTTTCCTTCGATAATAGTATTCTGCCGCCGCGCTCTTACCATATCCTGCGGCTGCCATCATGATCACCGGAGCATACAGCTCTTCTGCTCTTTTAAGTTTGTCGTATACCTTTTTGATCTTAATATAAGACATCCGTATTTTTCTCCAAAATCTTCTCCATTTTATCAACTATTTGCAAAAAAAATAGTACCCCTAAGGGTACTTTACCATGGTTTTTAGTTTTTGCCAAAACTTATTGCCTTTTCCTTACACACGCTCCGGCAGTCACCGCAGGAGATACACTCCCGGTCTCCTACTGATCTTACGTCCATCTTACAGGCATTTACGCAAGTCTTGCAATTAGTGCATTTGTCTTTATCCACTTTGATGCCGAAAAGGGACACTCTGTTAAAAAATGAATATATGGCTCCAAGGGGACAGATAAAGCGGCAAAATGCTCTGTAGACAAAGATACAAATCAGGATACATACCGCCAGCACGAATACTTTCCACGAAAAGAGCCATCCCAGCTTTGATCTTATGCCCTCATTTAGTATAGCAAGGGGAAGGCCTGCTTCCAGAGTTCCGGCCGGGCATATATATTTGCAAAAGCCGGGGGTCAGCTTTATGAACGGTATCAATACCACAAACACCGCCAGTATCACGTACTTTATATACGAAAGAGCCCGGGTTATCCTGTTTTTCTTTATTTTCGGTGTAGGTATTTTATGGAGAAGCTCCTGAATGAGTCCGAAGGGACATAAGAATCCGCAGATCGTTCTTCCAAGCAGGACACCAAAGAGAAGAAGGGTCCCCAGCATATAGAGCGGAAACCTCCCGTGGGATTTCTGTATGGCGCTCTGGAGGCTTCCCAAAGGACATGCTCCTATAGCCCCGGGGCAGGAATAGCAGTTAAGCCCCGGTGTACATACGCCCTTAAGCTCTCCCTTATATATCTTTCCCGTAAAAAAACCCGAAATATGACTGTTATATAATACGGCTGTCAAAAGCTGCATATATCTTCTGCGAAAGCTTTTCATCCCAGTCCTATACACTCCATACAGATCATAACAGCTTTATTCCATACTTCTCTGTACTCTCCGGCCATAAGACCGAGGACTATAAGAATTACAGATACGGTCAGTATGATGAACCCGGTCTTTTTCCTCTCCATATCCTAATCCACATATTTAGCCAACTCTCTCATGGTGTCACTATAGTCCGCACCATCTAATATCTCTCCGATCACATGCCCTTCCCCGTCCACCAGAAATGAAGAGGGGACAAACTGTATGCCGGCAATGATATCATATATGTCGTCACTGGTGCGAAGATTCATAAACTTCGCTCCGGCCTCGTCCAATATGTCATTTGCATCGCTCACATTACTGTCTATGCCGTCATACACATCGCATATTATCCCCACCAGATTCACATTGTCCGGCAGTTCCTTATAAGTTTTCGCATAATTCGGCATCTCTGCTATGCAGGGATCACAGTATGTGCCCCATACATGCACGATGGTGATGTCATAATCTGAAAAAATAGACTCTGACACGGCTTTGTTATCCAACGTGGTGGTTCTGAAGGAAATAGTGCCCTTTGATAGCACGGAATCTGGAATGTCTACATTTGCTCCGGTGCTGTTTTCCTCACCGTCGACATCTTCTTCGTCAGAATCCTCCTCCGGTTCTTCTTCATCGTCGGTATCTTCTATTTCTTCCGTGTCTTCCTCGTCTTCTGTCTCTTCTTCCTCTTCTTCCACTGCCACAGTCTCTTCCGTCACAGTCTCGTCCTCGCCTTCCGGCCATAGCATGAGAATTATGAATAAAACTCCCAGCGTACAAAGAGCTGTAATTATTATAAGCTTAACTTTTTCCCACATTTGACGCCTCTTTTTTATGTATGAAACAGCTTATTGGTCTGATATTTCGGCTCGCAGGTGAGGTTGATCCCCAGGGTTTTCATCACGGACAGATCCACTGCGGAGAGGATCACCGATGAATGGCACTCCAGCCCTTCCAGTTTCGGCAGCTCTGCATATGCTGCCTTTGCCTCGGGATTAGTAACCGCTGCTATAGACAGGGCTATCAGGATCTCGTCTATATGAAGCAGAGGATTATGATCTCCCAGATGATTCACCTTCAGCTCCATTATGGGGTCTATAAACTGCTGGGAAATAAGTTCCACCTTGTCGTCTATTCCCGCGAAATACTTTAATGTGTTAAGGATGAGAGACGAGCATGCTCCCAGAAGCTTGGTGGTCTTTCCTGTGATAATGGTGCCGTCGGCAAGCTCCATGGCTGCCGCCGGTCCGCCGGTTTCTTCCGCTCTGATATTTGCGGCTCCGATGCAGGGTCTGTCCGATATCTGGAGCCCGGCTTTTTCCATAAGCAGTTCCAGCTTCTGGATGGCTGCATTTGAGCCTTCTCCCTTTCTCCTGTCGCAAAGCGCCTGATAATATCTGCGGATGATCTCCTGATCTGCAGCCTTTTTCACTGCCTCATCATCCACTATACAGTATCCTGCCATGTTAACGCCCATATCCGTGGGGGACTTATAAGGGCTCTCCCCGGATATCTTTTCAAACATGGCCTTAAGCACCGGAAATACTTCCACATCCCGGTTATAGTTCACCACGGTTTCGTTATATGCTTCCAGATGGAAAGGATCTATCATGTTCACGTCGTTAAGGTCCGCCGTAGCCGCTTCATAGGCCAGATTCACCGGGTGATTCAGCGGCAGGTTCCATATGGGGAAAGTCTCGAATTTTGCATATCCGGCCTTCACACCCCTCTTCTGCTCGTGATAGAGCTGAGACAGGCAGGTAGCCATCTTTCCGCTTCCGGGACCCGGAGCCGTCACCACCACCAGAGGGCGGGTGGTCTCTATATAATCATTCCTTCCGTATCCTTCATCGCTTACTATGGCCTGCGTATTTGAGGGATAGCCGTCTATGATATAGTGCCTGTATGTCTTTAAGCCCAGGGCTTTCAGTTTCTTTTCATAGGCTATGGCAGAGGGCTGCTCCTTAAACTGGGTGAGCACTATGCTTCCCACCATAAGTCCGTTATTTGTGAAGGCATCTATGAGCCTCAGCACATCCATGTCATATGTGATCCCCAGATCGCCACGGACCTTGTTTTTTTCTATATCTCCGGCTTTAATGGCGATAACGATCTCTGTCTGGTCCTTCAGTTCCTTTAACATCTGGATCTTTGAGTCCGGTTTAAATCCCGGAAGCACCCGTGATGCGTGATAATCATCAAAGAGCTTTCCGCCGAATTCCAGATACAGCTTTCCGCCGAACTGGCTTATGCGCTCCATGATGTGTTTTGATTGCATTTCCCGGTATTTGTCGTTGTCAAAACCCGTTTTTCCCATTGACTGTTTCCTCCTGAATCAGTTTACATTCTGTCATACTTTTGTCTTGTCTGCAATACGAAGGAGGATCATGATATAATCCCTGTTCCTGCCATATGCCTGATCTTTATTTATCTTTTCCACCATCTCAAAAGCCTTTTCCAGCTCTCCTTCATACAGTGCTATCATGGCCCGGGCGGAAAGCACCTCATAACAGCTTCCCTCCTGGCATTTCGGGCACATTGGGCATTCCTCCATGCGGTCTGCCAGCACTTTGGCGCCTGCCACGTCATTTTGAAGCAGCCTGCTGCAGCATAGCTCAAAAAGCATCTCTTTTCTGTTATATAAGGGTTCTTCTACTGCTTCTTCCAGTGTTTTTCCCGTATAGCGGCAATATTCATAGGTGTTTGCAGCTTCTTCCTCATATTTTTTCGCATATTCCGCTGCCACGGCATCGAAGCCCCTGAAATGATTCAGCCACATCAGCCCTTCGTATATCCTCTCCTTTATGGAGGGCGAAAACACATTTTTATATCCGCTTTCCGCCTCTTTCAGATATTTGATGGCAGATTCATCGTCGCCATGAAAATATAAGAGAAAACAGCCCAGATTATACAGGAATCTGTACCTGTCCATAGGTGATATATCGTTTTCCCTCATGGGCGTGTTTGCTACGGACATGGCTCCTCTCAGGACATTTTTGGTGTCTTCCGGTGTAAACACATTTGGAAAATGCAGGTGTGCCAGCATCACCTTATAAAACTGATCGGTAGATTTTTCCCAGTTAAATGCATCTCCCGTGT
>JAILDZ010000233.1 GCA_024688505.1 Lachnospiraceae bacterium
TTATTAAGCTGGACTTTCTCTGAAACGAGAGTGCTTTCGGTCAGGTGTATCTGCCATAAGGATACAGAAAGCATACAGACTGAAGCGGAAAGTGCTGCCACAGCCAGTATCACAAGACCGTCAAAAACATTATGAAGTGTCTGCTCACAAAGCTCTATGCATTCACATATGGGACATTCCTCATCTTCACAATGATGTCCCACTTCAGCGGAAATAAAGAATGCAGCGAAGAAAACCGTGAATATCATCATCACGGAAATAGCGTATGAAATTATCCGGTTTCTCCTGATATCCATCCTGTATGCTCCGCTTTATTTATGCATGAACCCTGGCACCGCCACTAAATATAAGGCTGCAAACAGCAATTGTCAAGGATTCCTTATAAAGGTTATGGGTTTTGCGCGGATATTTAAAGTTCTGATACCATACTGATGACACGGTTCAGATCCATGATGTCATCTTTTAATATCTTTTTGGCCAGTTTTTCGGCCGTGGGATTTTTCGCATCAAAGATCACATTACCGTTATTTTTCAATGCATCCAAAGCGGCGATAAAGAGCGCCATAGCGATGACTCCTGTATCATCATTGGCCCATAGATAATCTATGATCACATCATCATCTATGGAAAA
This sequence comes from Lachnospiraceae bacterium, assembly GCA_024688505.1. GTDB lineage: Bacteria > Bacillota > Clostridia > Lachnospirales > Lachnospiraceae > FD2005. The sequence continues at coordinate 632 of JAILDZ010000233.1, forward strand.
GAGAAGGATACTATATCATGGCGTGTCCATCTGATGTCCATCTGAAATAAAAATAGATTCAACCGTAGATACCCCGGACGGAACCATACAGGATGTTTTTCATGTGATATAATTGACTGAAATCGCACACATAAGGAGTTTAAGATGTCTGTAGAAAATGGTGAGTGGATCATGCACGGCCTTTCCTGGGATGATCCGTATCGGATACGGACCTGGCAGGAACTGGTTAACTGGATAAATGAGATAGGCTTTCTTCCCCTGTTCGGTAATGAGGTGGACGGCTTTTCTGCGGAAGAACACACAGCTCCGGACTATTGGTGGTCCGGGATCAGGCAGGAAGATCCCTGGGAATGGCGTGAGATCATAGCTGAAAGCAGGGAAGTGGCCTACGGGAAGTTCTTTAGCAATAAAGCCGGGTTCATAAGTCTTGAGTGGCTTCCGTATTTTGTGAATGCAAGAAGGGATGGATATGACTTTGACGCCCGCTATCAGGATGGGCTGGCCAGCCGTAGAGAAAAGAAGATCATGGATTTTTTCACCTATGAAAATGAGGACGGAGAAACAGTTTTCAAGGATGACCGCATCCTTTCTACTGAGCTTAAGAAAATGGCAGGATTCGGAAAAGGCGGTGAAAAGAATTATCCCGGTGTGATCACGGGGCTTCAGATGCAGACATATCTTATGATAGCGGATTTTAAAAGAAGGAAGAATAAACGCGGCGAGGAATACGGCATGGCTGTTTCCATTCTGCTTCCACCGGAGTCAATGTGGGGATATGAGAAAGTGACTTCTGCATATTCAGAAACTCCAAAAGCATCCTGGACCAGGATATATGAGCATGTGCGTAAGATGTATCCCGCATCGGAAGAATCGGATATTATCCGTGTGATCGGGAAAATGCCTTAAAACCGGTGTCAGGGAGGGAATCAGAACTGCGCAGTAATGTCATGCTAAATGAATATCTTAAATCCGTTTTCGGATGTAAAGTATATAAGATTTCCATAAATGCAGGATTCACCTGTCCCAACAGAGACGGCACTCTGGGGACGGGCGGGTGTATCTTTTGCTCGAAAGGCGGAAGTGGAGAATTTGCCGGGGACCCCGGAATGACTGTCACGGAACAGATATCAGAAGGAAAGGATCGTGTAGCTGCAAAGATCAAAGACGGGAAATACATTGCGTATTTTCAGGCTTTTACCAATACATATGCAGGTATCGATACTTTACGGAGAGTATATACAGAGGCCATCATGCATCCGGATATAGTGGCGCTCTCAATTGCTACCAGGCCGGACTGTCTTCCGGAAGAAGTTCTAAATCTTATATCTGAATTAAATAATATCAAACCAGTATGGATAGAGCTGGGACTGCAGACCATTCATGAGGAAACCGCAAAGTATATAAGGCGCGGATATGATCTTAGTGTATATGATAAGGCGGTAAAGGAACTCCGAAACCGAAACATCGAGGTCATTGTTCATGTGATCCTCGGTCTTCCCGGAGAGAGCACGGAAGACATGGTAGAAAGTGTCCGATATGTCTGTGATTCCGGTGCCACAGGAATAAAGCTCCAGCTCCTTCATATCTTACGGGGCACAGATCTGGAGCAGGAATACCTGGCGGGGAAGATCCATGTGCTTTCCGAAGATGAATATATGGATATCCTTAAGAAGTGTGTGAGCATCATCCCTGATAACGTGATAATCCATCGCCTGACAGGAGACGGCGATAAAAAGCTCCTAATCGCGCCCCTCTGGAGTGCCGATAAGAAGCATGTACTGAACAGGATAAATAAAGAACTTGGCCTTTAACGGCATATCAAAACAGCCCTGCAGCATTTGCTGCAGGGCTGTTTTATAATTAGGATTTAATTTATTCTCACTCCTTAACAGCAGCCTTGATAGCCTCTGTAAGAGCGGGAACGATCTTATTCAGGTCGCCTACGATACCGTAATCAGCCACATCAAAGATAGGAGCGGATTCGTCCTTATTGATGGCGATGATGATATCAGACTCTTCCATACCAGCTGTATGCTGGATGGCACCGGAGATACCGATTGCGAAATACACATTCGGACGAACGGTCTTTCCGGTCTGACCTACCTGAAGGTCCTTGGGCTTCCAGCCTGCATCTACCACTGCACGAGAGCAGGAAACTGTTCCGCCGATAGCCTCAGCCAGATCATCAAGGATCTTGAAGTTCTCAGGAGAACCAACGCCACGTCCGCCGGATACCAGGATCTTTGCATCCATGATATCAGCTGTCTTCTTAGCCTCTTTGATCACTTCAACGATCTCCACATACTTGTTATTCTCTGTGAGATCGGGCTTGAATTCGATGATGTCTGCTTTTGCACCCTTAACAGGATCCAGTTTGATCATAACACCGGGGCGTACTGTAGCCATCTGGGGACGATTGTCCGGACAAGCTATAGTAGCAATGGTATTACCACCGAATGCAGGACGTGTCATGAGAAGCTGATTCGGCTTCTGTGTCACACCTTCCTTGGGCTCCAGCGGGAAATTACCGATATCCAGCTGTGTACAGTCTGCTGTAAGACCTGTCTTAACACGAGCAGAAACTGTGGGGCCCAGGTCACGTCCGATGGCGGTAGCGCCTACCAGAACGATCTCAGGCTTAAACTCATTTATTACGCCTGCCAGAGCCTGTGCATAGGGCTCTGTACGATAGTTCTCAAGCTTCGGATCATCTACTACGATGACATGATCAGCACCGTATTCAGCCAGCTGATCAGCCAGATCCTTAATGCCGGAACCGATGAGCACTGCAGTTACCTCTGTGCCCAGATCTTTTGCCAATTCTTTTCCTTTGCCTATCAGCTCGAAAGCCACGCCTTCTAACTTATGGTCAACCTGCTGTGCAAAGGTAAAAACTCCCTTATATTCTTCTAAAGACATTTACTTCACCTCCATACGTCAGATGACATGCTTCTCTGTGAGCTTGTCCATTATATAGCTAACTGATGCGGTGGGATCCAGATTAACCTTCTCTCCTGCACCCTTACGAACCTTGTCTGATGCTTTAGCGATCTTTGTGGGAGAACCAGCCAGACCGATATTAGCATCATCCAGATCCTTAAGATCTGCTCTGCCCCATACAGTGACTTCCTTCTCATCATAAGCATCAAAGATGCCGCCGGGAGTCATATATCTGGGAGTAGTGGTCTCTGAAAGAGCAGTTACCAGACAGGGCATCTTCACTTTCAGCTTATGCATTCTGTCATCATACTGACGATCAACCTTCACATAATCTCCTTCTACTTCCACATTTGCTGCATAGGAGATTACCGGGATGCCAAGGTGCTCAGCGATCTGAGGACCAACCTGAGCTGTATCGCCGTCGATAGCCTGACGTCCGGTAATAATTAAATCGTAATCTAAGTTACGGATACCTGCTGCGATAGTAGAGGATGTAGCCCATGTATCAGCGCCACCCAGCACTCTGTCTGTGATCAGAACGCCCTTGTCAGCGCCCATAGCGAATGCTTCTCTGATAACAGTATCAGCATCCGGAATACCCATGGATACTACAGTGATCTCTGCACCAGTCTTCTCTTTGATCTGAAGAGCCACCTCAAGTCCTGCCTTGTCGTCAGGATTCATAACCTTATCCATGGCTCCTCTGTTCAGTGTTCCGTCCGGATTAAATACCACACCGTTCTTGGTGTCCGGAACCTGTTTTATACATACAACTATTTTCATATATATATCCTTTCTGATCACCAACTATTTAAGCATTGCGCCGGAGATAACCATTCTCTGAACTTCTGAAGTTCCTTCGTAGATCTCAGTGATCTTAGCATCTCTCATCATGCGTTCTACATCGTATTCTCTGGTATATCCGTAGCCACCGTGAAGCTGTACAGCCTTTGTGGTGACAGCCATAGCTGCTTCTGCTGCGAAGAGCTTAGCCTGCGCTGCTTCCACAGAGTATACTTTCTGTGTCTGCTTAGCTAAAGCTGCGCGATAAACCATCATCTGAGCCGCCTGCATACGTGTAGCCATATCGGCAAGCTTGAACTGAGTGTTCTGGAATGCGCTGATGGTGCGGCCGAACTGCTTTCTCTCCTTTACGAAGTTCACTGTGCAGTCGATAGCACCTTCGCCAATACCCAGAGCCTGTGCAGCGATACCGATACGTCCGCCGTCCAGTGTGTGCATTGCGATACCGAAGCCCTTGCCTCTGGTTCCCAGCAGGTTCTCCTTGGGAATGCGGCAATCTTCAAAGATCAGCTCATATGTAGCTGAACCGCGGATACCCATCTTCTTCTCCTTGGTTCCGAAGGAGAATCCGGGAGTTCCCTTCTCCACGATGAATGCAGAGAATCTCTTGTTTTTGCGGCCCTTAGCATCTTCAATAACGTCTGTTACAGCAAAGATGATATAGATGTCAGCATATTTTCCGTTTGTGATGAAGCACTTGGATCCGTTCAGCACCCATGAATCTCCATCTTCCACAGCCTTTGTCTGTGCTCCCTGAGCATCAGTACCTGCGCCCGGCTCTGTGAGCGCGAAAGCACCCAGTTTCTCACCTTTTGCCAGAGGTACCAGGTATTTCTGTTTCTGCTCTTCTGTACCGTAGGTCAGAATAGGATCGCAGCAAAGTGAAGTATGTGCAGATACGATAACGCCTGTGGTACCGCAAACCTTGGAAAGCTCTTCCACGCACATAACATATGTCAGCACGTCGCAGCCCTGTCCGCCGTACTCCTTGGGGATCGGAATACCCATGAAGCCGTTTTTCTGCATCTTCTTAACAGTTTCTTCAGGGAACTGCTCGTTCTCGTCAGTTTCCTGTGCAAGAGGCTTTACTTCTTTTTCAGCGAACTCTCTGAAAAGCGCTCTCGCCATTTCATGTTTTTTATCTAAAGTAAAATCCATGATTTCCTCTCCTTATATTATTAAATACTGGTTTAATTACTGTGCATCCACCGGTGTCTTGGTTCTGTCTGCATTGTAGATATAGAATCCCTTGCCGGACTTGGCACCAAGGTTACCGCCACGTACCATCTTACGGATCAGCGGGCAAGCGCGATACTTGCTGTCGCCTGTCTCGTTGTAAAGGACATCCATGATGGCAAGACAGATATCAAGACCGATGAAGTCTCCCAGCTCGAGGGGTCCCATGGGATGATTAGCACCAAGCTTCATAGCAGCATCGATGCCGGCTACGTCGGAAACACCTTCCATCTTTATGAAAGCTGCTTCGTTGATCATGGGGATGAGGATACGGTTTACTACGAAACCGGCTGCCTCATTTACCTGTACAGGAGTCTTTCCGATCTCTTCGGAGATCTTCTTAATGCACTCAACTGTCTCTGCGGGAGTATTAACACCGGCGATAACCTCAACCAGTTTCATACGGTCAGCAGGATTGAAGAAATGCATACCGATCATAGGACGGTTTAAGCCGTTTCCGATCTCGGTGATGGAAAGTGAAGATGTGTTGGATGCGAATACGCAGCCTTCCTTACAGATCTCATCCAGCTCTTTGAATGTGGTCTTCTTTACTTCCATATTCTCGAATGCAGCCTCAACGATAAGGTCTGCATCCTTACATAAATCTTCCTTCAGTCCGGGAGTGATCTTTGCCAGGATAGCGTCTACTGCTGCCTGATCCATCTTTCCCTTCTCTACAAGTCTTGCATAGCCTTTGGCGATCTTATCCTTACCGCCTTCAGCCCACTCCTGCTTGATGTCGCAAAGAGCTACTTCGTAACCATCACACTGAGCAAATGCCTTGGCAATGCCCTGTCCCATGGTACCTGCACCAATTACTCCAACCTTCATTTAACTTCCTCCTTTTGGTTATAGTTTTTTATTCGCGATACGAATTGCTCCGTGCTTTGCACTCTCGCAATTCTACATGCATTCGCAATCCGCACTATCGTGCTACTTGCTCATGTATGTTAAGGTCTCAAAGTCACAGGCATTTATGCAAGCATAAGCCTGTGACCTTGATCCCATTTTATCACTCATATTTTTCAACGATAGTTGCGCAACCCATTCCGCCACCGATACAAAGTGTAGCAAGACCCTTCTTTGCATCCGGCTTCTTAGCCATCTCATGCAGCAGAGTAACCAGGATACGGCATCCTGATGCGCCTACGGGATGACCGAGAGCGATAGCTCCGCCGTTGGGATTCAGCTGCTTGTCTACATCGATACCCAGATCTTTTCCTACTGCTACAGACTGAGCTGCAAATGCTTCGTTTGCCTCGATGATATCGAAGTCTTCGATCTTCATGCCGGTCTTTTCCATAACCTTCTTTGTAGCTGCCACGGGTCCGATACCCATAACTTCGGGACGTACACCTGCCAGAGCGCCTGCTACGAAAGTAGCCATAGGCTTAACACCCAGCTCCTTAGCCTTCTCTTCTGTCATAACCACGATAGCTGCAGCACCATCGTTGATACCGGAAGCGTTTCCAGCTGTTACGAAACCATCCTTATTGATGGGCTTCATGGAAGCAAGCTTCTCAAGTGTAACTGTAGGTCTGGGGCCTTCGTCTGTATCGAAGATCACTGTATCTTTCTTAACCTTTACTTCTACAGGAACGATCTCATCCTTAAATGCACCGCTCTCCATAGCTGCCTTGCACTTCTGCTGGCTCTTGAATGCGAACTCATCCAGCTCTTCACGAGTGAGACCCCACTCATTACAGATGTTATCTGCTGTCTGGATCATATGATAGTCATTGAATGCGTCCCAAAGAGCATCCTTAACCATAGTATCTACCAGAGCGCCCTTGCTGGCACTGGGCCATGTCATACGATATCCGTAACGTCCCTGGGGCAGAGCGAAGGGAGCCATGGACATGTTCTCCATACCACCTGCTACCACGATGTCTGCATCTCCTGCCATGATCATCTGTGCAGCCTGGTTCACGCAGTTAAGACCTGAACCGCAAACTACGTTAGTGGTCACTGCGGGTACTTCTACGGGAAGTCCGGCCTTGATGGATGCCTGACGAGCCACGTTCTGTCCCTGCCCTGCCTGGATTACGCATCCCATATATACATGGTCTACCTGATCCGGCTTCACTCCTGCACGATTCAGTGCCTCTTTGATAACGATAGCACCAAGATCAGCTACAGGGATAGTGGAAAGTCCACCGCCCATAGTACCGATAGCTGTACGGCAAGCGCCTGCTAATACTACTTTTTTTGACATATTTCTTCCTCCGTTTACATTAATTATGACAACCGCCCTTTACCCCTGATCCGAGAAAGACTGTTAATTTTTTAACAAGCTTTCCTAAAAAAAAGAAAACGGCTTTGTCAGCACTTCTCCATACTAACACACCAGCCGTTTCCTTGCAATAATAATCGAAGGCACAAAATAAATTTGTAACCCGGCATCTTTTTAGTTTACCTCTGCGAGCACATTGAAGTACCGAAGCCAAAGCCCATAGATCTTCTCCCCTATCTCATTTGGTTTGTGGACGACCGGGCTGGCCTGATATATGGGCCCGTCGACAAACTTTTTCCCACAGGGTGCAGCAAAATATCTTTTGCATTCAGGACAGGTGAAGACACGCCCCGGAGTAAAGAAGCCTGTGGATGAGGTATCAAGCACCGGGAGGTCATTTGGATGAAACTCTACCATATACAGCCTGGAGTTACACTTATAGCATTTATATGATGAAGCCACATAGTTTCCGTTGCTTTCTCCCCATATGCCTTCAGGCAGAAAACCGTCCCGGTATTCAAAGAGCTGATGTCGCTCGGCTTCACTCAGGTCAAATACATACCACTTTGTATATTTATCCAGCAAGGCTTTTAATTCTTCTATAGAAGAAAAATCAAAATCATATCGGACCGGTCCGTTTGCAAAGGGTCCCCGTGCATAGTTTATGATGGATTCCTTTATCTCTTCCGTTTCATGAAGTTCATCTGCAATAGAAAGTGCCTGCTCCAAATAACGATTGGAATACTCCTGTCCGTCCTTTGAAGAGAAATCTCCTTTCAGTGTAAACTCCACAATGAGCCTGCTCTGCAGCATCCTAAGCCTGCATAACATGGACTTTAATGAAACACTGTTATTTGTGGAAGAAAGAAGGGATGTGATGTCTTTTTCTTCCTCTGTGAGATAATGATCAGCATCCTCCAGATTCCCTTCATTTAAATACATCTCTCCCAGTCTTAACCAGGGAGCAGCATAATATGCTGCATTTATCGCTCCCACTTCCGCCAGAAGTCTGTTCGCCTTTGAAAGACTGATACAGGATTCATAAATCCCCTCATGGTTTCCGGAATGGCTTGCGATGTTATAGAGCATATCTGATAGTTTCGCCAGTGTCATGCCGTATGAAAAGGGTTCTCCATCGGAAAAGTCTCTCATCTCCACTACGTTTACAAATGAATGCATGGCATATTCAAGACACTCTTCTCTTTCATGTTCGTATGTTTCACTCCGGCGTCCGAGATACAGGTCCTCGGCCACCTTCGCCATGGCAAAGTGATGTCCGGCTTTTGCCGCCTCTGAAAACAGAGTGTTTGCGATCTCCATGTTATGCTCTGTGCCATCTCCCTTGGCATAAGCATGTCCCAGAAAGTACAGTCTGTCTTCCGTCATCTGAATAGAACCGCCGGCGCTCTCTTTTATCAGTAATAACAGTTTTCTAAGCTCATCTGCGTCCGTCCGGGTCCAGATCCTTTCAAATGCAGGAAATGCTTCATTCACTTTTTCTTCCGCCATATCTTCCATCAGAATGGGGATCAGTATCTTCCCTTTTTCCACGGCCTGAGGATATTCTTCGCGGATCACATAATTTCCGTCTTCCAGCATGTTGGGCGTGACTGCAAAGAATATCACGGCGGCCTCATCTATCTCGCGAGCCAGCCTGTCGTTATAGTCCTCTCCCGGAGTCAGGGCATCATCAAAGAATATAGCCATATCAAAAAGCTCAGGAATAGATCTGATGAAGCTTAACAGGCGCATCATGGCAGCACGGTCCTTTTTCCTGTAGCTTACAAATGCTTTGAATGAAAAGAGATTTCGGATGAGGTTTTTCTGCATCGCAGAAAGACCTATCAGATGATAGACATTCACATATGTATTAATAAAGCTTTTCAGATTTTCCGGATACTCATCTGAATTTTGGGAAAGCAGATGGATGCTGCCGCAAACATCCGTAAATTTCCTGCTGATCTCTTCTCCTCCCTCTATCTGTATGGGGAGAATGGGGATACGGCTTTCGTAAGCCCTCGGAAAAAGGTCCGTCCGTATTCTATAATCCGCCGACAGGAATTCATCTGACACTGCAAAGACTATGAGCGAAAACTCCTTTACATATAGATCGACATCCTCCGGCTTTATATCTTCACCTTTTGAGACATAGACTGCGCATTCGAATATACTCAGGATGTCCTCTGCTATCCTAAGCATAGCCTCTCGGTGTGCCATGTCTCCGAATATCCCTATCTTTTGCAGTGATGCATTATCGGCGCTTTTTATATCTCTTTCTATTACCAGGAAATCCCCGGCATCGGTTATAAGTGTGTTCATTATTTTCTCGTTATGTTAATACTTCTTTTCATGATCAAAATGATTCTTAGATCATCGCCTCTCATAATCTATCATTTTTATCAGAGTTGAACAAGGACGCTTAACTAAAGAGCGGAGGCCTCACGGCCTCCGCTTTCCTATATGATTTCACTATTCTCTGCCGCCCTTAGATATATTCCCGCGTTCTGATGATTTATATCGATGGCAAGGGCTTTGCGAAGGTTCTCTGCAGCCTTTGTCCTGTCCCCAAGGCCGAGATATGCAAGTCCCATGACGTAATAGCAATGCGCTACATTTTTCTCGTCCATATCCGCATCAAATACCGACATATCGGGCATGGATACGGCGAAGTAATCCATCCTGAATACATCACGAATGTGCTGCTCTCCGAAGTCTAAGAGACGGTAGAATCTGGAATTGGCTTCGGAGTGTCGTCCCAGTTTTTCAAGGGAAAGACCCTGGTAGAGGATCATATCCGCTGGCTGGTCATAGTAATACATCATGCCGGCCACTTCCATGGCACCGAGAGTGGCTTTCTTAAAGCACTCCTTAGCCTTATCTTTATCTCCCAGTCCTTCATATACCAGTCCCAGGTGATAATAGATATGATTGTCCTTGGTGCCTTCCAGCTGTCCTTCACCCAGATTCTCGGGATATGATACAGCTTCAAGAAGCTTACTCTCAGCCGCCGCAAAATCTCCGGAAGCGATATCAGCCTTTGCCATCTCAAGAAGAGAAACCTTAAACTGCGTAGTGATCTTTCCTTCTGCCCCCTCCCAGGTCTGGAAACTGTGACAGGTGATAAGGTCATATGCTTTCTTAAACTGACCTGCACTGTTAAGAAGCGTAACATACTCAGTATAGAGGTCATCTCTGTCCTGAATGAGGTCGATATGTTCATCATAAAGTGAGAGCCTCTTTTCCATGGGCACCTGCATCTTCTGATACAGTTGATCCAGTTCCAGGAACACTCTGGCATCGGAAGTATCAAGGGAGAAGGCCTTCTCTAAAGATGCCACCGCCTCTTCTTTAAGACCGCGCTTATTGTAATAAGCTATGGACAGATTCCTGTGAAGAGTAGCGAAGCTATCATCCAGCTCCCGGGATTTCTCCCAGAGAGAAATGGCTTCATCAAACTGCAGCTTGTCGTAGAAAAGGCAGCCCAGATAGTAGCACGCCTTCGGGCATCTCTCGTTAGCGGAAATGGCGCATCTTAGCACAGCGATGTCTTCCGGCTTATTCGGGAAGCAGTAAAGGGAAGATGCCTTCTCTCCTGCTTCAAATTCCTTCATGGCATCAGAGGTGCGTCCCAGAAGGGTCAGATAGTATCCCTTATAAAACCGGATCATGGGATGTTCACCCTTAAACTGATCCAGTACCGTCACAGCTTCCTCATAGAATCCTGCCTCGCCGAAATCTCTGGCAGCCTGAAGATATCTTTCATGGAAGTCCCTTGCTACGGCATTGAACTCCGTAAGATCCGACGGATTTTTCTCATACAGTGATACAAGATCAAATGCGTCAATAGACAAGCTCTCATTAATAAATTCAGAAGCCTCCTCATCACGTCCCAGTTTCCGAAGTATGGCAACCTTCAGACCTCTTGCCTTCACATTATGGATATTCTTCACCAGGCCCTTTTCGATAAGCTCCAGCGCATCCTCGAAGTCACCCCTTATGCAGGAAATGGCAGCCAGGTAATAGAATGACATTTCCTGAAGTTCACTCACCCAGGTAGCTTTATAAAAACTGTCATAGGCTTCGTCATACTTTCCCTGATAGAAAAGAGACAGACCCAGATTATAGTAAGGCTCACTGTCATAAGGATTCGGATGCATCATGGTAAGACGCTTAAGAGCCTGCCTGAAATACTTTTCCGCCTTTTCAAAACGCCCGCGGCGAAGAAGCAAAAGGCCGTATGCATTATTAATCCTGATGTCCTCGGGATCTCTCTTTAAGCCTTCTTTATAATAGGGATCAGGCAGCCATGTGGCATGACGATACTGCTCGATATGCTGACCCGTGATATAGAGTTCCTCGTTTGTGATGATTTCCTCCGGAAGCTTCGCTGCAGCCTGTGGCTCTGCCAGCTTCGGGATGCCCTGATCCACCGGCTGATATGAAACCAGCTCCCTGTCACCGTTATATAGAGTCACCTTCACCTTATACTGATCCGCAAGAGACAGCGGCAGTTTCTTCTCATAAATATCCACGGGAGAAACTTTTATATCCTCCGTGTACACCTCTTTACCGTCATAGGTCACGGAAAGACGTGCTTTTTCATATTCCGATGTAGCGTAGATACACACATACACATCATCTTTATTCACTTCCAGATTCAGTGCCGCATGGATGCTGGCATTCTTCACCTGTCCCACAGCTTTATAGGGCATGAAATACTGCTTGAACACCTTCTCTTCATAGGGCTTTAACCATGTGAAATCCGGCTGGTTATCACAGTACATACCTGTCATAAGCTCGATATACGGACCGTCGGAATCCGTCAGATTCCTATCCCATGCCTTTCCGAAATCACCACATCCCCAGGTCCACTGCTTCTTTCCCGGAGACACATGATGATCTGCCACGTGAAGGAGTCCTGCCTTCTTTCCGTAGTCATATCCTCCCACGAAGTTATAGTCGGATTTTTCCGCCATATAGGATGTGGGCACAGGTATGTTCTTATATCTGGAAATGTCCACGCCTTCGCTGTAGTCGTGCTTATAGTATTCTCCCGTGGCTATGGGGAAACGGGACACTGCCCTTTTCCCGTGGTCATACACCGAGTGGACATCCGGCGGAAATATAGACTGGGTGTTATCATTTACTGCCACCGCCGGATTAGCCCACCATAGAAAGGTCTGAGGGAGGGGTGTACGGTTATATAACTGTCCTCTGATCTCTATATAGGCTTTATCCGGATATAATGTGAATCCGGTAATCTCCTTGGTTCCATACATCTGGTCCACATCACCGGTGAGAAGAGTTTTGCTTCCGTCCTCATTTTCCACTATCTTAAAATCCACCGGCATATATGTGGTGGGTCTGTGGTGCTGGGGCCAGTTAAATTCAATACCGCCTGAGATCCATGGGCCTGTGAGCCCAACCAGTGCAGGCTTTATCACACTGTTATAGTATACAAAGTCATAATCGTTTGTCTTATCATATGCTCTCTGTATCCTGCCTCCCAGCTCCGGCAGGATCATTACCTTTATGTATTTATTTTCCAGCCACACCGCATGCCAGGCATGGTCTGTCTTCTCTCTGCTGATCTCATTTGTGGATGGATAGGGATATATTTTTCCCGTGCTTCCCTGATACACCCTTTTCTCCAGAAACATAGGGTTCTTATCCGGCTTTCCCACTTCATATGTGGGGATCACAACGTCTTCTTCCCAGATCTTTACAGTCTCCATTTCTACCTCCCTATACAGACCTTCTTATATCACTTTGTCATGTCTTTAAGGCTCTCCACACTCATCACCTGTTTCGGTGCAAAGTCCTCTGATGACATGTATTTATAGATACCCCTTAACAGTCCCCTGACCTCTGGATAGCATTTCTTATTACCAAGCTCCATGGATGAAAACATGAGCTTCCCTCCCAGGCAGTCGCACTCAAAAAGCATGGCCATATTTCTCATATATGCATAAGAATCCAGTTCTCTTATGATAGGATCTATGTTCTCCGGGATCATCACTGCCCTGGACATGGCCATGGGATACCATTGCCAGTCTGTGTGCTTTTCCGTGGGGAAATCATCAAATACCCCATGGTCCTTATCTATGAAAAGCCCCATGCCGCCTTCCTGTCTGGCAAAGGTCTTCACTGACCAGAAATCCGTGGTAAACTGCGCTTTTATGGAATTCTTGAATCGGCCCTTTTTCCCGAAACGCGGTTCATAGAATACTTTGCCGCCGTTTTTCAGTATTTCCTGAGCTTTATCATCCAGCTTATGTGTTTCGTATATATCTTTCGGGCATACTGCACCGTCATTTGCATAAGCCCACACTCTGTATTCATTGTCATAATCCCGGAATCTGAAGCCCAGGGTATAGGCTTCATTGGTCTCGGTATACGGCAGCGGCACATAGGTTTTTCCCGCCGGGGATATGTCACCCTGGATGGCCCATATACCCTTTATCCTCTCTTCATAGATCAGATTATCTTTGGCATCCTTCAGGGTGATGTAGAAATCGCCCCCCAGATCCTCTTTGGAATAATTTGCTATGACCACATCCGCAGATATTATATCCCCTGCGTTATATGTATATTTTCCCAGCTCAGCCATAATGAGCACGTCCTTGCAAAATGCGCTGAACCTTTCCGGCTTTGCAAAGTCAAAGGGCTTCGGACGAAGGTGGGAATTCATCATGCCAACCAGAGCGGTTCCCTGTCCGCTGAAATCCTGAAGGGAAAGCAGCACCGTACCTGAAAGCCCTCTGGTACGCATAGCACATTCCATCTCTTCCCTGTATCCTATGAGGGACAGTTCTCCGGTGGCTTCCACATATTCCTTCCAGTTTTTAAGGAGTCCCTTTTCTTCTGCCTTATCTTTTATGGCCTGATAGTTATAAGCTCTGGTCACTCCCTTAAACTCATCTATCTCTTCGAAATACGGAAGCACTTCATACTGTCCGGTCTCAAAACCGATGACGGGCTTTCTGTATTCCTTCCTGATAGCCTTCATGCTTTCCTCAAAATTCCTCTTGCCGTTGGGATATTCGTTATTGATGCATCCCCGGATAGAAAGCGGCTCCTTTGTATTCTTCTTATCCGCATGCTCGCCCGAAGGTTCTCCTGCGGATGTTCCTCTCAGTGAATGATCCTTAAATGACTGGGATTCATAGAAATCACTTTTTTCATCGCATCCTGCCTCACCGTAATGCACATTGGATCCGTTTGCGTATAGCCTTGTGGGATCCAGCGAACGGGCATAGTCCATAAGCTCATCCATAAAGGCGTGTCCCGCTTCATCGGCAAAGAGTTCATTTCCCAGTGTCATCATGGCAAAAGAAGGATGGTTATTATAGCAGGTAATGATCTGTTTCAATTCCTTTTTATAGTATTCCCTGCTCTTTTCCGTGGAAAAAGCATCCTTCGGATTCCAGTGGGAAAGCTCCGGCTGAAGCAGGATACCCATCCTGTCTGCCACATTAAATGCCGCTTCCGGCGGGCAGTGGGAATGAAATCTCACGAAGTTTATCCCGTATGATCTGTACATGGAAAGGATCCGGCTCCATTCTTCCTCGTCCATGGGCACATAGCCCGTTTCAGGATATATGGCGCTGTTTGTCTCTCCTCTTAGGAACACTCTTCTGCCGTTAAGAGCCAGATGGCCTGTACCGTCGTCTCTGAAATCTCTGATACCGTATGTGACATCCTTTGAATCCATCACCTTGTTTGCCTTATCCACCAGCTTCACTGTGAGGCTGTGCAGGTTTCCTTCATCCAGATCCCATTTTGACAGGTCTTCCTTTACGGCATTATCTATTACTCCATCGCCTTTCAGGCGTATCTCGGCACCCTCCGGGAGTTCTCCTTCTATCTTTACATCCACATCCACTTTGCCGTTCTTATAGAAAACAGACACCGATCTGATAAACACACGGTCTTTTTCTATGATGCCAAACTGTCCCAGGATACCGTTCCAGTTAGTCTGGGATTCATCTGTGGCAGCGGATGAAAAGAGGATGTCTGACCTCGGCCATTCTTTATAACTGTTATCCGAAACAAAACGAAAAGTGTTTTCTCCCGTAAGAAGGTCTGTCACTTCAAATATCCATGGAGTGGATATGGTCCCCTCCATAAATACGGGTGCATCCTTTTCATCAATAAAAAGCTTTAGATATCTGGCTCTCTCCACATATACGAAATATCTTTTACCCGGCTTTTTCTTAAAAGCCACTATCCTGCATATGGACACTTCTCCTTCGTATGTGAAATTTCTGGTGAGCCTGGTGGTGATGGGACCTCCCGGTGCATCCATCTCTGTGGCGTTTCCCAGGTCATCTGCAGGATGCCATTGATTTGCACCCACATCTTCATGTCCGATTCTGTTTTCGTCTAATGTGCCCGGCAGGGCCATGGCGCCGACGGTTCCGTTTTCCAGTCTGCAATTCCATATTCCGCCCAAATCAAACATGGCATTCCTCCGCATATTTTACCTCCTACTTATCTTAACCCAGGGTCCGCATGATTAAACTTAAAAAAAACAGCAACTAATCTCTTTATATGTTTGTTTTTCTTAAGTCATATACGGCACTTTAATGAGCACCCGGGAACCTGCCCCGGGAGCGCTTTCTATAATGATATCGAATTCTTCTCCGTATATCTGCTTTATCCTTTTTCGTACATTTGCAATACCTATCTTATGAATGGCTCCCCGCTCAGAGGTGGTATCCGAAAGAAGCTTCTCTATAGTTTCCTCATCCATTCCTATGCCGTCATCTTCTACTGTGATGGAGAGCAGATCTTCCTCCCGCTCTATCTTCACAGTGAGGTGACCTTTCTCGTCGTTTGGCGCTATCCCGTGGAATATGGCATTTTCCACTATGGGTTCCATCATGACGCATGGGATGAGTGCTTTCACGTCCTTTTCTTCACAGATGATCTCCGATTCAAATTTATCCGCATATCTGAATTTTTGAAGAGTGAGATAATTCTCGATATTCTCGATCTCTTCCCCCACAGTGATATACGCTGAATCCTGTATTTTAAGCGTCCCCTGAAGCAGCGAGATAAACGTATTTGTAAAGGATACTATCCTTTCGTTTCCGTCCAGTTTTGCCATATATACGATAGAGTTTAATGTGTTATAGATGAAGTGCGGATTGATCTGATTCATCAGCTTATCCACTGTCATCTTCCGCTTTATCTTTTCATTTTCCACGGACTCTTCCATGAGGTCCTTTATGTCACGTACCATGTTATTAAATCCGTCGGCCAAATCCTCTATCTCGTCCTGACTGTGGATCTCCACATTCACGTCAAAGTTTCCTTTGCCCACCTCGTTTACCGAATCTGCCAGCACATTGATGGGCTTTACGATCCTCGATACAAATCTGGCCAGCATGATATAGGTCAGTATTCCTGCCAGAGCAAAGGCCAGTGCTATCCTTATGAGAAGCGCGCGGATCTCGTACTGTATGGTCTCGTCAGAGATCTTCATAGCCAGCACCCATCCGTCCTTTAGGTTGGAAGAAACCAGCACCGACCTGTCTTTTGACGCCTCCGATATCTTTTCGTAGGGGACTATATCATCATTTGATGCATATATAATGCGTCCGCTGCTGTCATAGAGCACCACGGAAGCTACCAGTTCATTACTTGTGGATAGAAGGCTTTCCAGATAGGAAAGCTTTATGTTTATGATGAGGTCACCTTCTATCTCCGTAGGCTTTTCCACGTTATAAAAAGTCATCACATAGCTTATCACGTCTTCCGTGTGACCTCCGGTGATCACAGCAGAATTATGGATGGATGTGAAGCCTGATGTAAGATTTTTATCCTTATACTCTGTATACCATGGATTATCCTCAGGCTTAAAGGGGCTTCGAACGGAATACAGGCTGGAATATGTTTCTCCTTCCGCAGAATAGATAAGGAGCTCATGTACCGGCTCCACCACATGGGCATATGCAGCCAGAGATTCGTTTGCTCTTCTCTTTTTATACAGATATATGCCTGTGGTCTCATCCCTGGAATCAAGGGAATCTCTCACAGCCACATCGGTGATGGCCTGTTTCGACACATTATCCATAAGGGACTGAAAGAAAAGGATCTCTGAGGACATGAGGTCCATCTGTTCAGAAATATCCGCCATCCTTCGTTCCCTGTACATTCCCATATAATAATAAGCCACCACGGAAAAGATGAGCGTGATGGTTATCAGCACGGTGGTAAAGATTGTGATCCTGAGCTTCCTCTGCAATCCGCCGGCTCTTCTTTTTTCCTGCCTATTCATCCTTTTTTCCTGTCTGGGCTTTCTTTAAGTATTCCCTGGGGGCCAAACCTTCTTTTTGTTTAAAAGCGAAACTGAAATACTGGGCAGAGGAAAAACCTGTGGCTCTCCATATCTCCTCCAGATTCATGTTTCCTTCTTCCATCATCTTCTTTGCATGTTCTATTCTGGAATTCATGAGGGTGCTCACGATCTTTTCCCCCGTCTCCTGCTTAAAGAGACGACGGAGATGCCCCTCGGACAGGTTCACGGCTTCCGCTATATCCGCTATGGATATATCCCGCATGTAGTTGTTATGGATATAGTCCATGGCTGACACCACATAATGGGAATAGTTATTCTCTGACCTTTCCTTCATGTGATCTGCCAGACGATCTATCACCTTAAACATCACCTGTTCCAGGTCCGACACATCATTAAAAAACCTCGGTATCTTCACTGTATCGGGATCGATCTTTTTCTCTTTTGCATATTCATAAACAGTACCGTAAAGGGCTTCCATTAATGACAGATATGTCTTAAAAGATACTCCACGAAGAGACTTTATGCATTCCTTCAGGCTGTCCCTGTTTTCTGATATTTCTCCTTTTTCCAGGGTGTTTCGAAATCTGGTGACTATGGACCCCACATCGATATTCGGCACAGCATTTCTCAGTTCCTCTTCCCAGAACACATCCTTTTCGTTCCTGTCATA
>JAILDZ010000010.1 GCA_024688505.1 Lachnospiraceae bacterium
AAGAAAAAGTGGGGAAAAAGGGAGTGGTCCGTGATAAAAAGGTGCACCTGGAAGTGATAGAAAAAGTGCTCCGGGATGCAGAGGAAAACGGGTTTTACCCATACGGACTCACATTTTCGCCGGTGAAGGGACCGGAAGGAAACATCGAATACCTTATCTATATGGGAAAAGAGATACGGGAAGAAACATTTTCTGATGAGCCTGAAAGCATAGTGGATATGGCCCACGAAACCCTTAAGGGATAGGAATTATGAAGAAGTTTTTTATCATCACAAGAAATCTGAATAAAAACAGGGATATCGTGGAGCGGCTTAAATCTGAGATCGAATCCAAAGGAGGAGAGTGCGAATATGCAGCCAGCCCGGAGGATGAGGACAAGGAACAGCTATCCGTTCCTGAAGGATATGACTGCATAATCACCATAGGCGGAGACGGTACTATTATAGGCGCTGCACAGATGACATTCGGCATGGATATACCTCTTCTAGGCGTAAACAGGGGGCATCTGGGATATCTTTGTGAGCTGGATGAAGTGGGAATCTTTTCAGCTATAGACAGACTACTCAATGATGATTATGAGATAGAAGAAAGAATGATGCTGAAGGGGTATGTGGATTTTGCGGGAGCAGACAGCAGGATGCATGCCCTAAACGATATAGTGATCAGCGCGGGATATGGGATATCCGTGCTTCACCTGTCTGTATCGGTAAACGGAAAGCATCTGTATTCATATATCTGTGACGGACTGATACTGTCCACCCCTACGGGATCTACGGCATATAACCTTTCGGCAAACGGTCCTATCGTGGATCCGAAAGCCAGAGCCATACTTCTGACCCCCATTAATCCGCACACGTTAAATTCCAGAAGCATTGTGCTGGATCAGAATGATGAGATCTGCGTGGAGATCATAAAGCGGAGGAATAAGACTGAGGAGACCGGAGACGTGGCCTTCGATGGAGCCCATAAAAGGGTGCTGCACATCGGGGAAAAACTGCTGGTGAAGCGCGCGGAGAACTGCACGAATATGGTGATCCTCGGGGAACTCAGTTTCTTGGAACGTATCGGAAAGAAGCTGAGAGCAGACTAAGTGACATCGATTTGCAGGGATAAAAAATCGATAGAAAAAGCAAATTAAACCGTTTGGAGCACACGTGTAAAATCCGCGCGCAGGATTCCGTGCCGAGCACGGATTTTATGCGTGGGATTCAAGCGGTTCGAGGGATACCGACATCTGAAGGAGAGAGCAGAAAGAGGTAATATGTTAAGTACACTACACATCAAAAACCTGGCCCTGATCGAAGAGGAGGAGCTGATCCTAGGGCCCGGCCTGAACATCCTGACCGGAGAAACCGGCGCGGGCAAATCCATCATGCTTGGAGCCCTGTCGTTTGCGCTGGGGCAGAAAGTATCGAAGGATATGCTGCGAGATCCGGAAAAGGACGGCATCGTGGAAGCAGTCTTTACTGTGAAAAACGATATCGAAAGAGCCCGTCTCTCAGAGATGGAAGTGGAGACACCGGATGATGAGGTTATCCTAAGCAGGCGTATCACGGAAAACAGGGCAGTGGCCAAAATAAACGGTGAGACTGTGCCGGCTCAGAAGCTTAAGGAGGCAGGGGATATACTCCTTGATATCCATGGACAGCATGAGCATCAGTCCCTGCTTCATAAGAAAAAACACCTGGAACTGCTGGATGAATACGGCAAAGATGAGATCACACCTTTGAAAGAAAAAGTGGCCTCGTCCTATAAAGAATATAAGACCCTTTATAAAGAGTATTCCGAAGCCAATGTAAACGAAAGCGACAGAGCCAGAGAGCTTGGATTTCTGAACCATGAAGTGGAAGAGATAGAGGAGGCTGATCTTCAACCGGGTGAGGATGAAGAAGTCGAAGAACTGTATCGGAAGATGCTTAATTCCCAGAAGATACAGGCATCTCTTCAGGAAGCATACAGCATGACCGGAGGCGATAACAGCGCCGGAGATCTGATAGGAAGGGCACTCATGGCCTTAAAGAACGTGTCCGGTTATGACAAGAAGATAGAAGAGTTTGTATCGGCACTTTCTGATGCAGACAGTATCATAAGCGATGCGGCAAGAGAAATGTCCGACTACATATCGGAGACCGAGTATGATCCCGGCAGATTCAGTGAAACGGAGAGCCGGCTTAATCTCATAAACGATCTTAAGAACAAATACGGTAAGACCATAGAAGACATTATAGAAGCCGGAAAAGAGAAAAGAGAGCGTATAGAAAAGCTGATGGATTATGACAGCTATCTTTCTGATCTTAAGAAGCGACTGGAAAATTCTGAAAGCGCACTGAGGACTGCCACGGAAAGACTCACTGAAAGCAGAAAGAAGAAAGCAGAGGAGCTTAACCGAAAAGTGGAGGAAGCGCTTAAGGATCTTAACTTTAATGAGGTCCATTTTGAAACAGCTTTCGAAGAAAGAGGGGAATACAGCGAAAACGGAAAAGATATCCCTGAGTTTATGATCAGTACGAACGTGGGTGAGCCCCTCAGGCCACTTATCGATACTGCATCAGGCGGTGAACTTTCCAGGATCATGCTGGGGATAAAGACAGTGCTTTCGGAAAATGACACTGTGGATACCATGATATTTGACGAGATAGACAGCGGTATCAGCGGAAGGACTGCGCAGGCTGTATCCGAAAAACTCTGTGATGTGGCAAGACGCCATCAGGTGATCTGCATCACGCATCTGCCGCAGATAGCATCCATGGCGGATACACATTTTCTCATAGAAAAAACTGTGGAAGGAGATTCCACCATTTCCGGCATAAAGAAGCTTAATCGGGATGAAAGCGTGGAAGAACTGGCTCGCATGCTGGGGGGCATGGAGATAACGGATGCAGTGATGAAAAACGCTGAAGAGATGAAGAGCCTGGCGGATGTACGTAAAAACGGATAGCACACAAGGAGGGGGAGATATGGCTTCAATTAAAAAGATATGTAAGGAAAGGGCAAATAAACTCTATGGCGGTAAGTTCCCGCAGCTGGTGGAAAAGCGCCTGGAGAAGGAACTGGATCTTATTAAAGAGACAGGAACCTCTGCTCTTTTTGAAACAGCATATGAGATGAAGAAACTGGCATCAAAGAATGAGACACTGATCTTTTTCAGGAATGCCTTTGGCGCTCCGCTTGTTTCATATCTGCTGGGAGTGGTGAACTTAAATCCGCTTCCGGGGCACTATTACTGTCACAAATGTGATTATGCGGAGTTCCCGGTGGTGGATGACGATTACACATGGTGCGGTCCGGATCTTCCGGATAAGAAATGCCCCATATGCGGGGAACCCCTTCGAAAGGACGGATACTCTTTCCATGAAAAGCTGTATCCCGAGATGGGAAAGGATGCAGACCATCAGATAGTACTGGAGTGCACACGTACACTGGTAAAGGAATGCATTCCGGATTCTTTCACAGAGCTCAGTGAAGAAGAAGCCATAGAAAGAAAGTTCTATGTGCCGCATATTAAACCGAAGGAGCCAAGAGAAAGAGCGGCGTTTGAGCTGGAACGCAGAATGCTGAAAACAAACGGCGCCAGAAAAGAGCGGATGGACAGGAAATATTTCCATGTGATGGATGATGACATGGATGTGAGAGTGACCTGCATCATGAATCCGAACCTGGAATTTTTGGAGGCGCTGGAGAACAGCACGCATGTACGCTCCAGAGATGTGTTCTTTGACGATAAGAAGACCTTCGCCCTATTTAACAGTGTGCAGCTTCTGGGTGTGCCAAGGGACAGCATTGGTTTTGACATAGGAACTCTCGGAGTGCCGGCGTATTCCTCAAATGCCACAGTGCAGCTCCTTAAAATGGTAAAACCCACCCGGTTTTCACATCTGATCCAGTGCATGGGTCTTATTATGGGAAGCGGCACCTGGACAGATAATGCTGACAAGCTCATGAAAGAGGACGGCATCTCCCTTTCAGATGTGATCACCTCCAGGGACGATATATTTGTGGCCCTCACCGCCCATAACATCGATGAAAAGAGAGCGGTGGCCATTGCAAAAGCTATCGGCACCGGCATGGGAATGGGACATGACGTGGAAAGAGTCATGGAGGCCATGGATGTGCCGGAGTGGTATGTGGAGTCCTGCAGGAAGATAAAATACCTTTTCCCGAAGACATATATAGTATTTCATAACGCGGTGGCATGGCAGATAGCCTGGTATAAGAGATGCTACCCCAGAGAATTCTATAAATGCTTCATTGATGAATTCGCAGACTCGGAGCTTAAAAGACAGATAGCCGCGGGAGCAAATGTGGTAGCGGAACTTCTGGATAAGTATAACCCCGATGTGATGGACGACCTGGGCAAAGAAATGCTGGTGGAATATCCTGTGCTTATGGTGGCAAATGAAATGTATGTGAGGGGATATCAGTACTCATTATAAAAGTAAATAATAATAAAGCGGAACACTTATTATCAGTGTTCCGCTTTTTCTTTAAAGACAGGTGATCTTCTTTTCTTCTCTGGAATATCGGTATGGTGTATCAGACAGGACCTCTGCAGGAGACACTTCGGTATAGTTTACATCGTGAATGAGTTCCTTCAGGGTGTCAGGTGTGAAGGAAATATCCCGGTCCTTTATCAGGATCACTTCATGGATGCTGCTTGGGATGATGATAAGATCGCTTTCGAATTCTTCGGCCAGATCCTGGAGATAGTCCTGATACAGTATGACTGAAGCCCCAAAGAGCATATTCTCATTTGTGAGGACGTACATGGGGAAAGATGCATCGGAAGGCAGCAGGAGAGCAGGATTGATCTCTTTTATGATGTCGTTTATGTGCCGAATGATGGGAGGGAAAAGGACCCTGGTGTTTTTTTCTGCAGCCGTCATCAGGTCTTTCGTGGTCTTTCCCCACAATCCCGTGTGATCGTTATTTATCAGTATGGTTCCGTTTGCATCATCAGGGATGGGAGCTTTGCAGCAGAACACGATGGCCATGTCAAGAAAGGGGACATGGGGGATCTTTTCCAGTATCTCCCGGTTTTTCTCCGCACTTATCAGCTTGTAGAAGATCCTCTTTTCTGCCGATTCATAATCCGTAAAAAAGGTGATGTCCAGAGGCTTTGTGAGTTTGAATCTCTCATAGGTTTCCGCTATTTGCGTACAGATGGCATCCATAGAGGACCCGAGCTCATAGCTTCTGTACAGGTCGTTAAGATATATAGTGGGAGCGATGTTCACATCATGCTCTTTAATGGACAGTCCGTCAAGGATCAGACCGTTATTCTTTAATACACTGTGAATGGAAATGGTGGCTTCCGATGGAAGCAGTGATGAGATGTTTGATAATACATCATCCTGAAATGCTTGATATGTCATAAGTTTTCCTCCGGACATATCAGGCAGTATGTTTATCGTTGGCTTAGGAGAGATAGTAGCATAATACTGTTTTATAATCAACCTATAACAGGAATGCTTGACTTCCACTATTTAATTGCATAAAATATATTATATTTTCGAGTTAATATGAGGTTATTATATATGGATAATGTGAAGTATGATTGTTTAAAACTGGAAAATCAGCTGTGTTTTCCCTTATATGCATGTGCAAAGGAAGTGGTGAGGAAGTATAAGCCAATACTGGATAAACTGGATCTCACCTATACACAGTATATCACCATGATGGTGCTTTGGGACAAACCGGACATGAACGTGAAGGAGATAGGAGATGCCCTTTATCTGGATTCCGGTACCCTCACTCCTCTTCTGAAGAAGCTGGAACAGAAAGGCTATATCAAGAGAACCCGTTCCAAGGCAGATGAGCGGAGCATAGATGTGACACTCACGAAAAAGGGCGAGGCATTAAAGGAAAAGGCCATAGCAGTTCCTGGCAAGATAGGAAAGTGCGTACCTCTTTCCGAAGATGAAGCAAAGACTCTTTACCAGCTTTTATACAAGATCTTAAGAAACAGCACGGAAGAATGATATGAGAGCAGTCGTTACCAGAGTAAAAAACGCATCGGTAGTGATAGATAATGAGACAGTGGGATCCATTAACAATGGATTCCTTGTTTTATTAGGAGTACATACAGACGATACCGAAGATATCGCTAAGAAGATTGCTGATAAGATCTGCGGACTCAGGATATTTGAGGATGCTGACGGGAAGATGAATGTGAATCCATCGGATGCGGGAGCGGAGCTTTTGATAGTGAGCCAGTTTACATTATATGCGGACTGCAGGTCCCGTCGCCCGGGTTTCACGGATGCAGCCAGGCCTGATACCGCTATACCGCTTTATGAACTTGTCATCTCTGAATGCAGAGCAAGAGGGTTTAAGGTGGAGACCGGAAGATTCGGTGCCGATATGCAGGTGTCTTCCGTAAACGACGGACCGGTGACCATCATTTTGGATAGCAGAGAACTGTAATAAAAAACCTGCGGACGATCCGCAGGTTTTTCTATACCGCTATATCTATGTTCCCGCCTACCGCAGGATTTACGAGGGATTCGAGTGAAGCACCAGGCATAGCATTCATGGTATCCGTGAGCATCTCTCCCACATCACTCATCATATCCAGGTTCATTTTTAAAACCGCTGTGCCGAGGGAATTCATCACTTTCGCCTGACTCATATACGTAGATAAGCCTGCTATATCCATGGGCTACTCCTCCTTTCAATCTATAATAGTGTCTTTATTATAGATGCTTTTCTTTGATTATGCAACCAAAAGTAGAATGGGATATGACAAATGAGTCTAACCTGTGGCATAATAAGAAAGAATAAAAAACAAAATAAAGATTGCGCACAATCTAATTGTGTGATATAATCCAGAACATCAAAGAGACTAAGCATAGATGAAGGGAGATTTATCATGGTATACGATATAGTGATCTTAGGCGGAGGCCCCGCAGGACTTACAGCAGCAATATACGGAAAGAGGGCAGGGTTTAATACACTTCTTATAGATGAGAGCCCCGAGAGCGGCGGACAGATACTGACCACATATGAGGTTGATAATTATCCCGGACTTCCGAAAATCGGCGGGATGGATATGGGCAAGAAGTTCCGTGAACATGCAGATAATTTCGGAGCAGAGTTCGCCGTGGGCAGAGTCTCTTCCATAGAAAAGGAAGGCGATATCTTTAAACTGGTGACAAGAAAGGTGACTTATGAGGCAAAGAGTGTGATCATAGCCACAGGCGCCGGCCATAGAAAACTGGGCGTTCCGGGAGAGGCAGAGTTTGGAGGAATGGGAGTGTCATATTGCGCTACATGTGACGGAGCCTTCTTTAAAGATAAGGTGACAGCTGTCATGGGCGGAGGCGATGTGGCTTTGGAAGATGCCATCTTCCTTTCCAGGATGTGTAAAAAAGTGTATCTGATCCATAGAAGAGATGAGTTCAGAGGAGCAAAAGTGCTTCAGGATCAGGTGAAGTCCATAGAGAATATCGAGTGCGTGATGGATTCGGTGATCACGGAGATCAAAGGAGACAAGGCGGTAAACGCAGTCCTCATTCATAATAAGAAGACAGAGGAAGATAAGGAAATCCCGGTGGACGGCGTGTTTATCGCAGTGGGCATCCAGCCGAACACTGATAAGATCAAGAATCTTCCGGATATGGATGAGGCAGGATATATCATCGCGGGAGAAACCTGCGAGACCAGCATACCCGGCATATTTGCGGCAGGAGATGTGCGTACCAAGCAGCTTCGGCAGGTTATCACCTCTGCGGCAGACGGAGCTAATGCAGTTACTTCCATAGGAAGGTATCTTGCGTAATTTTACAGGGGAGCGCAACCAACATGGCACGTAGTGCCATAGTTAATTTGCAAATACATCGCTCTCGAAAGCTGGCTTTCAGAGACGATGTATCTGCAAATTGCCTATGTGGCTTTGCCACATGGCGGTTGCACTCCCCTGATTAATTGTTACGAAATTGTTACAAAGTGTTGACATATTTATCAATACTTGTTACAATACGTAAGAATTGTGAGTGTAACAATTCTGTAACAAATCGAAAAGAGGTTAATTTCCAATGAATTTTAATTCAAAGCTTACAAAGGTTTCCGCACTTGTTCTTGCTACAGGAATGCTGGTGGGAGCCAATAGCTTAGCAGTAGAGGCAATGCCGGTAGCAGGAGCTGCAAACTTCATGAATTTAAGACAGCTCAATAATCAGGCTACTACTACAGCATCCTCCACATATACCACAAGAGCCGGTGCAGCAGCCACATCAGAGGCTATTCTTTCCAGCACCAGGACAGCAGATGTGAACGGTGCGGCAGCTCCTGCAACAGATGTAACTGAGAACAGCTCAGAATCCACCGAGAATACAGATTCCGCAGAAACTACAGAAACTACAGAAACTACAGAAACTGCAGAAGAGGTGGTTCCCAGCGGAGTATCCACAGCAGCTACAGTATCTTCCAGAGACGGAAGGTTTGTGGTGGAAGCAAACGGCGACACCATCAGTTCCACAGATACAGAGACCGGCGAGGTCAGCATGATCACAGCCGTACATACAGTGGCAGTTGATGCAGCTAATGAATATGCAAACATCGGTATAGCAACAGTTACCGATTACGTTAATGTCAGATCCGAAGCAAACACAGACAGTGATGTGGTAGGAAAGCTCTATACCAATAATGCCTGTAACGTGGATGCAGAGGTGAACGGTTGGTATAAGATCACATCCGGAAATATCGTGGGATATGTGTCCAGCGATTATGTATCTGTAGGTGATACGGATCTTATCAATCAGGCATCCAGAAAGATAGCAAAGGTTAATACCGAGACCCTCTACGTGCGAGAAGATTCCAGCACAGACAGCAGCGTCATCGATATGGTTCCTTTAGACGAGGATCTCACAGTAGTGGACGATTCCACTAAGGACAGCGGCTGGGTCAAGGTATCCGTAAACGGTGAAGAAGGATATGTTTCCACAGAGTTCGTGGGACTTACTACAGAATATACCTACGGCGAGACCAAGGAAGAAGAAGAGCAGAGACTGGCAAACGAGAGAGCAGCCAGAGAAGCAGCTGCAGCAGCGGCAAGAAGGACTACAGGCGGCTCATCCGCAGCGGTATCCACAGCAGCAGCGAATGCAAACTACACATACAGCGCACCCAGTGGTTCAAACGGCAGTGCAGTGGTGGCATACGCATCACAGTTCCTGGGTAACCCCTATGTATACGGTGGTTCTTCTCTTACAAACGGAACAGACTGCTCCGGATTTGTAATGAGTGTGTACAGAGCATTCGGCGTATCACTGCCTCACTCTTCAGCAGCTCAGAGAGGCGTGGGATATGGTGTTACAGATATGCAGCCCGGTGACATCGTATGTTACTCCGGACATGTGGGTATCTACGCAGGAGGCGGATCCATTATTAATGCATCTACACCTTCCACCGGAATCATTTATTCAAACGTGAACTACGCACCGATTCTGGCAGTAAGAAGGATCTTCTAAACAGGTACTACTATTCGAAATAGGAAAATGAAAAACATGCTCCGGAAAGCTCGCTTTCAGAGAGCATGTTTTTTTATTTGCCGTACTGCGAAGCAGTAGCCCAAAGATAATGAGCAGCCTTAGCGCGTAGCGCAGGAAAGCCGCGAAGCGGCGAGGGTGCGAATTATCTTTGGGCTATTTCGAATAGTACCTGTTCTCAAATCCCAACATGCTAAAAATCCGCATGGAACAAATTTCCCCTAAAAGGTCAAGAGAAAAACTGTGTGACATTTAGTTTTGTATCTAAATATGCCTATTTTGTTAATCTGCACAAAAGCGAAACGATTCGGGCGAACAAAAAACAAAAGCTTAAAAGTTATCCACAATAATTCGACCGTGAAACAATGCGAAACGACTTATAAACGAAGATATCCACTTTATCCACAGAAAAAACAGAGAAATCCACTGAACTCGATTTCGAAATCGAAACATTTGTTTTGTGATAAATGTATAAAAAATGCGGATTTTTGAATTGTCTGTTGACATTAAGATGTGCATATATTTAGGGGAGTTGAGAATAAAACTAGGGCCGGATGGCTAAATTTTCAGAAAATAATATGAGGTATCAAAAAACGAGGGTTAGATCCTGCCACAGATGGTGCTATAAATCCGTGAAAACCGCATAGGATCAATGCCTGACTGCGTTGTAAACAGGAGCGACCTTCCCTTAAGGAGAGGCTTACTCAGAAGAAAAAGGATAAGACCAAAGAGAAGTTCCGTGAGCTTGACGGCATGGATCCTGAAACGATAGAGGCTAATGTCAAAAAAATAGTGCAAGAGGGGAACGCCCATCACTACGGGCGAGACTTGCGGCCAAAAAAGCAATAGTAGCCGCAAACAGTCCAGTCCCCCAAAGAAGTAAACAGCGAGAGGCGAAGGAAGCAGTAGCTTCACACCCTTTTTTTCGCATATATTTGTAATCAAGAACTTGCGAATTATTCTCGAAATTTTGAAATTGCTTTGTTATAATAAAATCTGTACTATTGCGCATGTTTAAAGGTAATGGAGGCAATTTGATGGCAGTATCTTACGACAGGTTATGGAAATTATTGATTGACAGAAAAATGAGTAAGGTTGAGCTTAGAAAAAAGGCAGACATTGCACCTAATACGCTTACAAAACTGAATAGGGATGAAGAAGTATCTATGACTATACTGTGTAAGATATGTCATGTGCTGGGAACTGATTTTGGGGATATTGCTGAGTATATAGACGAAGATAAATAAGGGATTTGCTATAAATGGTGCAGTAATCGCTTATCCTGACCTTATGGTCATGCTGACAGATGGAAAAATTCTTATGATTGAAATCAAGGGTGATCATTTAGATAATCCAGAATCTAAGGCAAGAGAGAGCTGCGGGTGTATGTCAGTTATGCAATAAACCAGCACCTTTTTTCAACAAAAAGGGTGAAGCTTATCTTGAATGTCATCATGTGATATGGACAGCTAGAGGTGGAGCAGATGAAGATGTTTTTAAGGAATGGATGATGAGGTGTCGGATGAAATACAGAGAGAATAGAAGAACCGGAGATAAGATCAGTGAGATTGGCATGGGAACTGCCTATATTGTGGAGGCTGAAAGGTCAGAAGCTGTAAAGACTGTCAGGCACGCATATGAGAGTGGCATCAACTATTATGACCTTGCTGCAGGAGACGGAGCAGCATTTGCGATATTTGGCGAGGCTCTGTCTGATGAAAGGGATGAGGTGATGTATCAGATCCATTTCGGAGCTGATTATTCTAAAGGCACTTATGGATGGACTCTTAACCTTGATACCGTAAAGAGGTCAGTTGATAAGCAGTTGAAGGATCTAAAGACCGACTATATCAATTACGGTTTTATCCATTGCCAGGATGAGTCGAAGGATTGGAGGACATATCAGAAAAACGGCATACTTCAGTATCTCTTGGATATGAGAGACCAGGGTGTGGTGAAGCATATTGGAGCATCATCCCATACACCTTCCGTAATACAGGAGATTCTGGATACAGATCTCATAGATATG
>JAILDZ010000018.1 GCA_024688505.1 Lachnospiraceae bacterium
GTAATAAACATCAACGCCATTTGCCTTAGCTGTTTCAACAATGGAATAAGTAAGAGCACTTGCCTCTGCGCCATCAACTGAGTCTGAAAACAGCCAGTTCTTGCGGCCAGTAACAAAGGCCTTGCAGCTTCTCTCGGAAGTTTATGCGAATATTCGCATAAACTTCCTTATCCGAAGAAATTACTTATCCGCACCTTTTTCTTGAAAGTCAGACCAATAGCATACCTTCTCAAAAAAGGTGCGCATAATGCTCCTATCTGATACCACACAATCGTGCCAGTTCTTCGTCGTTTTTCCACAGTTGTTTTTCTTCGGGGACTATCATCTCGCCATTATCACCCACATCCATCTGTTTCCTTAGCATTTCAACAGAAGGCTTTGCATATGACTTTCGTGTTGTTTTTGTATCTGAATGCCCCAGTATAACTGCTATTGTTTCAATGGGTACTCCGTCCCTATACCATCCAGTCGCACGAGTTCTCCTTAATAAATGCGGGTAGATTCTATCTGGAAGATCAGGAGCATCTTTTCTGATGATATCAGCATATTTTTTGACAATACGCTCCACATTTCTCTCAGACATTCTACCTGTCACACCTTTTATCGTTGTGTATATAAAAGGTTCAGAGCGTTTCCTCGGATCGCGGTGGAACACAGAAATATACTGCTTCACTAATGGTATCACTTCTTCTGACAATGCTACAACACGTTCTTTGTCTCCTTTACCGCGAATGCGAAGATACGGACTTTCCGCATCAATGTTTACATCTGACAAGTCAAGCCCTATTAATTCATCTGCTCTTATTGCAGTGTCATACAGAAGCACAAGTATCATCTGGTCACGTATCCCTTTGTCAGACATTCCTGGTGAAGCCAGCAGTTTCTTAATTGTATCTTTGTCCTCAATGATCTCCTTAACTTTAGATGGAACCGTAACGTATGGCACTTCTAAAACATTCATGTATATCTGATATATTGCCACTCTTCGGGAGGCTGCATACTTCATATATGCAGCAACTACCGCCACCCTGTGATTCACGGTTGTCGGCTTATATCCCTTACTCACCAGATATATCCTGTAATCAAGCATGAAGTCATAGGTCATGTCTTCAAATCTGAACTTGTCAATTGCAATGCCACGAATGTCTGTTACATATCTGCGAAATATAGTCAGCGCATCCTCATATGCCTTTACAGTCTTTATACTGTCCTGGTGCTGAGATGGCAGGTAAACATTAAGATAATCCCATGTCATGGAAAAGAAGAGTTCTTCATTAAGTATGCTTTTGCTCATCTGCGTCTCACCTCCGGAATTACATCATTTGTAACGGTATCTCTCTGTTTGATGATATCGTATGCCTTCCGGACCAGATGGTAGTAGTAAAAGCTTTCATCGGGATCCTTATGTCCAAGATACTTACTGAGGTAGACAAACATGACATTAATATCAATGCCTGCGAGTATCCAGTTGTTAATTCGGTCTACAACAAAACCATGTCTCAATGAGTGAGGTGTAGGGCGTTTATCACAGTGTTTTGATGCTTCAGTTTTATTCCAAAAATCACGAAAATTTCTGTCAATGGATGTCTTAAGGACATGTTCCTTCAGAAATCTTCCCGGGAAAAGCCACTCTGATTTTACTCCTAAATCTTTTTCAAGATACCTGCAGTATTTTCTGATCAGGGTCAGCAGATCCTCTGGCAGATAAACCAGCCTGTCACGATGTTTTTTGCCGTCATAAATCGTAACAATACCATTCTCAAGATCAATATCAGTTTTCCTGAGTTCACAAGCCTCATTATTCCTCATTCCGCAGCAGTAGAACAGGCGAAATATAATCGGATATTCATTTGCCATCCGCAGGTCGCAAGGTTTATGCGTCTTAGGCTGGTATGAATCTACAGCAGAAAAGAATTCCGCCAATTCGGTCTTGTCCATCACATGGATCTGCTTCTGATCTTTGCCAACGTAAAGTGTTGGAACATAGCATTTAATACCATGCGTGTTAAGATATCTTGCAATACCGCGTGCTGCTCCAATACGGCTGTTATGACTGCTTTTGCTTTCTCCCGGCAAAGAACACATCCAGGCGTCAAGTCTTTCAGGAGTAAAAGCAGCATCGTTGTACCCATTATCATTCCAATACTGGTCAAGACGAAAGAGCTGGTAGCCTTTTACGTTATATATGTATCCTAAAGCACGCTTTTCAGCAACATAATCCTGAATAAACGGTGCAAGAACGCTTGAATAGGGATAATCTCTATACTCTGTCATAGCGGCCTCCTTCCATCAGGAGTCCTGAGTCCGACAAAGATATAGGACACATCCGCATCCGTTCCTCATCAAGATTAAGATAATGCTTTATTGACGTTGTGTCCCTGTGACCCAGAAGATCTGCCAAGCCCTGCTTACCGGTACCTTTTCTGAGCTGATCTGTAGCGTATGTCCTTCGAGTTACATGAAAGCCAGAACCGGGTGTACTTCTACATGGAAGCATCCTTTTTAACGCTTGTCTGCATACGCTTCTTTTCAGAGCATCGTAAGGAACCCTGTTTTTAATGAAGAGATATCTAGAGGATGTTTTTTTATTTGCCCGTCCGTTTGATATATACAGATAAATGGCATTGCCCACATCTGTTGGCATAGGCAGCATAATCTCATGACTTGTCTTCTTTTGATATATACGTATGCACTGGTTTTTCCAGTCAAGATCATCCAGCTTCAGATTGACTATGTCAATGGATCTTATGCCCATTTTTAGGCCAAGAAGCATCATTGCATTATCCCTTAGTTCTATCGATGCGTTACTGGCATCCTGTTTCTCCTTAATGCTCTGTTTTTCGTCATCAGTCAGAGTTACGACAATTCTTTCCCTATTTTCCGATGTACAGAGCAGGGCTTCATTGAGCCCGTATGGGATTATATTCTTCCGCTCTAGATGTTTTAGAAACTTGCGTATCCTAACGTTATAGGCGTTTTTCCCTTCAGGAGTATCATGATAGTCACAGAGATTGAATTCCTTAATAACTGATGCGTCTATCTCTTCAAAGCCTTTCAAACCACTATCTGCCAAATATTCACAAAAACGCGTGACAGATGATCTTATCATATCTATAGTAGATGCAGCCCAGTCTTCCTTGTTCTTAACTTCCAGATATTCGTCCAGTTCAGCTAAACACCAGTCAGGCAGGGCTTCACATCTGAGAGCCCTCGTTATGTTCAGGGACTGCGGCATTATGCATCCTTCCATAGTATAGATATCAAACAGATAAAGCGTTCTTGAAGCCTGGAACCATCCTCTTTTCTCATGATATGTTTTTTCGCGTTCAAGCCACACAGCCGCAATCTCCTTATGGTATCCCAGACTGTTCATTTCCAAAAACAGCAGAAGATTGTGCAGAGTATACGCGGCCATTTTGCATGGTGATTCACTGTATCCAAGTTTGTTAAATTCAATCAGGAAGCTTTCAGCAGCTACAGCATACTCTTCAGAAGGAAAATCAAGACTATCATCTCTATAGCGCTTGATTACTGCTAGCTGTTTATCTGTGAAGTCCTTGATGTCAAATATCCTGTTATGCATCCTGAAATACGGATACCATCCAAGTCCATGTGAACACAGCCCCCTGTCCGCCATATACATGAGAATATCTCCAATAGAATATGTGTATATGGCATCCATTTCCTTTGATCTATGCACGTCACTCATGCAATACTGTTCAATAAGCTCGAAAGTTATTTCAGAAGGGCTTGATACTCCCTGCAGCTGTATAGCATAAAAGAATCTCGCGATGCGGTTCCTTATATCTGACATGTAAGACTCCATAAAATCCAGCGTGTTCAGATAGCCCTGAAGGAATTCATTCCACGGTTCATGCAGGAGATTCGAATACGGAGCAGCAACAGGAAAAGCATTGACCGGCTGTACCTCTCCATGTTCGTAAATATCAGAAAGACGGAAAAGTGTTATCTTGAAGCCTTTGGGATAATACTTCGTATTATCCAGCCATCGTATTGATTCTTCATACGAGTAGAACAGACCACTATCCAGCAGATGGTTTCTGAGTCTCTGAAGGCACTGTATTGTTGAGTAATACGCTGTCTGCCCAGCGCCTTGTTGCTCCATGTATTCAACCAGCCGCCTGCTGTTCTCGTGATAACTGGTTAACCACTTTTGCGACTTGGGAATCTCATCAGGTAATGGAATCTCATAAAATCGCGTGTTTCTTGGTCTTGCCATAGCAACGTCACCTCCTTTACAAACAAGTCTTTTGGTGACGTCATTATAATCTGAAGCAGAGCATTATGCGCATCTTTTTATCACAAACGCAGTATTTTCGGTCAATTCAAGCATTAAATGCGGATAAGTAAATTCTTCGGATAAGGAAGTGTTGTTATTGAAACTGCAACCACCATCCTCAAGATAGGTTTCGAGGAACGGTCTTCTGTTTTGGATGAAAACAAGGCTTTGTACATCCTGGAATTCTTTATTGCAGTCTGGCAGTCAAGCCAGTTCCAGAAACCGTCAAGTACAGGTTTCTCCTTTTCAAGGCGGAACTTCTTTATGGCATCGAAATCAGAGCCCTTCTTTTCATGGATTTTCTGTTCCATCTCGAAGAGCTTGTCGACATAGGCAAGTCCCTGTACTGCCGGCTGGCTGTGATCGTATTCCTTGCCTTTGGGAATGGCATCTATAAGATACCTTCTTATGTGCGCCCAGCAGGAATTCCTCGTGCAGTCCCTGAGCTTATTGTATCCACTGTACCCGTCAGTCATAAGGTACCCGTGGAATCCTTCAAGGAACTCCTTTGCAGTATCTCCCGC
>JAILDZ010000042.1 GCA_024688505.1 Lachnospiraceae bacterium
CAAGATAGGCTTTAACAGAGCCGCCAGGATCATGGACCAGCTGGAAGAAGCCGGTGTAGTGGGACCTGAAGAGGGCACCAAACCCAGAAGGGTGCTTATGACTTTGGAAGAATTCGAGGAATCGGTATAGGAGTTATAAACCAAAGTAACACAGTTTAAGGAGGTAGTATGAAGACAGACATCGAGATCGCACAGGAATGTAAGATGGCGCACATCAGGGATGTGGCAGCAAAGTTGGACATTGCCGAGGACGAATTAGAGTTCTACGGCAAATACAAGGCTAAACTGTCAGATGAACTGATGGACAGGGTAAAGGACAATAAATACGGAAAACTGATTCTGGTGACAGCCGTAAACCCCACCCCTGCCGGAGAAGGCAAGACCACCATAAGCATAGGTCTCGGTGAAGCCTTCGGCGTGCTTAATAAAAAGGCTGTACTTGCACTGAGAGAGCCTTCTCTCGGTCCCTGTTTCGGTATTAAGGGAGGCGCTGCAGGAGGCGGTTATGCACAGGTGGTACCAATGGAGGACTTAAACCTTCATTTCACAGGAGATTTTCATGCCATCACTTCTGCAAATAACCTGCTTGCGGCCTTACTTGACAATCATATCCAGCAGGGAAATGCTCTTCGCATCGATCCCAGACAGGTGGTTTGGAAGAGATGTGAGGATATGAATGACAGAGTTCTTCGTAATATTGTAGTGGGCCTTGGCGAAAAGGGCGACGGAACAGTCCGCGAAGATCATTTCGTGATCTCCGTGGCTTCTGAGATCATGGCTATCCTCTGCCTGTCTGATGATATGAAAGACTTAAAGAGAAGGCTTTCAAAGATCATCGTGGCATATAACTATGACGGAGAGCCTGTGACAGCAGCAGAACTTAAGGCTGTGGGCTCCATGGCAGCTCTGTTAAAGGATGCCATTAAGCCAAACCTGATCCAGACTATAGAGCATACTCCCGCTATCGTACACGGCGGACCTTTTGCCAATATCGCACACGGATGTAACTCCGTTCGCGCCACAAAGACAGCGCTTAAACTGGCTGATTATGTGGTGACGGAAGCCGGATTCGGTGCTGATCTCGGTGCCGAGAAGTTCTTTGACATCAAGTGCCGTAAGGCCGGCCTTAAGCCGGATGCAGTGGTGCTTGTAAGTACGGTTCGTTCCATAAAGTATAACGGCGGCATTCCTAAGGATGAGCTTACAAAGCCGAATATGGAGGCACTGAAAAAAGGTATCGTAAACCTGGAGAAACATATCGAGAACCTCCAGAAATACAAGGTGCCGGTTGTTGTGACTCTGAA
Organism: Lachnospiraceae bacterium; assembly: GCA_024688505.1. Lineage (GTDB taxonomy): Bacteria > Bacillota > Clostridia > Lachnospirales > Lachnospiraceae > FD2005. The sequence continues at coordinate 1,305 of JAILDZ010000042.1, forward strand.
TGCTTTCGTTTCCGATACCGAAGAAGAGATGGCATTCGTGGAGAATTTCTGCAAGGAAAAAGGCTGCGATTTCGCTCTTTCAAAAGTATGGGAAAAAGGCGGCGAAGGCGGTGTAGACCTGGCAAATGCAGTGCTTAGAGTACTGGATGAGAAGAAGTCCGAGTTCACTCCTTTATATCCCGATGATCTGCCTCTCACAGACAAGATCAAGACTGTAGCTTCAGAGATCTACGGTGCATCAGATGTGACATTCTCTGCTGCGGCAGCAAAGGAACTGAAGCATCTTACAGAGCTTGGTATGGGTAACCTGCCCGTATGTATAGCAAAGACCCAGTATTCACTGTCCGATGATCCGAAGAAACTTGGACGTCCCACAGACTACACCTTAAATGTGCGTGAAGTATATCCTTCCGCCGGTGCTGAATTTGTGGTGGCAGTGACAGGAACCATTATGACCATGCCGGGACTTCCCAAGGTGCCTGCTGCAGAAAACATAGATGTTACAGATGACGGAAAGATCACGGGGTTATTCTGATGGCCACTATCATTGACGGTAAAAAAGTCAGTTCTGATATTAAAGCTGAATGCAAAAACAGAGCGGATGCCCTTAAAGAAAAGGGCATCGAGCCCGCTCTGGCAGTGATCCTTGTGGGAGATAATCCTGCGTCCAGGGTCTATGTGCGAAATAAAAAGAAAGCCTGTGAAGAAGCGGGCATACGTTCCATATCATACGAGCTGCCCGGTGACACCCGGGAAGAGGATCTGATAGAACTCATTAAAAAGCTGAATGATGACGAAAAAGTCCACGGCATTCTGGTTCAGCTGCCGCTTCCTGTGGGAATAGACGAGGACAGAGTCCTTATGGCTATTTCTCCCGATAAGGATGTGGACGGCTTTCATCCTGTGAGCGTAGGAAATCTTTCTATCGGAAGACCCGGTTTTGTGTCCTGTACCCCTGCAGGTATCATAGAACTCATGAGAAGATATGATATAGAGATGAGCAGAAAAAGGTGTGTCATCATCGGACGCTCAAATATCGTGGGAAAACCAATGGCACTTCTCATGCTGAGGGAAAACGCCACAGTTACCATCACACATTCAAAGACCAAGGATCTTCCTGCCGTGTGCAGGGAAGCTGATATACTGATAGTGGCTATCGGTAAGGCAAAGTATGTGGACAGCTCTTTCGTGAAGGAAGGAGCGGTGGTCATCGATGTGGGTATGGACAGAGATGAGAATGATAAGCTATGCGGTGACGTGGACTTTGAAAGCGTTTCCAAGGTGGCCGGATATATCACCCCCGTACCGGGTGGCGTCGGGCCCATGACCATAGCGATGCTCCTTAATAATACTCTGAATTCTGCGGAGAACTGCATTTAATGAGATGTGAGAATTGTAATGCCGAGATCCCTGAGGGTAAGCTTTTTTGCGAAAACTGCGGCAAAGAAGTGCGGATCGTTCCCGACTATAATGTGCTGGATGAAGAGATCCTGGCCACATTTATAGAAGACCCCAGGGAAACGGCAGCCCGTAAGGAAAGGCAAAAGGAAAGAGAGAAGGCCTCGGAGAATGCCTCTGAGAAGCCTTCAGCACGCCGTATACAGAAGAAAAAGAAGGTGAGCCCTGTAACTATTACTTTTATAGTTATTCTCCTTATGACGGCGCTCTGTGGCCTTTATGCCTATATGCATTCTTTTGGATATTATATGAGCACTGCTGCAGAGTTCGATCGGAATGAGAACTATGAAAAGGCCATAGACTTATATAATCAGGCTTTGCTGAAGGAACCGGATAACAGAGAGGCTGTCCTTGCGCTTGCAAACGACTATTATATGCTTAAAGACTATGAAAAGGCTGAAGAATACTGCCTTCCCATAGTGAAGAAAAATCCTACGGATGTGGAAGCATATAAGACCATCCTGGCTGTATACGGGGCCACGGGAGCCTATGACAAGATGGAAGAGCTTTTAAAGAATGCAGCCACACAGGATATCATTGCCCTGTTTAATGAATATGTGATGGAAAAACCGAAGTTTTCCCGTCACGAAGGCACATATGGTGATGATATCACTGTTAAACTTTCCTGTGAAAACGGATATGACATTTATTATACTCTGGATGAAAGCACACCTTCCAAGTCTAACGGCATCTTATATGAAGAGCCCATAGAGATAACGGACGGCACCACTGTGATAAATGCTGTGTGTGTGGACAGTCAGGGTAGAAACGGAGACTATTCCACAGCCAAATATACCGTGAAATATGAATCTCCGGATTACCCAACGGTGACTCCGGAAAGCGGCATATATTATGAACCCACATTTATCACGATAGTGTCGGATGAACCCGGAGCGAAGATATATTATACCTGGGACGGATCTGTGCCCACCGCATCATCCATGCAGTACACCGAGCCCCTTCTGGTTCCCATCGGGAATAACATCCTTTCTATCCTGGTGGTGGATAAGCACGATCTCACCAGTGACGTGCTGAAGATGAATTACAGGTATATACCATGACAATAAGGCTTATCTGTGTGGGAAAGATAAAGGAATCTTTCTTTTCCGAAGGTATAGCGGAATATAAAAAACGTCTTTCCAGATTCATAAGTTTCGAGATCATTGAGGTGAAAGACGAGAAAACAAAGGAAAATGCCTCGGAAAAGGAAGAAAATCTGATCCGGGATAAAGAAGGCGAGAGGATACTCGAAAAGATACGTGAGGGTGACTTTGTCATCGCACTTTCCATTAATGGGAAAAAGTATACTTCCGAAGGCTTTTCCGAGTATATCGGAGATCTTATGAACAGAGGCGTAAGCTCTGTGACTTTTATAATAGGCGGTTCCATTGGGCTTTCGGAGGCTGTGCTTAAAAGAGCAGACAGCGAAGTCTCTTTTTCCGACATGACTTTTCCTCATCAGTTAATGAGACTCATATTTACGGAGCAGCTGTACCGTGCATTTAAGATCATGAATAATGAACCATATCATAAATAAGGGGGTTAATTTTTATGAGAATGTTAGATCTTATCGAAAAAAAGAAAGAAAAAAGAGAGCTTTCAAACGAAGAGATCAAGTTTATCGTGAATGGATTCACAAAGGGTGATATTCCTGACTATCAGATGGCCGCTTTCCTTATGGCTGTCCGTTTCACCGGAATGACAGAAAACGAGATTTTGAACCTGACTCTGGCTATGAGAGACTCCGGAGATGTGCTGGACCTGTCCAGAATGGTGGGACTTAAAGTGGATAAGCACAGTTCCGGCGGCGTGGGAGATAAAACCACCATTCTTCTGGCTCCGCTTGTGGCCTCATGCGGAATGCCCGTGGCCAAAATGTCCGGAAGAGGTCTGGGACACACAGGCGGCACCATCGATAAGCTTGAGAGTTTCCCCGGATTCATGACAGCTCTTCCGGAAGATATGTTTTTTGATAACGTGGAGAAACACGGTATAGCAGTGGCCGGACAGACAGCAAACCTGGCTCCTGCGGATAAGAAGATGTATGCCTTAAGAGATGCCACCGCAACTGTGGATTCCATTCCGCTTATCGCCAGCTCCATTATGAGTAAAAAACTGGCTGCGGGAGCAGATGCCATAGTGCTGGATGTGAAGGTGGGCGACGGTGCTTTTATGAAAGACCTTAAGAGCGCTACGGACCTTGCCACGGAAATGGTCACCATCGGAAGAAATGCCGGAAAACAGGTGACTGCCGTGCTCACCCAGATGGATCAGCCTCTTGGAAATGCTGTGGGAAATATCCTGGAAGTCAAGGAAGCCATTGCTTCACTTAAGGGAAAAGGCCCCGATGATCTTATGGAGGTGGTATTTGCACTTGGAAGCCGCATGCTTCTCCTTGGTAAGAAGGTAAACAGCCTGAAAGAAGGAGAAGAGATGCTTAAAGATGCCATTTCTTCCGGACGTGCTTTTGATAAATTCAAGGAATTCGTTGAAGCACAAAAGGGTGACAGCTCATATGCAGAGCACCCCGAGAACTTCCCGGAAGCTGCCATTGTAGAGGATGTGTATCTTGAGGATGAGGGCTATATCTCAGCGATAAAGGCAGAGAAGATAGGCCATGCCTGCATGGTGCTCGGTGGCGGCAGAGCGGAGAAGGATGATGTGATCGATCTTACTGTAGGCTGCGTGATGAAGAAAAAGGTGGGCTCATTCATAAAGAAAGATGATGCAGTCCTCACCCTTTATGCCAATGACAGAGAAAAGATGGAACAGGCCAAGGCAGAAGTCATTTCTGCATTTACAGTTACGGATGAAGTAAAGAAACCCCTGGAAATGATATTGGGAGAAGTATAAGTCTTTATGAAAGAATCTGAAGTCAATTTAGATGTATCCGAGGAAAAGAACGTAAACCTGATCTTCGGGGAATTTGATAAAAACATCAAACTCATCGAGAATGCGCTTTCTGTAAGCATAACCATTCGTGATAATGAGTTTAAGATCAAGGGTGAAGAGAAGAATGTGAATGCGGCTTCCGACGTGATAGGAGAGCTCCTTACACTTTCTCGCAGAGGCACGCCCATATCCGATCAGAATGTGCGTTATGCCTTGTCCATTAAGGATAAGATCAAGGACAATCCACTGGTTAAGCTGGATTCTGACGTCATATGCCATACCACTCTGGGAAAGCCCGTGAAGCCGAAAACCATAGGGCAGAAAGAGTATGTGGACGAGATCAGGAAAAAGATGCTGGTCTTCGGTATCGGACCGGCAGGAACCGGAAAGACATATCTGGCTATGGCCATGGCTATAACTGCCTTCCAAAGAGAAGAGGTGTCAAGGATCATTCTTACAAGGCCGGCTATAGAGGCCGGAGAGAAGCTGGGCTTTCTGCCCGGTGATATGCAAAGCAAGGTGGATCCGTACCTTCGGCCTTTATACGACGCTCTTTACCAGATAATGGGGGCTGATACTTTCCAGCGCAACCTGGAAAAGGGATCTATAGAAGTGGCTCCTCTTGCATATATGCGTGGACGTACGCTTGACAATGCCTTTATTATCCTTGATGAAGCACAAAACACCACACCTGCCCAGATGAAGATGTTCTTAACCAGAATAGGCTTTGGATCGAAGGCTGTGATCACCGGAGATCTGACCCAGAAAGACCTGCCGAAGGACGTATCTTCAGGCCTTGATACTGCGCTTAAGGTGCTGAAAGGCATTGATGAGATAGGCATATGCAGACTGACCGGTGACGATGTGGTCCGCCACCCACTGGTACAGCGCATAGTGAATGCTTATGACGAGTATGAAAAAAAGCATGAACAAAAACGTAAAAGAACTGTAAAAAGATAAGGAGCTTTCATGGAAGAAGAAAGCTATATGTATCAGGATAACAGCAGAATATCTCTACGCAGGACCTTAGTCCTCCTTCTTACGACACTGATCTTCGTTGGCGGTGAGCTTTTTTTGGTATTCAAAAATGATCTTATGATAGATGCGCTGCTTTGCATGATCACCCTTTCTGCCGTGTTTGTACTGGTGCTTTTTATGGCCATTGTGGTAAAAAGAGTCCATGGGGAATTACACTACAGAGGCACAAACTATACCAAGCTTCTTTTCGCTTCTGCGCTAAGTGTCGGCATGATAATCCTGTTTTCATACAGAATGGATATTTTTCTTCCCTTTATGCTGATCGCATTTTTCTTTGCCGCAGCATTGGAGGAATCCCTTGCCATGGGCATATCCGTGTACCTTACCATGGTGTATTCCATCACATGCGGGATAAACCTTTATTATTTTTACGGATATGTGCTCTGTATCATCCTCGGAATACTGTTTACAGGACTTTTGAGACGTAATGACTGGCGCCCCGGAGGCTCCATGTTCATTTGCATTTTTTGCGTAAATCTGATATTATCCGTGTTGTTTTATTACTTCACATATTTGTCTGTGACCACCGAACAGCTTATTGTATCCGTAGTGAACGGAGTATTGTGCGGTGCCTTTGCTGTGTTTATATTTCCAAGGATCTTACACTCCATGGCAAAGGAAGAATATGAGTCATATGAGAGACTTCTGGATGACGAATATTCATTGATGCAGGATATCAAAAGATACAGTTTTGCCGAGTTCGAACACGCAAGACGTGTATCCAGGCTGGCAGGGATTTGCGCCGAAGAGATAGGGGCGGATACCAGAGTGGCCAGATGCGCAGGGTTATATTACAGACTGGGAAAGATAGAAGGGGAGCCGGAAATAGATAATGCGGTCCAGGTGGCCACTAATCATTGCTTTCCACCGGAGGTCATAAGCATACTCACCGAATACGGCGGTATAGTACGTAAACCCCAGACTCCTGAATCAGCCATAGTGCATATGGCAGATATACTGGTTTCCAAAATAGAGCTTCTGGGAAAGACCACCATGAGTTCCTCCTGGAATCAGGACATGGTCATATACCAGACCCTTAATGAATATTCGCAGGCAGGCATGTATGATGAATCGGGGCTTTCCATGAACCGTTTTCTGAAGGTACGTGAAAGGCTGGTAAAGGAAGATTCGCTTTTATGACCATTTATTTTGAAGATGAATATTCCATGGACCAAAGGATCAATTTCGACTGTAAAGAAGTGGCCGGGTCCGTTATCGATAAAACACTGAGAAAGGAGGGCTTTCCTTTTGACGTTCAGGTGAGTCTGACGCTCACCGATGAAGAGACAATAAGGAATACCAATTCTGAGTTTCGCGGTATAGACAGTGTTACTGATGTGCTGTCTTTTCCCAGCAATGAGTTTCTTCCGGGAGAATATGATGTGCCGGAAGACGAGCTGGAAACAGATCCGGATACTGAAGAGGTGGTGCTGGGAGATATAATCATCTGTGTGGAACGGATGCTGTCTCAGGCAGAAGAATACGGTCATTCCGTGAAAAGAGAATTCGCATTCCTTGTGACTCATAGCATGCTCCATCTGCTTGGCTACGACCATATGACAGATGACGAAAGGCTTGTTATGGAGGATAAACAAAGAAAAATATTGGAGGAACTTGGAATAACAAGGTTAGAGGAGGAGAACTAACATGAAAAATCACATTGTATCAAAGGCTTTAAAGCCGGCGATCGCGGTTCTTATGGCAGCTACTCTGATAGTGGGCTGTGGTAAGGAAGCAGAAACACCTGCAGAGGAAGAAGCTGTAGAAGAGATCACCGATGAGGTGGCACCTGAGGCTGTAGCCGAAGAAGAGGAAGAGGACGTAAGCGGTCTTTCCCATCTTACAGGCCTGCCTGTTTCCGAAGATGTATATAACAAGAGACCTATCGCTTGTATGATAGAGAACACCAAGGAATGTCTGCCTCAGTACAGACTGAATTCTGCCGGTGTGGTTTATGAGTGCCCCGTTGAAGGTTCCTATACACGTCTTATGGCTGTATTTGATGACGTGACAGGATATGATCAGATCGGTAACGTGAGATCCTGCCGTCCTTACTACGCATACATCGCCAGAGAATATGATGCCGTATATGTACATTTCGGCCAGAGTATCCACGGCGAGCAGCTGTTAAAGACAGGTATCGTACAGCACATCAACGGTGTTGGTCCTGAAGGCGGCATCGCATTCTATCGTACAGATGAGCATGCAGCTCCTCATAATGCATATACTTCAGATGAGTGCATCCAGGAAGGTCTTGATTTCCACGGATATTCACTGGATCTGCCCGAGGATTATGAGAATCACTTCAAGTTCGTTTCCAAGGACAACGAGAATACTCTTTCCGACGGAGAGGACTGCCAGGTTATAGTTCCTTACTATTTCTACAATCATCCCTGGTATGAGTATGACCCCGAGACAAAGGAATACAAGAGATTCCAGTTCGGTGACGCTCAGATCGATAATGTGGACGGATCTCAGTGTACAGCTGTGAACCTGATCTTCCAGAATGTAGACAGCTCTCTGTATGAGCAGACACAGTACCTGAACATCCCGCTTGTGGGCTCAGGCAAAGGTACATTCTTCACACGCGGAAAGATGGTGCCCATCACATGGAAGAAGGATTCCGATACATCCATCACACATTACTACTATGAGAATGGTGAAGAGATCCAGCTGAATCCCGGACGTACATGGGTTTCTCTCATGCAGAATGATTACGTTGACAAGAACGAGTATTATGCAACCGTAGAGGAATATAAGAATTAAACATTTATGAGTGAAGCAAAGAAAAGCGATACCGCCTTTCTGCTCCAGGGCTCAATACTTGCCATGGCTTCGCTTATCAGTCGTGTAGTGGGACTCGTATATCGAATCCCACTTACGGCTATTATAGGGAAGACAGGAAACGATTACTACGGTACAGCTTATGAGATCTACAACATAATACTTATTATAAGCTCATACAGCATTCCCTTGGCGGTTTCGAAACTGGTATCGGCTCGAATGGCCAGACATCAGTATAAGAACGCATCAAAAGTGCTTAAGGGATCGCTGGTTTTTGCATGTATAAGCGGCGGTATTGCCGCTTTACTTGTGTTTGTCTTTGCTGATGTATTCACGGGATGGCTTCGCACTCCCTTCAGCGCCATAGCGCTGAGAGTGCTTTCTCCTGTGCTTTTTATTGTGGCTATAGTGGGAGTGCTCCGGGGATTCTTTCAGGGGCTTAATACCATGGTGCCTTCAGCCATGTCCCAGATAGCGGAACAGATAGTGAATGCTGTGGTGTCCGTGGTGGCGGCATATTCCCTGTTTGCCTTTGGTGTCAAAACAGGAGAAGTGCTTAATAATCCCGAGTGTTTCGGGGCTGCATACGGAGCTGCCGGAGGTACGGCAGGAACAGCGGCAGGAGCTTTATGTGCCCTTATCTTCATGTTCTTTGTGTTTATGGTCTACAGAAAGAAACTGAAGAAAAGAGTGGTAAAAGATCATTCGAACCATGAGGAAACTTACGGAAACATCATAAAAGTACTGCTGATCACCATTATTCCCGTGCTTTTATCCACCACACTTTATAATATCAGTGCCATCATAGACCAGTATATATTCAAAAACATGGTGGCGGCCCAGGGATATGGCCCCAGACAGATATCAGAATGGTGGGGAGTGTTCATAGGGCAGTATATAGTGCTTATTAATGTGCCGATTTCCATTTCGTCTGCCATAGCGGCTTCCTCAGTACCGTCTCTGACGTCCAGTAAGGGCGCAGAAGACGATAAAAGGACCAGAAGGCAGATTTCCCTGGCAAACAGATTTGTGCTTATTGTGGGGCTTCCCTGCACCGTAGGATTCTTTGTGCTGGCGCAGCCCATCATGATGATGCTCTTTAACGATACGGATCCCGTATCCGGAATGATGATGAGAGTGGGGGCCATAGCCATACTGTTTTATTCGGTTTCCACTCTGTCAAACGGTATACTACAGGGCATTGACAAAATGCATATACCGGTCAGAAATGCTGCGATATCGCTCATTCTGCAGGCTGTGCTCCTTGTGATACTCCTGAAACAGTTTAATCTGAATATATACGCCGTTATCATAGCAAATGCTTTCTATGCATTTGCCATGTGCGTACTGAACCAGATGGCGGTGAAAAAGTACAGCGGCGCTACTATAGATATAGGACTGGCCTTCATAAGGCCCGGTATTTCCGCAATTATAATGGGTGTGGCAGTATTTGTGGTGTATTACCTTATGAATCTGGTCACTCATTCCAATATCATAAGCACCATTGTATCAATCGTAGTGGGGGCATTCCTCTATTTTGTGATACTTATCCTTATGAAGGGTATCACTGAAATGGAAATGATGAGACTGCCCAAAGGCCAGGTCATGGTGAAACTGGCAAAGAAGATAGGAATCATGTGATACATGATAAAGATCGGTAATATTAAAGTACCGGTGAGAGAAGACCGGAAAGAAATCATAGAGAAGAAGATAAGCAAGTTGATAAAAGTATCAACTGATGATATCGATTCTCTTCGCATCATAAAAGAATCCGTGGATGCAAGAGATAAAAAGAATGTCTTCAGAGTCTATACGGTGGCATTTAAAGTTCACGGTGAAGAAAAGAAGATCCTGAAGCGGTATGGCGGAAAAGACATCAGCCTGTACGAGCCTGTAGAATATAAGATACCAACGGGAATACGCCCGGATGCAGCCTGTGATAGACCCGTCATAATAGGCGGAGGACCTGCAGGCTTATTTGCTGCTCTTATTCTTTCAAAAGCAGGCCTTTCCCCCATCCTCTTAGAAAGAGGAAAGGCTATAGAGGAAAGGCAAAAGGATGTTGATACTTTCTTCAGCAATAATAGTCTTAAACCGGATTCCAATGTTCAGTTTGGAGAAGGGGGCGCCGGGGCTTTTTCTGACGGAAAGCTGAATACTCTGGTAAATGACAGGTTCGGAAGATC
>JAILDZ010000048.1 GCA_024688505.1 Lachnospiraceae bacterium
AGAAGTATCAGCACGGAAAGCACCGTCACCAGGACTGAGTTTCCGAAATATGTGGCTATATTTGCCTTTTCCCATGCCAAAGCATAGTTTTTAAGTTCAAGATGTGACGGCAGCGAATAGGGATCTGTCAGATACTCTGTATTGGTTTTAAAAGAGTTTACGATATTCCAAATGACGGGATACAGGGAAACAGCTGCCAGAATTATCATTATTACCCTGAGTATCCAGATATTAAGGCGCTTTCCCATAATCTGCCTCCTTTTCTTCCGTCGCTTTCTGGGATATAAGCGCCAGTATTATTGCAAGCGCCAGGGTGAACATGGCTATCGACATTGCATATCCGTAATTGGCATTTCTCATTCCCTGGGTATACATATACTGCAATAACACGCTGGATGCACCGTTCGGGCCTCCCCCCGTCATCACGTTTGAAAGGGTAAAGCTTAAGTTTATGGTGCCTGAAAGAGACAATACATATGTGATGCCTATAGACCTTCTTAGCAGCGGGATCGTGATCTTAAAAAACTTCTGTGTGGAATTGGCCCCGTCTATTGACGCAGCTTCATATACATCATTTGATATGCCGTCTATCGCAGCCACGTGCATGACCATGTAATACCCCACCGCCTGCCAGATCAGGGCCACCCCTATACACCAAAGTGCCGTCCTGCTCTCTCCCAGCCATGAATGCTTCCACTGCTCCAGGGAGATCAGCTCCAGAAAGTGGTTCAGGATCCCTTTTGTGGGATTGAACACAAATGACCACACGATTCCTACTACAGTCAGAGACAGTATGCTCGGGAAGAAAAATATGGTTCTGTACACCTTTTTTTCAGGCAGCTTCCCCTGGGTAAGGATAAATGCCAGGATCAGGCTGAAAAAAACGGTCACGGCCGGCACTATCAACATGAGTTTTAGTGTATTTATCAGTGCCAGGATAAAATCATCATCCCTAAGCATGTATTTATAGTTCTCAAGAAACACAAACCTGCTGTTTAGCCCTACGCTCAGGGCAGTGGAATCCGTAAATGAGAGATATACAGCATTTGCCATGGGGATCAGCATGAATACTATCGTCAGCAGTATGGGTGGGATCGTACATATTGCGATAAAAGACTTTGGATTCTTTCTCATCGTATACTACCTTTGAAAAATATAACTGCTACCTTGACGATAGCAGTTATATTATTAATGTTCGCTCTTTAGGGTTCCGGTCACTGGCTGCTTCGGACCTCGGCAAAAGCCGCCTCCACGTCTTCTGCCCACTGCTCCACAGTCATTTCACCGTTCATTACTGACGTGATAGGATTAAAGATCTCATCCTTGGGATTCACCTTACAGCTTCCCGGGACTGTGGCAAAGCTCACTACCAGGGATGCCGTATTCGGCTCATCGTAGATGCCATACATATTATAAGTAGCCTCCGAGAGAGAACTCTTTCCTACATCCTTTGCCGTCTTCGTGGCATACAGAGAACCTGAAACCTCCGCAAATGTCTTCACAGAGTCATCACTATACAGAAATCTTAAGAATTCCTTTGCCAGTTCCGGATTCTTTGCAGCTGCAGGTATGGAAAACTGCTCGCAGCTGTCCATCACGTAATGGGTATCCCCTGCTGCAAATGTAGGTATCGGAGCCATGGCAAACTCAAATCCGTCTTCTCTCGGTGCGTCAGCCATCTCATTTTCCATCCATGTGCCGTTAGTGATAAATACTGAGTGACCTATCATCATCTCGGACTGTGACTCTGTGTGGTTCATACCCACCGTGCCTTCCATCAGATATCCGTTTGTCGAGATATCCTGCATTTTCTGCAGCACTTCAAGGACCTTAGGATTATTAAAGGATCCCTCTTCATAGTTTGTGATGGCCTTCACTGCGTCTTCGCCGCAATGTGAAGCGATTGCGGGCCAAAGCATTTCTTCCAGGTATCCCGGATAGATTCCCTGATATGTGAAGAGTGCTCTTCCGTCTGCTCCTTTGACGTCATCGCCCAGCTTAAAGAAATCATCCCAGGTGGCCGGTACTGAAAGGTTATTGTCATCAAAATAGGTCTTGTTATAGATCAGTCCCTGGGGACCGCTGTTAAAGGGCGCCAGATATATCTTTCCATCCTGATATGGTGCGCATTTCGTGCTCTCCAGGAATCCGTCTATGATGTCATCCTTAAGTGCGCCTGTTCCTGCGTAATTCTGGCCTTCGAATACGTCTGTGATATCAAGAAGAGCCTCTTCTTTTATAAGTGAAAGGATCAGACCGTCTTCCGAAGAATCGCTGAGGCAGATAAAATCCGGTGCGTTTCCTGCTACGATCTGCGGTCTTATGATATCCGCTATTGTGGGGCTGATCGTCATGTTAACTGTCACGCCTTCATGGGAGCTTTCGAATTCTTCCACCATCCGGTTCCAGTATTCGTCGCCGTATCCACCCTGGAATATGGCTATGTTAAGCTCCTGTCCTGCCCACTCTCCGCCTTCGGCGGCTGTCTCTTCCGTCTTTTCATTGTCTACCACTGTGGCCTGAGCTTCCCCCGATGCTTCTCCACAGGCGGACAGACTTCCCAGCATCATTGCTGCTATCAGCAACGGCGCTATTACCTTCCTCTTCATAAACACCCTCCTTATTGGTTTACGATTTACGGTTTACGGCTTTAGTATAAAAAGCTTACGTCTTTTTTCCTAGGCACATTCTTATCCTGCTTATGTATAATTCCATCTTTCTATATATAAAATCTTGTCTTTATATGTAAAATCCTATTCTTTAGAGCCTGATATATGACTTTCCCTTTCCATATTGATATACTATAGAAGCAGGCATAAACACAGGAGTCTTTTTATTATGGAGCGAAACAACATTTTCAAGATCATACGGCGATTTTCACTTCGTTCCAGGCTTTTTCTGGCCTTCATCCTGACGTCCATCATACCCCTTCTTTGGATGGGACAGTATTCCTACCGGATCTACTTGGATTCCATGGAGAAAAAGCTCTCCACTTCCACTGAACAGACACTTGTCCTCGTAAATCAGAATACCTATTCGGAAATAGAGAAATACCAGTATCTCTGCGGTTCTATCTGCACCAACAGCGCCATTCAGAATGCCCTCATGAATACAGGCATGACAGAAAGCGAGAAGCACCGCACGATCCTCGATATCCAATCCATCATTCGCACCCAGATCATCTACCCCGCACAGGCTAAGAACATCACTGTTTATGACACAGAGGGCAAGATCTTCTACGATCTCGGCTACGACGGGCTTTATACCCACGATAAAGAAGAGATCTTAAATGCGCTTAATGAGGACGCTCCCTCTGATGTCTGGCGATATGTTCATTCCTACCGCTTCCATGATCTTTTGATCCTGGGACGGCGTATACTGGATCCCGACGATATGAATACGGTCATCGGCTATTGCCTCATCTCCATAGATGAGCATTTGTTCTCAAAGACCATTCTTCGCCCGGTAAACCTGGACGAATCTTCCAATATCATGTATATGAACATGGACGGAACCGTGCTTTCCTCCTGGGACCGCACAGTTCCCCTGGGTGAGCCCTATGAGACCACGGGACTTATAGACACTGTTAATTCCCTGCTCCCGCAGAAAACCGGGGCCTTTTCCATTCCGTTAAGCGGCGAGGATTCCCTGGTTACTTATAATTATAATTCCAGCCTGAACCAGGTGTTTGTCTACACCATGCCAATAAGCTATATAAACCGCGATTCCAAGGAGGTCCTTCTCCAGATAGTTTTCCTTGGGATCATTCTTGTCATGGTGTGTCTTATGATCGTGGCCATTATCTATAACAGCCTTTATTCTCCCATTAATTCCATGACGGATTTCTGTGAGGAGGTTTCCTCCGGCAATCTCTCTGCCCAGATAAATGATGATATGCCGGATGAGCTCGGATATCTTTCCCGAAATATGGACAGTATGAGTACCCGGATAAAGGCACTGGTGGAATCCCAGAGTAAGCAGGCTGAGGAGAAACGGCAGCTGGAGCTTCAGATGCTTCAGTATCAGATTAATCCTCATTTTCTCTTTAACACTTTAAACACCTTCCATCTGGTGGCCACTATGAATCAGGATATGGTGGTGAGTGAAGGGATACAGTCCCTAAGTAACCTGCTTCAGAACACTATCACTAATAAGAACTCTCTTATCCCGTTAAAAGATGAGATCGATAACCTGAAGGATTATTTTTCCATAATGAGGATACGTTACGCCGGTAATTTCGAGGTGGTATACGATATATCTCCCGAGAATGCCCTTGACTGCCTGGTTCCGAATCTAATCACCCAGCCCCTGGCCGAAAACGCCGTGATCCACGGTTCTTATGATAACGGCACCATAATCACTATAAATGTTTCCTGTCATCTTTCTGAGGATAAGCTTACCATAGAGATACGGGATAACGGAAAGGGCTTCGATTCCTCTGCCGTTAATGTATTCGAGAGGTCAAGCAATAAGCATATAGGCGTTTTAAACGTGGATCAGCGGATTAAGCTTAATTACGGTGAGTCCTACGGGCTTAGCATAGAAAGTGTACCGTCTGTGGGCACCACATGTACCATGATCATACCGGCTGTTTTTAAGGCCGACTGAATATAGGAAAGGATCTTCATGTATAAAGTATTACTGGTGGATGATGAACCGATAATAAAGATCGCTCTTCGTTCCATAATCCCCTGGGAGGAACACAATATGACCATCTGCGCCACGGCTTCAAACGGCGCGGAAGGCCTGAAACTGGTTTCGGAACTATCTCCGGAGATCATTATCACAGATCTTAAAATGCCTGAAATGGACGGGCTGGAGTTTATTCGTCATCTCAAATCCCATGGTTTTAACGGCCAGATCCTTGTTCTCAGTAATTATGAAGACTTCGATTCTGTGCGTAGTGCCCTGAAACTGGGGGCTAATGACTATCTGCTTAAGATCAAGATACAGGCGGAAACCCTTCTTGAAACCTTAAATAATGCTATTCATGAACTTGAGGAGTCTTCTCAGGTGGAAAATGCGGTTTCAGACTCCGCTTTGGATGACGTTATGGCGGATCTTTTAAAATCCTTTTTGCTTGGAGAAGAGTCAATTGACGCATTTCGCGGCACATACCCCGATATAGACTTTTCTTTTGCGGAAAAACCCTGTGTTTTCTTTGATCTCTACTTTTCCCCCACGGAGCTTTCCCGGCAATCGAGAGTCATTTCAGCCTATATGAAAAACACGGTCTGGGAGGCCTTTCAGGGTATTGCAAAGCCATATATCCTGGTTCCGAATCATTACAGTATCCTGATATATCTTCCTAAAGAAAGCATAACCGTGGATGATTTCGATGCGACATTACTGTCCGGTAAGCTTATAAACCGTTTCGAGCTCTATCACTCGCTGTCCCCTGTAGTGATGCATCATACATCTCTTTCTTCTATTTCGGATGCCAGGGATGCACTCCGAAAATGCTCGGAAATCCTTACTCTGCAGTTTTACAGGGATCTTTCTGTGGTGGACGTCTCTAAGCTTTCTCTGACACATTTCATAGAAGGTATTTATTATAAGGACCTTGCCAAACAGATCCTGAAGAACGGTGCTTCCTCCATTTCAGATACCATGGACAGCCTTTCAGCCATTATCACCATATGTGATAAAAGCAATGTCTATCCTGAGATCCTGAAGTCCCTTTTTGTGAAAACCTTGGGTCACCTGGAATTTTTACGCTCTAATCTTGATTCAGATACACATGATTATTTTATCGAGGTCTGTGAACTTCTTATGACAAGTTCTTCGGCAAAAAGCCTTTTTGATGACATGAGTGCTGCCATTCAGACCCTGGTCAGCGGTATCTCAGCTGAAAATGCCGATCCGAACCGATATAAAGCCGAGGTGCGTAAAGCTCTTGATTATATTAATGAAAACTATTCGGAACAGATATCTTTGTCCACCATTTCCGAGCATGTGAACCTAAGCTCCAGCTATCTATGCAAGATCTTTAAGATGGCTACCGGCGTCAGCATCACTTCATATCTATCCGATCTTCGGATGAAAAAGGCGAAGGAGCTCTTATCTTCGTCGGATAACTCCATAAAAGAGATTTCTCATGCCGTGGGTATCGATGACCAGCTTTATTTCAGCCGTATGTTTAAGAAGTTTTACGGCGTATCGCCGTCTGAATTCAGGGGAATGTCTTAAAGAATCTGCGTTTTACTTATATAGCTCCCCAAGTAGATAAAGAGACCCCGCTATACATGTCACACTGTTCTTTTCCGCTATACTTTTGTATTCTGCCACGCCATTTATCACTTGTGCGGGGACACCGTTCTTTTCTATTTTAAGGGCCAGATCTTTCGGATCCATGGTCCTTTCATTCGGGACTTTAGTGCAATAGACCTCTTTTGCTATAGGAAGCAGTATTTCAAGCATCTTATCCACTTCTTTATCTCTTAGTATCCCAAGTATAAAGATTATCTTTTCCCCGGGGAAGTAGGTTTCCAATGACTCCCTGAGGGCTGAAGCGCCTTGACTGTTATGTCCTCCGTCTGCAACAACGGGTGGATCCGACTGGATGACGGTAAACCGGCCGAACCAGCGGGTATTCTTTATGCCGTTATATTTGGCTTCGTCCGATACGCTAAATCCCCTGACCTTCAGGGCATCTGCTGCAAGAAGGGCAAGGGCCGCATTATCGGGCTGATATACTCCGAGAAGGGAGGTTTCATATTCTTCGTCATTTCCCGAACGGAATATCTGGCCACTCAGGCTTCTTTGTATAGTCTCCGGTTTCTCTGCATATCGTATCGGAACTTCATTATCTTTGCATGTTTTATCCAGGACATCCCGTACCTCATCTTCCTGAGGTGCGCTTACAACCATAGTCCCGGGCTTTATGATGCCTGCTTTTTCCGATGCTATCTCCGTCAGTGTATCTCCCAGCACGCCCATGTGATCAAAGCTTATGGGAACCATCACGGTAACAAGGGGCGCCGGGATCACATTCGTGCAATCCACGCTGCCACCCATACAGACCTCCATCACAGTTATGTCACATTCTTCCTGCTGATAATATAAAAAGGCAAGGGCTGTATAGATCTCGTATTCGCTTACACTTATACCTTCTTTTTTAAGTTCGCTGCTTGCCTTTCTTACACGGTCAAGCAGGGCTTCAAAGGATTTTTCGGATATGGCTTCACCGTTTATCCTTATCATCTCTCTTGGAGAACAAAAATAAGGCGAAGTGAAGCACCCCGCCTTGTATCCGGCATTTTTCAGTATTGAAGCTATGAACGCAGACGTTGAACCTTTGCCGTTTGTCCCCGCCACGTGAACATATTTCAGGTCTTTATGCGGGTCACCGAGCCTTTTTAGAAGCCTGATCTCAGGGTCCAGCGAAAAATACTGCGATGCCCTACTCATTATGCGCAAGCTCCCCGATCCTTACACCTTCCAGACTCTTTATGACAGCAAATAGTATGCCTGTATTAACAAACATCATAACTATTTCTTTGGGGAGTCTGGCAAGTATGACTGCTATATATCCGCCTTCCATATACAGCATGGAAAGCCATAGGCTGTTCAGTAAGATCCCCACTATCACCGTGTACACCACCTGTGTAATAAACAGTCGAAGAAGCGTAGGTTTTTTTCCATACATCATGCTTCCGAAAATGATACCACTGATTATGCCGCTAATGGTAAATCCCGGAAAATACGGTCCTGTGGGTTTCACGACAAATCCGCCGATATCAACAAGTGCCCCCACTACGGCTCCCACTCCGGGACCAAAATACGCACCTGCCAAACATACAGGCAGTGATCCAAGCCTGATTTCAATTAACGGAGTAAGCGGGATCTTAAAGAGACCGAGAGCGATACCAAGTCCTGTAAAAAGCGCAGCAACTGTGAGAATTTTGGGATCTTTTAAATTTTTCATAAAAATACACCTCCTTTGCAGTTCCTGATGACTACCTGGAGGCGTTTTACGCATCTATGTAGCAGCGGGATGCGACCAAAAAACCGCGGATTCTCTTCCTTCGTCCGTGTGTCAACTCCCTGTACACTCGGCACTTAACGCTTTATGGTCTACTCTGCAATGTAACTTTATATTGCATTATAGTTCGTATACTCACAAAATGCAATCAAATAATGTTTCGGGCAATAAAAAATGCCCAGTTCCGGATTGGCATGAGCACTTAGATGGCAGTGAGCTTGCGATACTGGCATCTTACGTGCGAGCCATGCCGACTCCTTAACGAAGCAATGGCGAAGCCATTTGCTGAGTTTAGTAAGTCGGTAATCGAACCATTTTTAGGCAAAAAAAATGCCCAGTTCCGGAATCGAACCAGAGACACGCGGATTTTCAGTCCGCTGCTCTACCAACTGAGCTAACTGGGCATGACAATTCATATTCAATTGTCGAAATTGCGGGAGTAGGATTTGAACCTACGACCTCCGGGTTATGAGCCCGGCGAGCTTCCAGACTGCTCCACCCCGCGATATTAAGAAAACTAATGGGTGGTGGTGGATTCGAACCACCGAAGCAAGTTGCAGCAGATTTACAGTCTGTCCCCTTTGGCCACTCGGGAAACCACCCTTTTAAATTTTCCGCTACAAGCACTCTGACCCCGATACTTCTAAGGCATACGTGCTCATGCGCGTCGACTTGTAAGTTCATGCTGCGGCTACGCCTTGCTTTCACTAACTGCGTCGACATGGCTACGACTAGACTCATCTACGACCTACGGTCTTGATTCGTCAAGTTTTCTGCCGAAGCCGATGAGGGGACTCGAACCCTTAACCTGCTGATTACAAATCAGCTGCTCTGCCAATTGAGCCACATCGGCATGATACTTGTATCATGCCGATGTGGCGATACTTATTGAATCTCTGATTCAATAAGGGAGCACCCTCGACAGATACATACGATCATCTAGAATAGTTAACTGGGGCCTATAGGGCTCGAACCTATGACCCTCTGCTTGTAAGGCAGATGCTCTCCCAGCTGAGCTAAGACCCCTTAATAAAAAAAACGACCCAGCACGGACTTGAACCGAGGACCTCCGCCGTGACAGGGCGGCGCTCTAACCAACTGAGCCACTGGGCC
>JAILDZ010000081.1 GCA_024688505.1 Lachnospiraceae bacterium
TAGCTCTTTTGCTGTCATTCCTTGGAACAGTCTGCTTTTTTCTATACCTTCGTGATTCATAAAATAATTTCTCCTGAAATGTGGTTTAAACAACATACATGTTATGAATAGTATATTATACTGGCACCATCAGAACAAGGATAAAGCTAAGAACGATAGAGGTTTAAAGATGGTAAGAAAGATAATAAAGATCGACGAAGAAAAGTGCAATGGATGTGGTATTTGCGCTAGTGCCTGCCACGAAGGTGCTATTGATATTGTGAATGGAAAAGCAAAGCTGGTAAGAGAAAACTTCTGCGATGGATTTGGCGACTGTTTACCGGGGTGTCCTATGGGAGCGATCTCTTTTGAAGAAAGGGAAGCGCCTGCTTATGATGAAGCAGCAGTAAAGGAAGCACAGGAAAAGAAAGGAATGGCAAATGATATACATCAGCGGGAGTGCAGGATGATGAATGAAATGGAACAACATGCCGCCGGGCATGGATGTCCAGGGTCAAGATTTATGACTCTTAAGAGTGGTAACCAGAAAGAGAGTGATCCCAGTCAGGATATGATTTCAAGAATGAGCATTCATCCATCAAGGTTAATGCAATGGCCATGTCAGATAAAACTTTTGCCGACACAGGCAGATTTTTATAACGGTGCAAAGCTCCTTATTGCTGCCGACTGCACAGCATACGCTTATGCAAACATGCACGAAGAGTTCATGAAGGGGAAGGTTACAATGATAGGATGTCCAAAGCTGGATGATGGCGACTACACAGAAAAACTGACAGAAATCATATCAAATAACGATATCGCCAGCGTGACCATAGTAAGGATGGAAGTTCCATGCTGCGGAGGACTTCAGAGGGCCGCAGAAAATGCTATAAAGAACAGCGGAAAATTCCTGCCATGGCAGGTTGTGACTATCTCTCGTAACGGAGAAGTGCTTGATTAAATTTCCCAACAAACATTTTTTTGTGAAAGCCTCAGAGAAATGAAGTAAAGGAGTAAAAGTAATTGACGGAAAGAGATTGTCCGGAAATACATCTGAGGCAGATCTGAGGGCTTGGGTGAAAGATATCCTGTAAGAAAGGTTTGAGAAAAATGCAAAGAGTAAGACTTTTGATCTATGTGGCCGTATGCATGATTTTTGTGCTTGGGCTGACAGCCTGTGGAGCAAAAGCATCCGAAACGGGTGCGGTAAACAGCGCGTTAAACGATGATGGATTGAATGAAAGCATCACCGCTGATGTGGCAGAACCGGAAAAGTCAGAGATAACCAGTACAGAAGTTGATGCTGAAAACGATGTTAACTCAGAGGCACTGGAGCAGAACGGAGCTGTTTCGGGAAAAGATACACTTGTTGTTGTCTTTTCCGCAACTGGTACAACCAAGGGTGTGGCTGAGAAGATAGCAGCCATTACCGATGCGGATCTTTATGAAATAGTCCCGGCGGATCCATACAGTGATGCTGACCTAAATTGGAATGATAATAACAGCAGGACTACAAAGGAGCAGAATGACAGTTCGGCAAGACCTGCCATTGGCAGCGAGGCAATATCACTTGAAGGATATAAAACCATATATATCGGATATCCGATCTGGTGGGGAGAAGAGCCAAGGATTATGGACACTTTTGTGGAGAGCTACAACTTTGATGGAATTACAATGATCCCGTTCTGTACTTCAGGAGGAAGCGGGATTGGAAGAAGCGGAAAGAACCTTGCAGAACATGCAGGAAGCGGGAACTGGCTCGACGGAGACAGACTTCAGGGAAGTGCTTCAGAAGCAGATATTCAGTCCTGGATAGATGGATTACAGTAAAAGAACACGGGGGCGGTCATGAAGGGTAAGATGAATAAGCCCCGCAAAAGGAGATGCGGATTGCGGAAGTAAAGAAGGTTCGCAGGCGCGTCTCTATGAAGAAGCTGCTTCCAAAAAAGATAGCGGAGGCTGCGGAACGCGAAAAAAAGCCTCCCGAGGCAGGAGCACCAAGTAGAAACCCCGGTATGGGAGTAGATGATTAAAAAATTAGCGGATAGCTGCGTTTTAAGCGTGGCTATCCGCTATTTTTTTATGGAAATGAAACTGAATCTATGGACTTTTAAACACACAAGTGTTATTGTTTTAGGTTAGCAATAGCTAACCTTGAACGCACTTTGATGAGGTGATACGAAAAGCATGAATAAAAGCTATCTTGAAAAGACTATATTCAAAAAGTT
>JAILDZ010000124.1 GCA_024688505.1 Lachnospiraceae bacterium
CCTGACTGAGGTATATAAGAAACTGATAGCGCTTCGAAAGCGGTACAATGCGCTTCGCTATGGAGAATTCAAGGTCCTGAATAAGAGAAGGGACCGCTTCACATACGAAAGATATGATAAGAATGAGAAGTTTGTGATAGATTGTAATCTGTCGGGCACCGCTACCAGGGGGGCCTTCGACGGAGAAGGATATAAGCTGATATATGCGCCGCTCTACGGGCATGCAGAAGAGGACATTCTCCTGCCGTATGAGGTGAGGATCTGGAAGCAGTAAATTATCATGTACGGGCAGATTGGTATTTATAAGTGTCACGCATACATACAGTGATGTCGTTTCAGGGGCGTAGGAAACGCCGGTGCTTAATGAGCATGAAATGCGAATTTAGCATCCGCTGCGTTTACTCCGAAGCGCGAGCGTCCCTGAACACGATATTACTGTATGTGTGCGCCTGTTTAATTCTCTGCCCGTACATGAAAAGCACACTATAATACTAGGAGGCAATAATGGACAACAAGACAGAAAAACGAAATCTATGGTGCTTCCCCGTGGGCACTATCGGCAGGGATATGCTGTATGTTCTGGTAGCAAATTTCCTGCTGACCTACATACTGTTTACCCGGGAACTGACCCCGGCTCAGCTTACGGCCATCACCGCCATCATGGTGGCAGCCAGGATCTTTGATGCGCTAAACGATCCTGTCATGGGAAACATCATAGAAAGGACCAGGAGCAAGTGGGGTAAGTTTAAACCATGGCTTCTGGCAGGAGCACTTTCCACCACTGTGGTGATAATCTTCCTGTTTAATACCGATCTACAGGGCTGGCCCTTTATCATAGCATTCGGTATATCATATTTTGCATTCTCCATCACCTACACCATGAACGACATAGCATACTGGGGGATGATACCGGCTCTCGGCACGGACGGCGATACCAGAAATAAGTTCACATCCAGAGCCACGCTATTTGCCGGAATAGGAAATGCCATAGCATCCACACTGATACCGCTCTTTACCACAGGAGCCATGGCACTGGGAGGAAATACCAAATCCGCATACGGGATGATAGCTGTAATAATCGGTATCATCACTCCCACCATACTCCTTGCCACACTCTTTGGCGTGAAAGAGAACAGGGATGACATGAAAACAGCACCGGAACCCATAGGCCTGAAGCATATCGTCACCACCATCACACGAAATGATCAGCTTATGTGGGTTTCCCTTTGCTTCCTTATTCAGGAGCTTGGAAACGGGATCATAGTGGGTGGACTGGGATCCACATATATATATTTCACATATGGATATAAGGGAGGCCTATACTCCGTATTCTCCACAGTGGGTCTTTCAGCCACTGCATTTCTTATGATCTTTTATCCCACCATATCCAGACTGATAGGCAGGAAGAGACTCATGAATATCCTGCTCGTAGTCTCCATGGCGGGATATGCCATGATGCTTGTATCTCCGGTCTTCGGGTCAGGTAACGCTTCATTCTGGATACTCAGCATAGGGTTTATGGTGGCCAGCTTCGGACAGTACGGATATTACCTCATCATGATGATATCCATACTTAATACTGTGGAATATAACGAGTATAAGTTCGGAAAGAGAGATGAAGCCATCATAGCATCCCTTCGTCCTTTCCTTACAAAGATGAGCTCAGCTCTGGTGGTGCTGGTTACATCCGTGACATACCTGATCTATAATGTGACGGATTATACAAATCAGATATCCTCTTATGAGAATGCCGCAGCATCCGGAAAGATTACGGATGAAGAAAAGATGGATGCCATAGAAAAGGTAATATCCACGGTTATGAGTGCTCAGAAAGGCGGACTGCTATTTGTGATGGTGCTCCTTTCTGCAGGGCTTATGGCTGTTTCATACTTTATCTATAAGAAACACTATATCCTGGATGAAGATGAATATGACAGGATCTGTAGGGAACTGGGAAAGTAGAAGATCGATCCGACATACATAAGCTTTTTCTTTAAATATTTACCCCGGTGTTGTAAAATGACCGGGGTAAATTATTTTTTCGATTAAAAAAGGGACGGAAATATGATCAACATATACGAAGTAAATGAAACCAATAAAATGGTGGAGAAGGAGAACCTGGACATCCGGACCATCACCATAGGGATCAGCCTTTTAGACTGCATGGACAGTGACCTTAAGATCCTAAACGAAAAGGTGTATAAAAAGATCACCACCGTGGCAAAGGATCTGGTGTCTGTGGGAGAGCAGATAGAAAAGGAATACGGCATCCCAATCGTGAATAAGAGGATCTCCGTGACCCCCATATCCATAGTGGGTTCCTCCGCATGCAGATCTCCTGAGGATTATGTGAGCCTGGCTCATACCATGGATAAATGCGCGATGGAACTCGGCGTAAACTTCATCGGTGGATATTCGGCCATAGTGTCAAAGGGCATGACCCCGTACGATGAATATCTTATACGCTCCATACCGAAGGCCATGAAGGAAACCGAGAGAGTGTGTTCATCCATAAATGTGGGTTCCACCAAGACAGGCATCAATATGGATGCGGTACGGCTTATGGGAGACATCATCAAGGAAACAGCGGAGATCACCGCTGATAACGACAGTCTGGGCTGCGCAAAACTGGTGGTATTTTGTAACGCTCCGGATGATAATCCGTTTATGGCAGGAGCTTTCCACGGTGTATCCGAGGGAGACAGTGTGATAAATGTGGGTATTTCCGGACCGGGTGTGGTGAAGACGGCGCTGGAAAGCGTGCACGGAGAAAGCTTCGAGGTCCTTTGCGAAACAATAAAGAAGACTGCGTTTAAGATCACACGTATGGGACAGCTGGTGGCTAAAGAGGCATCGAAACGGCTTGGAATCCCATTTGGCATCATAGATCTGTCACTGGCTCCCACACCTGCCAGAGGAGACAGCGTGGCAGATATCCTTTGCGAGATGGGACTGGAATATGCGGGGGCTCCCGGTACCACGGCAGCTCTGGCCCTTCTTAACGATTCCGTGAAGAAGGGAGGCGTGATGGCATCCTCATATGTGGGCGGTCTTTCCGGAGCATTTATTCCTGTGAGTGAAGACAGAGGCATGATAAAAGCAGCAGAGACCGGAGCTTTGACTCTGGAGAAGCTTGAAGCCATGACATGCGTATGCTCTGTGGGGCTTGATATGATAGCGGTGCCGGGAGACACATCTGCTGAGACCATCTCCGGCATCATTGCAGACGAGGCAGCTATCGGTATGATAAATCAGAAGACCACGGCAGTCCGTCTGATCCCTGCCGCAGGAAAGAAGATAGGAGACACGGTATCCTTTGGCGGACTTCTGGGATATGCACCGGTGATGGCTGTAAATCCCTATTCATGCAAGGAATTCGTAAACAGGACAGGCCGGATCCCATCACCTATCCACAGCTTTAAGAATTAAAACGAAGGGGGACGTTATATACGTCCCCCTTCTTTTTATTATAGTTCTTTTCTTATTACCATCTGAATGTGGCCACGTAATCCGTGCGGTCCGGACACTTGATGCCGGGGTCCTTCACTTCAAGAACAGGCTCTTTTCCGCTTTCTTTAAGTTCTCTCTCGAAATGATACATCGCGATGCCTATATCTATTTTCTGGAGATCATAGTGTTCTGTGATATATCCGTTATCATGTCTTTCGAAAATATGTGCTTCGTTACCGCAGACCACCACTCTCCAGGGCTGCTTATTCACAGCAGAAGGAGACAGACGAAGATTAAGCAGTGCATCAAGAACGCCAAGCTCCTCAGCCTTTTTCTCCGTCAGCGGGGTGTCAAAGTCATTAAGGAAGAAGAGCTTTTCAAAATCAAAACGGCTGTCTGCCTTAACTCCCTTTCTCATTAGGGCTTCCTTCATACCCATTTTATCCGAAGCCACACCTACAGGGCTCATGCAGGGCATCACTTCATCAGCACCCAGGGATGAAGCTTTTTCGAACTTTTCTCTCGGCATGGTGCCTCCGATCCACACTCCGCCCAGTCCCAGTTCGTATGCATGCATAAGAAGCGCTTCGAAGCTGTATCCATAGGCCTCCTCCATATGTTCTCCGGGCTTTGCCACGGCAGTCACATACATTTTTTCTCCGGAAAGCACAGGACTTGAAAGATCATTATCTTTTGCATCCAGGAATACGAATCTGATTGGAATGTTATATGGATTTGTTACGGAAGCGGCACATTCCTTCAGGTCATTTAAGACCTTCTCATCCGGATACTCTCCGTTAAAGGTGCGGACGCTTCTTCTTTTCTTTGAAAGATCAAAAAAACTGCTCATTA
Organism: Lachnospiraceae bacterium; assembly: GCA_024688505.1. Taxonomy (GTDB): domain Bacteria; phylum Bacillota; class Clostridia; order Lachnospirales; family Lachnospiraceae; genus FD2005. Next base: position 4,303 of record JAILDZ010000124.1, read on the forward strand.
TCTATGTCTCCTTTCAATGCCATATATATTAGATTGCTTGCGTTTATATTTTGCGCAATTTATATTATGGCATTTTTCATCATATTGCAACTATTATTTTTAGATGCAACTATGATATAACGGACGTTGCCGTCCGTTATCTCGTAGCGTCGCCAAATAAACACAAGTGTTTACTTGGCTCGTGCTTTCGTGATATAATCCACACGTTGTTTTTGAACAGTGTGTGCCATGATATACCGGACACCGTGAGTGAAGAGCAAAGGAGGCGTTTATGGCAGTCAGGATAATAGCCGATTCGGCAAGTGATATCCCACAGGAAACCGCAAAGAAGTGGGGCATCACCATTCTTCCCCTTAATGTGCGTTTTGGTGATGAAGAGTTTCAGGACGGAGTCACTCTTTCCAACAGGGAATTCTACGAGAAACTTATAGAAACGGACGAGATCCCGAAGACCAGTCAGATCCCGCCCTTCACATATGAAGAAGCCTTCCGGGAGGCGGTGGATAACGGGGATGAAGTGATATGCTTCACATTATCTTCCGGGCTGTCAGGATGTTTTCAAAGCGCAAATATCGCTGCAGATGATTTCGAAGACAAAGTCACTGTCTTAGATTCCGGGCAGGTGTGCATTTCCTATTATATATTGGTGGAATATGCAGTGCGTCTTCGGGATGAAGGAAAAAGCAAAGATGAGATAGTGTCACTGTTAAAGGAAAAGATAAAGACTGTTAAGGTGCTTGCGGTATTTGACACATTGGAGTATCTGAAGCTTGGAGGGAGGCTGTCCGGAGCTGCAGCTTTTGCAGGAAACATGCTTTCCATTAAGCCTGTCATCACCATAGAAGGTGGACTTGTGCAGGTGATAGGAAAAGCCCGGGGATCAAAGAACGGAAACAATATGCTGATGCAGAATGTGAAGAATTCCGGCGGCATCGATTTTTCCATGCCTGTCTGCCTGGGATACAGCGGCCTTTCCGATGATATGCTCCGAAAATACATAAATGACTCCGCATCCCTGTATGAAGGAAAGACAGAATCCCTTAATGTGGTTACTGTCGGTTCCACCATCGGTACTTATGCAGGTCCCGGAGCCATTGCGGTGGCATTTTTCCCCATGAATGCATAGATTGAACATGAATCCTGTGAATAACAGCGGAAAACTCCCGCAGGATTCCGTGCGAAGACAGTTTTTTGCTGTTGTTCACATGTAAATGAAAAAAAGGTTGACAGCACGGATTCTATCCACTAGAATATCAGAGTATGTTTGCATTGAACTGTCCGTGTCCGGCTTCGATGAAACATTTAGATAGTATTATATATCTCGATGTATTGGAGGTGTAGAAAGTGGCTAACATCAAATCTGCAAAGAAGCGTATCCTTGTTGCTGCTAACAGAGCTGAAAGAAATAAATCCATCCGTTCCAAGGTGAAGACCTGCATAAAGAACGTGGAGACAGCCGTAGAGAATAAGGATAAGGATGCTGCAACAGCAGCTCTTCATACCGCTACAGTAGAGATCAGCAAGGCTGCCGGCAAGGGCATTTATCATAAGAATAACGCTGCCCGTAAGGTATCCAGACTGACCAAAGCCGTAAACGGCATCGCATAAAACTTATTACAAGTGAACTTTTTTATAAACCATCGGTGCCGTCATACCGATGGTTTATTTCATATAGGAAAAAAAAATATGGACCAGAGTAAGATCAGAAATTTTTGCATCATAGCACATATAGACCATGGAAAATCCACTTTAGCGGACCGTCTCATACAGATGACAGGTCTTCTTACGGAGCGTGAGATGACAGCCCAGGTCCTTGATAACATGGATCTGGAGCGGGAGAGAGGCATCACCATAAAGTCTCAGGCAGTTCGCCTCATATATAAAGCAGAGGACGGGGAAGAGTATATCTTTAATCTGATAGACACCCCCGGACATGTTGATTTTAACTATGAAGTGTCCAGAAGCCTGGCGGCCTGTGACGGTGCCGTCCTGGTGGTGGATGCTGCCCAGGGAATAGAAGCACAGACCCTCGCCAATGTATATATGGCCATAGACCACGACCTGGAAGTGCTCCCCGTTATCAATAAGATAGATCTGCCCAGTGCCGATCCGAAACGTGTCATCGAAGAGATAGAAGACGTGATCGGGATCCCCGCTGAGGAAGCACCGCAGATCTCAGCAAAAACAGGCCTTAACGTGGAAGAAGTCCTAAAGCAGATAGTGGAGAAGCTTCCGCCTCCGAAAGGAGACCCGAAGGCTGCCCTTAAGGCACTGATATTTGATTCATTATATGACTCATATAAGGGAGTCATAGTATTCTGCCGCATTATGGAAGGCACGGTGCGTCCGGGAGAAAGGATCCGTATGATGGCCACCGGCGCAGAAGCAGATGTGGTGGAAGTGGGATATTTCGGAGCGGGACAGTTCATATCCTGTGACGAGCTTCCTGCAGGAATGGTGGGATATATCACTGCCAGCATAAAGAATGTGAAGGACACCCGTGTGGGCGATACCGTGACACATGCCATGAAGCCATGCAGCGAGGCCCTTCCCGGTTATAAAAAAGTGAACCCCATGGTGTACTGCGGAATGTATCCTGCGGACGGAGCCAAATATCCGGACCTTCGTGATGCACTGGAAAAACTGCAGCTTAATGATGCAGCCCTGCAATATGAGCCGGAGACTTCTGTGGCTTTGGGATTCGGTTTCCGCTGCGGATTCTTAGGACTTCTCCATCTGGAGATCATTCAGGAGAGGCTTGAAAGAGAGTATAACCTGGACCTGGTGACCACGGCCCCCAGCGTTATATATAAAGTACATAAGACGGACGGTACTGTGATAGACCTCACAAACCCCACAAACCTTCCGGATCCGGCAGAGATAGATTACATGGAAGAACCCGTGGTGGATGCGGAGATCATGGTGACCTCCGATTATATAGGATCCATAATGGACCTCTGTCAGGAAAGACGAGGAGTGTATGTGAGCCTGGAATATATAGAAGAAGCCAGGGCGCTCATAAAGTATGTGCTTCCCTTAAACGAGATCATATACGATTTCTTTGATGCGCTGAAATCCAGATCCAGAGGATATGCGTCTTTTGATTATGAGATAAAGGGATATGAGAAATCCGATCTGGTGAAGCTTGATATCCTTATTAATAAAGAACCCATAGATGCCCTGTCCTTTATCGTATTTTCCGGAACAGCATATGAAAGAGGGCGGAAGATGTGTGAAAAGCTGAAGGATGAGATCCCAAGGCATCTTTTTGAGATACCGATACAGGCTGCCATAGGATCCAAAGTCATAGCCAGAGAAACAGTGAAGGCTGTGCGTAAGGATGTGCTGGCTAAGTGTTACGGAGGAGATATCACGCGTAAGAAGAAACTCTTAGAGAAGCAGAAAGAGGGTAAGAAGAGGATGCGTACCTTCGGTAATGTGGAGATACCGCAGGAAGCGTTTATGAGTGTGCTGAAGCTGGATGAAGACTGAACCCGGCTGAGCGGCCGCATGATAAGTAAGCGCCGAAAACAGCAGTAAAAATCCGTGCTCTGCACGGAATCATGCGCGCGGATTTTCACTGCTGCTTTTCGGCTTTCTTTAATAAACCGGGCCGCATGCCGGTTTCTCTTCTGCCCATACCCGGATCTGAATACACGCCTTCAGCGGAGTAAGAAAACTATGGAACTATACATACATATTCCCTTCTGCGTACGGAAGTGCCTGTACTGTGATTTTTTATCAGGGGCATATGATAAGGATACGAGGGATAAATATACAAATAAAATATGTGAAGAGATAGCATATTTCGGTAAAGGTATGCCCGGATCCACCCTCTCCAGTATATATATAGGAGGCGGTACGCCCAGCTGGCTGGAACTTGCTTCCATGGACAGGATATGCGAAACCGTATATGACTATTTTCATGTGGAGGACGATGCCGAGGTCACCATAGAGTGTAACCCCGGCACGGCCACCAAAGATGCCTTCAAAAAATACAGGGACATGGGCATTAACAGGATGTCCATAGGCCTGCAGTCCGCAAACGACGAGGAACTTAAGCTCCTCGGGCGCATCCATGATTTCAATCAGTTTTTAAGGACATATGAATATGCCAGAGAAGCA
>JAILDZ010000162.1 GCA_024688505.1 Lachnospiraceae bacterium
CTCTGCTTCATCACTGCTCACTATAACATAATTCATCAGTTTAGTTCCTCATCATGGTATTCAGGTTCAGATCTCCCGGTTTCATAAAAGAAGCAGTCCCCCACATTCCCCTGTCTGATGTCCTGGGGATTATGGTCTTTCAAAAACAGTGGCTGTTTAAACTCCTTCATTATCATGGTGCGCTTCGTATACGCTTTGCCATCTATCATTTCAGGTTTATTAAGGTCTATCAGGTCCTTATTTATGAACTCTTCATCCGAACCTGTATAGTCTTTGACAGTCAGTTTTTTGCCGTCTTTACTTTTTCTTCAGCGCCTCAATGGACAGCCCCCCGTGAGCCTCTTTATATAAAGCAGCATAGGTTCCCAGGATCTCATGGTCTTTCTCTGTCAGGCCGTATTGCTTAAAATAACGGTCATAAAATTCTTTGTATTTGGAGTCGATCTCTTTCTGTGATCCCTTAGCCACTTCCTTCATTTCATTATTGTATGTGATGAAGAAATCGATGGCCTAGGACATTCTTTCAAACTGTTCCTCGGTGGGTTCTTCACCCTTATTATTCGCATAAGCAGAAAGGGCCTTAAGATCTGTTAGTTTCTGCACCGTAAAATCATTAAGTCCCTTTGTATTTTCTTTTCTCTTAACTTCATCCTCGGGAAGATCAATTTCAAGAAAATTATATATCTCTGAAGCCGTCTGCTTCGATTCTTCATAAATCTCTGTGTGGACATGTTCCATCTCCACTACAGGTATTTCTTCCTGCTGCTTGGCAGATTGAACCAGGCCCTCCAGCCCATCATTTCCTTCATGAACCTCTTTTCTTTTCGAGCTTCTGAAAAGCGAACTTGCCATGCCGGTGAGAGATTTTTTTCGTGCTTCTTTCAGCACAGGATCATATGGCGCAGCGGCTCTTCCCGTGTCTGCATCATCCGGTGCCAAATGAAATCTGTCCCTGGTCTTTACCGCGGTGTCATTCCGGTAGACCTGATCTTCGATCTGTTGTTGTTTTTGCTGTTCCAGCTGGTCAAAAAGATTTTCGGACATAGTCTGTTACCCCGCTATGGTTTCCCTCAGATCATCAATACTGTAAAGAAAAAGATCCAGAATGTTCTCATAGTATTCACTGTCGAGTATTCCGCCCGTTTCCGGCACCTGTGCCCGCAGCTCCACACTTCCGTCCGTGGGATCATATACCGCATAGCCGAATGAACTTCCGAAGTTAAAGCTTTCGCAATCCACGGCCAGGGTCGGATCCGCTTCATCCGGAATGAGCACAGTGCATTTTATGAACAGAATGAATCTGCCGTCATCAGGAGAGCCCACCGGATAATATGCCATGTTTATCTCATCGTTTTGGAAGCCTATCCTGATAAACGGAAAACCGTTTGTCCCCAGCATCTCCTCGGCTTTAAGGTTTGGGGATATCCTGCTTACGAGTTCCATAAGCCCACCGGTTCTAGCCGATAACGCAGCTGTGTAGAAGTCATCTTCCGTATATTCCGTTTCCTGCTTCGTGATCTTTTCTGCCATTACAGATCCCCTTTCACTTTCTTAAAAGTCCTGCCGGAAGGTCTGCCTCGAATGCCTTTAAAAAAGTCTTTCTCTCTGCGGGTAGCAGCTCATTTAAAGGTATCACATCCTCCTGCATCATTTTGGTCTTCTCATCGGAGAGAACACTGTTATCCATTCCGCTTATGGGAAAACTGACGACATCGTTTCCGTCCTCCAGTCGTGAAAACCCGAGAGCTGCAAAAACCGCTTCCTCATTCTCCATATCCGGCACCACGGTCTGCACTATGATGCCTTTCATATCTTTCACCCTGTCACGGATGAATTCCAGAATGCTTCGAAAAACACCTGTCCTCCGATACTTCGGAAGAATGAAAAAGTATTCCAGGATCAGGTTTCTGCCTTCTTCACCCTCTATTGCATCCGATATAGATAGCGAAACGGCGCCCATCGGCTCATTATTGTCCGACAGCGCCCTATGCCCATCTCTTGTCTATTATTGATTCTGGCTAAAACCTCCGAGGTGAAGCAACTCTTAAACTCATCTGCCTCACCGGGAGCTATCATTTTTATCATGAATATATCACCGTTTCTCTGCTCTCTATTCCTCTACATCCAAAAAATCTAAAAATCCGGTGACTTCAAGAATGTCCATGAATGGTTTATTTACATTCCGAAGCGCCATTTTTCCGTCTTTTTCTTCCATTACCTGATATGTTCCCAGGATCACCCTGAGTCCTGCGGACGAAGTATAATCACATTCCTTCATATCGAAATATACTTCGTTCACATCATCCAGTTCACCTTCCAGTGCGGCAGAAAGCTCCGGCGCAGTCTTGATATCCAGTGCCCCCGCGATCGTGACTGTAAGCGCATCCCCGTTTTTTTCTTTGTTGATAGTCATCTTTTTTCTCCTTTCCACGAAGAATCTCGCTTCAAAAGTCAGCATTTCCCATCATTTAATGATACAATAAACAAAATACCGTGGCAATTCTTTATTCATCAGTTATTTTGCCCTGTAATATTCAAACATATACTGCTGGTATATTCCGTTATATGGCGTATATTTTTCTTTCGGATATCCCTTCTTGTATTCATTCTCCAGAACCTTCTTTATCCACACATCCACGGGAAAGGCATCCAGCTTATGGAGTCCGAAAAGAGTCACGCAGGAAGCCACCTTAAGACCCACTCCTTTTAGTGTCATAAGATAGTCTATGGCCTCATCCGCCTCCATGCTGATTGCTTTATTAAGGTCAAAGTCTCCCTCCGCCACTTTCTTTGCGGTAAGCATGATGTATTCATCCCGGTACCCAAGCTTACAGGCCGCCATCTCTTCATCCTTCATGGAAAGGATATCCTCCGGTTCGGGAAAGCTATAATAGAGTCTGCCTTCAGAATCCTTCTTTTCTTTTCCTGCCAGACCGCAAAGAGTCTCTATGGATTTCTTAATGGCCGGGATATTCCTGTTCTGTGAGATGATAAAGCTGATAAGGGTTTCCCATGGGTCCTGGTGCAGTATCCTTAACCCTGCTCCCTTTGATGCCGCCTCGTAAAGAAATGGATCATCTTTCTTCTTTATACGTTTCCGGATGGAGGAATAGTCATTATTCAGGTCAAAATATTCTTTCCAGATGCTTTCATACTCCTCTTCACTGCAGTCAAGCTCATATTCATTTTCTGAGGGCTGCTCTATAATAAGACATTTATCTCTCATGGGAACACGGAACTTTCCTCCTTCTTTTTGCGAAACAGGCAGTGCTTCCCATCTGAAGCACTGCCCGCTGTTTGCTATCATATTAAGATTCAGGTCGTCTTTTACCGATATCTCCATATTTATATCCTGTGCATCATTTCAAAGATCTCCGCCTTCTGGCACCGGATATCCACTCCGATATCCTGCCCGATCTGTGACAGTTTCTCCTGCATTTCGGTGAACTCGAATCCCAGATTTCGTATATCCACTATCATCATCATATTGAAAAAACCGTCTACTATTGTCTGTGAGATATCCAGCACGTTCACACTGTTATCCGATAGATAGGTACATACCTTAGCTATAATGCCCACCGTGTCTTTTCCCACCACGGTTATCACTGCTTTTTTCACCTGATCAGCCATTTCTTTTCCTCGTCTTTCTAGATTATCACTCTATCAGTCACCCTGTCTCTGGGTGCCACTTCTATCTTAAAATCCGATCCCTTATAGGGGTTCTCCCCCAGGGACACCTCCAGCTTCACTGTCTCATAGGCAAGTGAAGGATAATTGTTTTCCTTTGACAAATGCCCCAGAAAAATATGTTTCATATTGTCATGAAGTATATTTCCCAGCAGCTGTCCGGATGCTTCGTTACACAGATGTCCCACCTCGGACAGTATCCTTTTCTTCAGCGGATACGGGTAGCTCCCCACTTCCAGCATGTGGATATCGTGGTTTGCTTCCAGCACTATGGCATCCAGTCCTCTCACGTTATCTATGATGTAGTCATCATACACACCTAGATCGGTGAGCACAGCCACTTTCTTTTCCTTGCATTCCACTCTGTATGCCACGGGGTCTGCCGCATCATGAGATATTCTGAACGGGTGGATAATAAGATCCCCAACCGTAAAATCCGTATCTGGTTTCACCTCATAGAAAAGCCCGGGATTGATCTGTCCCAGAGACTTATTATTCATTATGGCCCTGATGGTACCCTTGGTGGCATATATTGGGATAGTGCACTTCCTGGCTATAACTCCCAGTCCCTGTATATGGTCACTGTGTTCATGGGTTATGAGCACAGCATCTATATCTGACAGGGTGTAATCATGAGTATTCAGTCCCTGCTCTATCCTCTTGCCGCTGATCCCTGCATCAAGCAACACATGTGTATGTTCGCTGCCTGTGCATATAGCATTTCCGGAAGATCCGCTGGCTATAGAAAAAAGGTCCATTCTATTTTTCCATCCATCCTATTTCCACTCTGTCCCCTGCCGTGAGCGGTGTGGTATATACTGCTTTCTGTCCGTTCACCTTCATTAGCACCTGTCTGCCGTTACTCTGGTTTGTATCAAAGTCTATGACATTAAAGATGTCCACAAAGATGTATTCGCTCTTCCCCGTGAGCTGATGCTCTTCTTCGTTTATATATAAAGTGATGCCGTCTTTATCCGCCGGTGCTTTTTCTTCTTTCCACTCACCTTTGTCTATAAGTTCTCCGCCTTCCTCAGCCACCACTTCATTATATGCATCTATGAGGGCTTCCTGCTCTTCCTCTGCCTGTCTCTTTTCTTCCTGAATTATCTCGCTGTCTTCGGAATGTTTGTATTCACTTTCCAGACTGCCGTATCCCAGCACAGACCATTCTATGCTGAAGTTTTCATAGATCAGCGTATCCATGGTGGCCACTCTGTTATTCACATAGATGTCTTTGTCCTCATCCAGCTCCACATCCATGAATTCCTTCAGCTGTCCCACGGTGTAATAATTCCTGGTCTCGATGGCGTCGCCTTCTTTTATCACATAGGTTCCGGGCTCCAGGCTTCCGTTCACTTCCACGAATTTCGGACATTTCACGCTGTGATTGTTCACGGAAAATGTCACTGTGTCTCCGGTGTATTCGCTTAAGCTTTCTATGGTGCGGTATGCCTGTGATCCTGCTGTGGATGCTTCTATGGTGATATATGCATTTCCGATAAGCGGTGTATTAAGCCCCACTTCTTCATCATTCATGATGACCACAGCGGATTCTCCTGCCTCGCCCCGAATCATCCTCTTGGCTCCGTTCACGGTGAAATGTATCTCCTTGCCCCTTCTGGGGAAAAGCTCTTCTGTGGAGAAGCCTGCCTGGAGAGCTGCATCCACCACAGTCAGATGACCGTTATCATAAAGCTTCATCATCTCACCGTTAAAGTGGATCATGATGAAGTTATTCTTCTGTTCGAAATAGTTCAGGCAGATACCGATAGGTGTCACCAGAAGCGGGTCTTTACGCACTTCAGGCTGATCGAAGGTGACTTTCTTCATCACTTCTTCTCCGCGAAGGGCCACTCTTTCTCCCGGTATATCCAGCTTCTTTGCCAGATTCTCGCAGAAGCCGTGGACCTTTCCGCCTCCTCCCACCACGAAGGCTGCGCTGACCGTCTTATCACCGTTTAATTCCTTTATCTTTTCCGCCACAGCGGTAGTGATCTTTTCCTGAACCGGATCTGTCAGCTTCCACACTTCCTCGGCTTTCACCGTGTGGGAGATCCCCATGATATCGGAATATGTCACTTCTTTAAGCTCTGTGGAGTCTTTCTTTATCTGTTCCGCAGCGGCGAAATCCACCAGATATGCCTGCACCAGCACTTCGGTGAGTTCATCTCCGGCAAAGGGTATCATGCCGTATGCGGCTATGGAGCCTTCCTTTGTGATACATATATCGGAGGTACCGGCGCCCACGTCTATAAGGGCTATATTCAGCATTCTGAAAGACTCGGGAATGGCCACGTTGATGGCGGCTATAGGCTCCAGAGTGAGATTGGCCACCTTAAGCCCTGCTCTTTCCACAGCGCTGTACAGGCCGTCCACTACGTCTTCAGGAAGGAATGTAACGATGATGTCTTCCTCTATACGCTCAGCCTTATGGCCTTCCAGATTTCCGAAGATGTCACCGTTCAGATAATACTTCATCACGGAGTATCCCACGCAATAGAACTTATACTTGGAATCATTCTCTTCCTTCAGTTCCTGCTGGGCTTTATCCACACCGAGAAGATCCATGGTGTGTATGTCTTCTCCGGTCACCACGGTTTCTTCTTCATAGTCATATTCCACTCTGGTGGTGATGGTGCGAAGCACACGGCCTGCCGCCGCTATACATACTTCTGTGAGTGCAAGACCGGTCTTTTCTTCCAGTTCTTTCTTCACAGCTTCCACCACATTTGCCACACGGTTTATGTCATGGATCTGCCCGTCCAGCATGGCCCTGGTCTCATGTTCCATGGAACACTGAGCTATCACATGGAAGCTGCCTTTGTCGTCCAAAAGCTCACCCACGGTTCCCACCACGTTACGGGTGCCTATGTCCAGTCCGAATACATAGTCCGGTTTCTTTTCTGTCTCTTTATCCTGCTTTCCCATATCTTCAGAAATATCCTCTTTCAGTTCATGTCCCTTTAACACAGCATCGATACTGCGGTATAATTTGTCTCTGTCTGCAGCATTTTCTATGACTGCATCCGCATTCTCACGATATTTTTCATCGGTATACTGGTTCTTTAAGATATCCTGCACCTTTTCATCGGAATAGCCTCTGGTGGCTTTGAGCCGCTCTGCTCTCACATCTTCCGGCGCATACACATACCATATCTCATCACAGAGTTCCCTGTATCCGTCTTCCAACAATATGGCGGATTCCAGAAAGAGATAATCAAGTTCTCCTTTTTTCCTTTCTTCCTCCACAGTTCTTAAGATCACTTTCTTCACAGCAGGATGAACTATGGCATTTACTTTCTCCCGGAGCCCGTTTTTCTTAAACATGATCCGGGCCATCCTTCTCCTGTCAAAAGAGCCGTCGGCCTTCTTTATATTCTTTCCCTCGAACAGAGCCGACACCTCATCATAACACTCTCTCCCGGGAGCCATGAGCTCTCTGGCCAGAAGGTCGCTGTATATGACTTTCACTCTTTCTTTTTTCTCGAGAAATGCCAGAACTTCACTCTTTCCGGCCCCTATTCCTCCGGTGATCCCAACAAATAACATTATATCAAATCCTCTGTCATTTTGCATCATACCAGGTGGCGCCTTCATGCATATCGATCTCCAGCGGAACCCTTAATTTTACTGCGTTTTCCATTTCTCTTCGAAGGATGTTCTCTACCTCTTCCTTCTCGGATATCTCTGTCTCGATGAGAAGCTCATCGTGGACCTGAAGCACCAGCTTCGATTTCAGTCCCCGGTCCTTTAATGCATCATGGACTTTCACCATGGCTATCTTTATTATATCAGCCGCAGTGCCCTGAACAGGAGAGTTCATTGCCACTCTCTCGCCGAACTGGCGCTGCATGAAATTACTGGACGTAAGCTCCGGCACTGGTCTTCTCCTGCCGAAGAGAGTCTCTGCGTATCCCTTTTCCTTCGCGCTCTCCACCAGTCCTTTTATATACTCATGAAGCACGGGATACACATCAAAATAGCTGTCAATATAGTCCTGAGCCTCTTTTCTGTCTATATTCAGGTCCTGTGAGAGGCCAAAGGCGCTGATACCGTATACTATACCGAAATTCACGGCTTTGGCTCTTCTTCTGTCAAGCTCCGTCACTTCGTCAAATGCCTTATGAAACACCTTCGAAGCCGTGGACCTGTGGATGTCCTGACCGTTAAGATATGCCTCAATAAGAGCGGGGTCTCCCGATAGATGTGCAAGCACTCTGAGCTCTATCTGAGAATAATCCGCATCTATATACACATATCCGTCCTTCGGATGAAACACCTTTCTGATGAGCTTTCCCTGCTCTATACGCACAGGGATATTCTGGAGATTCGGTTCTGTAGAGCTGATCCTGCCTGTGGCGGTCACAGTCTGCTGGAAGGATGAATGCACTCTTCCGTCCGCAGCCAGACAAGGGAGCAGCCCGTCTGCATAGGTGGACTTCAGCTTACTGAATGTCCTGTAGGAAAGGATGTTTTCCACGATTGGATATTCGTATTTCAGCTTTTCCAGCACATCGGCTGCAGTGGAATAGCCGGTCTTTGTCTTTTTCCCATAGGGCAGACTCAGTTTTTCAAAAAGTATTGTCCCAAGCTGCTTCGGAGAACTGATATTAAATTCCTCTCCGGCTTCCTCATATATCTTCTTTTCGGTTTCCTCTATCTTCTCTCCGAGTTTTCTTCCATAGGCCTTCAGAGCCTCTCCGTCCATGGCAAGCCCCTCTTTTTCCATATTGTAAAGGGCATATGTCAGAGGAAGTTCTATATCCCTGTATAAGTCTTCCATGCCGAGGGACTTTAGCTTTTCTTCCATAAGAGGCTTTGCGGCATATGATGTATATGCTTCATAGCATGCGTAGGTGAAGGCCTTTTCCGGCTCTTCGTTATATGCCTTTTCACTCTTTCCTTTGCCAAAGAGCTCCTCATGGGTGGATACTATGAGCGAAAGCTCGGTCTTTGCTATGTCACATGCAGGGTATTCTCCTGCCAGCGGATTCAGAAGATATGCCGCTGTCTCTGTGTCGAATATACGGCTCCTATCCTCAAAGGAAAAGTAGGGAAGGATGGTCTTTAAACCCCGGAGTGAAACCGTGCATCCATCATCATAATAGTTCTGTATCTCCCCTATGATATCTTCCTCCGATGCAGAAGATGTGGTTATAAATCCCGTTTCATCTCCTGTGGAAAATGCAGCCCCATAGAGAGTGCGTCCCGCCTTGTCTCCGTCCGATGCCATATTTTCCGCGAAGGGATTCTTCAGGAAAAGAAGGCTGATACCGGCGTATTTTTTCCCTGACGCAGCCTTTTCCTTAAGGCTCTTAAGATCCTCTATGGAACCAAACTTCTTAAAAGAGCCCTCTATATCGTTTTTATTATCCCCTCTGTTTTCAAACCTCACCACAAGGGATTTCAGTTCCCATTCTTTGCAAAGAAGATATGCTTCATTTGTAAAAAACATATCGTCCGTTATTTCCTTTGGTATAAAAGGAATGTCCGCATGGACTTCTATTGTGGCAAGGGTCTTTGAAAGCACTGCCTGATCATAGAATTCCTCCAGATTCTTTGAAGCTCTGGGAGGCTTTAATTCTGCCACATGCTCATGCGCGTTTTCTATGGAATGATACTGCGCGATTATGGCTGTAGCAGTCTTTTCTCCTATGGACGGCACTCCGGGGATGTTATCGGAAGCATCTCCCATAAGGGCTTTCACGTCTATGAATTCTTCCGGTGTGACGCCCTTCTTCTCCTTCACATCCGAAGCATAATAATCCTCTATCTCTGTCCCGGTTTTCTTTGTCTTTGGAATGCTGATCTTAATATGATCGCTGGCCAGCTGAAGCAGGTCTCTGTCTCCGGACACCACCGTGACTTCCATTCCCTTCTCTTCCGCTGCCTTTGAAAGGGTGCCAAGAATATCATCCGCTTCCAGGCCCGGCTGTGAAAAGATTGGCACATTCATAGCCGTAAGCATTTCCTTTATCATGGGCACCTGGCTCTTAAGTTCAGGATCCATTGGCTTTCTGGTGCCTTTATACGCGCTGTACATCTCGTGTCTGAAGGTGGGGGCAGACTCGTCGAAGGCCACTCCGAAATGGGTGGGCTCTTCCGTCTCTATGTATTTAAACATCATGTTTAAAAATCCATAGACAGCATTAGTATGCCTTCCCTTGGAATCCGTCAGATCCGGAAGGCCGTAATATGCCCTGTTTAATATGCTGTGTCCGTCCATTAAAAGGACTTTAGATGCTTCTGGTTTCATGGGAAAGCCATTCCTTTTCTTCGTCCGTCATAAGGGGTGAAAGAGTCTCATACACATGTCTGTGGTAATCGTTAAGATATGCTTTTTCATCCTCTGTCATCATCTCCGGTATCACTGCCTCAAGGTCTATGGGACATACAGTTATATTCTTAAATGACAGGAACTGTCCGTATTCCGTCTTCTCATCCTTCACGCAAAGAAGCTCGTTTTCATGACGTATGCCAAACTCATCTTCTATATACAGTCCCGGCTCATCTGTGGTGATCATTCCGGGCTTCAGTGCCCATACAGTGGAATTACTGCGCACTCTCCAGTGGAATCTCTGGGGGCCTTCATGGACATTAAGCACATGTCCCACACCGTGGCCTGTGCCGCAGCGGTAATCCAGTCCCATATCCCATACAGGGCCTCTTGAAAGTGCATCCAGATTCTGCCCTATGGCACCTTCAGGGAATTTGGCCATGGCAAGCCTGATATGAGACCTGAGTGTCACGGTGAAATACTCTTTCATCTTATCGGTGAGGGGTCCGAGAACTATGGTCCTGGTGATGTCCGTAGTGCCGGTATAATACTGTCCGCCGGAATCCACCAGAAGAAAGCCTTCCGGTTTCAGTACGCTATAGCTTTCCGGCGTAGCGGTGTAATGCATCATGGCTGCATTAGGGCCATATGCCGCTATGGTTTCAAAGGAAAGTTCAAAAAAGTCTTTGCCTTTCTTTCTCATTTCATGAAGATAGTCCGAAGCCGAGATCTCTGTGATCTCCTGATTTCCGAGGTTCTGCTTCAGCCAGTAGATAAATCTGGTCACAGCCAGGCCGTCCTCTATATGCGCCTGAATGGTATTTTCTATTTCCGTATCGTTCTTTACAGCCTTCTCCACATTGGTGGGATTGGTATCCTTCACTCCCTTGGCTCCCTTCGGGAAAGCGTCAAGGAGACTTTTATTAAGCACCTCGGGATCATATAATACGGATCCGGCCTTTGACTCTTTAAGATCGTCATAGATGGCTCTGTAAGGCTTAATCCCAACACCGTTATCATTAAGATATGCCTTCACATCTTCCGGCACCTTTGCACTGTCCGCATAAAGTGTAGCGCTGTTTTTATCCAGACAGAAAAATGCCATGAATATAGGGGAACACTCTATATCGTTTCCGCGCAGATTAAGGAGCCATGCTATGTCCGGAAGATCTGTGAGGACATGCGCATCCGCTTTCTTTTTATCCATCTTTTCTCTTATCAGACCAAGCTTTTCCTTAATGCTCTTTCCTGCGTACTTTTCTTCCAGGATCCATATCTTATCCATAGGAAGTGACGGTCTGTTTTTCCATATCCTTCCGATCAGGTCATGCTTCGGATCGATCTTTGCCTTATTGGCGGCGGCTATGGCTTCATATTTTTCCGAATCCTCCACGCTTAAGCATTCTCCGTCAAAGCCCAGGCAGAGTCCCTCTTTCAGGTGGTCCTTAAGATATTTTTCCACCTTCGGCACACCTTCTTCGCCCATTTTCATAAGCTTAAACTCTGTGCCCTTTATCTCTCTTTCGGCCTGGATAAAGAATCTACCGTCTGCCCAGAGCAGCGCCTCATCTTTTGATACGATAACTGTGGCATTTTCTCCGGTAAAACCGCTGATATATTCCGTGGTCTTATATGCTTCGCATACATATTCGGAAAGATGGGGATCTGCGGTGATCACCAGATAGAAGTCTATGCCTTCCTTATCCATCTCAGTTCTTAATGCTTTTATCTTTTCATTAACAGTCATTTTTCTTTCCTCTCATCTATCCCATTTATCTGAAAGAGAATTGATCTGATCCGCAAATTTCGCCAGATCTTTATTTGCCACTCCTTCATTCTTTTCGATGACTTTAAGCAGCCTCTGTCCCGCAGCCAGAAGTCTTGCGAACACATTGGAAGAAGCCTTTGACTTCTCCTTCGTCTTCTTCACTTTCTCTCTGCTTCCGCGGGCCACCATGTCTCCGGTGATAAGGTCGAAGGCATCTCCTGAATATGGCGCATATGCCTTATACCCCAGTTTTTCCTGGATCTTATCCGCAAAGTAGTCCGTGTTTTCATCATCACCGTGAACCACAAATACCTGTTTCGGATGATCCACGTGTGAAAGCCAGTCCAGAAGATGAGGTTCATCTGCATGGCCGCTGATACCGGGCAGGTTTTCGATACGGGCATTTACCGCCACTTTTTCACCGAATATCTTCACTTCATCTATGCCGTTAAGGAGGCTGTGTCCCAGAGTGCCCGGCACCTGGAATCCCACGAAGAGGATGGTGCTCTCCTTTCTCCACAGGTTATGCTTCAGATGGTGCCTGATACGTCCTGCCTCACACATACCGGATGCGGATATTATCACCTTCGGTGTCAGATCCACATTTATACGCTTCGATTCATCGCTGGTGACTGCCACATGAAGGCCTTTAAATCCAATGGGGTTCACTCCCGCCTTCACCAGATTCATAGCCTCTTCATCGAAGCATTCTGCCACGTTTTCCTTAAACACATTAGTGGCTTCCACTGCCAGAGGGCTGTCCATATACACATCAAAGTCCGTGAAATCAGGGATCAGCTTCTCTTCTTTTATCTTTCTGATGAAATACAGAAGCTCCTGGGTACGCCCCACGGAAAAGGCCGGGATCACCAGGTTTCCGCCGCCGGACAGTGTGCTCTTTATGATCTCTCCCAGTGCCACCGCAAAGTCCGCCGGTGCCTTATGTTCTTTTCCTGCATATGTGGATTCTATCAGCACATAATCAGCATCGTTTACGAATTCCGGATCCTTTATGAGGGGAATATCCGTGTTACCCACATCTCCGGAGAAAAGCACTTTTCTCTTCTCTTCTCCTTCCGTGAGCCATATCTCGATGGATGAAGATCCCAGAAGATGTCCTGCATCATTAAACCTGATGGAGATCTCCGGGCAGATGTTAAGCTGCAGATGATAGGGGCACGGTCTGAAATGCATCAGCACTCCCACTGCGTCGTCCATGGTATAGAGCGGCTCCACCACGTCTCCGCCGGAACGCTTTGCCTTACGGTTCTTCCATTCCACTTCAGCTTCCTGAATGTGTGCCGAATCCTTCAGCATGATATCGCAAAGCTCACATGTGGCCTCTGTGGCGTATACCTGCCCCCTGAAACCATGGGCGTATAAAAGCGGAAGAAGTCCTGAGTGATCTATATGGGCATGGGTGATGAACACATAGTCTATGTTTGCCGCATTCACCGGGATCTCCTGCTGCACATAGGCATCAGCTCCCTGCTCCATTCCCGCATCCACCAGGAAATGCTTGTCTCCTACAGACACATAGTGGCAGCTTCCCGTGACCTCATGGGCAGCTCCTATAAATGTAATCTCCATAATGTTCCCCCTTTTTTTACTCTATCGAAAAAAAGCCTTCGCTTTTTACGAAGGCTTTCATGGTTTGTGTTATTTACGTGTGTTCTTTAAGAAGTCCGGTATCTTGATGTCCGTTTCCTTTACTGAACTGGTGGGCATCTGCGGCTTCTGTATTCCGGAAAGACCCGGGTTTGTGACCGGTGTCACCGGAGTGGCTGCTATCGGCTGAACCGGTGTCGCGCTGGTAGCCTGTACCGGAGTGACCGGTCTTGCGGCTGTGGAGTGAAGTCCGTTCTGTACCGCACCGCCTGCAGCTCTGTTTGAAACTGCTGCTCTGGTCACTGCTGATGCACCCACTGTAGCGTTTGATGCATAACGAAGACCGGGCATCACGCTGGAAGTCTGGCTGGATACACCTGTAAGACCTGTAGCGATGACTGTGATGGTCGCTGCATCCGGAACGCTGTCATCAAACTTCGCACCGAATATGATATTTGCATTATCGCCTGCCAGATCTGTAACATAGCTGGCAGCGTCATTAGCATCCATAAGAGAGATGTCTCCGGAGATATTGATGATGACATCCGTAGCACCATCGATGGTGGTTTCCAGAAGCGGGCTGGCCACAGCCAGTTTCACTGCTTCCAGAGCCTTCTCGTCGCCGGAGGCGGTACCGATACCGATATGAGCCAGACCCTTGTCCTTCATGACTGTCTGCACATCTGCAAAGTCCAGATTGATAAGTGCAGGGAGGTTGATAAGATCTGTGATTCCCTGTACAGCCTGCTGAAGCACTTCATCTGCTTTCTTCAGCGCATCCGGAATGGATGTACGTCTGTCTACTATTTCAAGGAGCTTATCATTGGGGATCACAATGAGTGTATCCACATTGTCCTTTAATTCTTCAATACCTGAAAGGGCATTCATCATTCTGGTCTTAGCCTCGAATTTGAAAGGCTTTGTCACCACGCCTACTGTGAGGATGCCCTGCTCTTTTGCAAGTTCTGCCACCACGGGAGCTGCTCCTGTACCTGTGCCGCCTCCCATACCGCAGGTAACAAACACCATGTCTGCACCTTTAATGGCTGCGGAAAGCTCTTCCTGGCTCTCTTCTGCTGCCTGCTGTCCGATCTCAGGCTTAGCACCTGCGCCGAGACCCTTTGTTAACTTTTCGCCTATCTGAATGAGGGTGGGAGCCTTACATAAAGCCAAAGCCTGCTTATCTGTATTTACTCCGATGAACTCAACGCCCTCGATATTTTCTTCGATCATCCGGTTAACGGCATTATTTCCTGCGCCACCCACACCGATTACGATGATCTTTGCGCTGGAATCGCTTTCGTTAGTCATTATCTCTAACAAAACTATTTCCTCCCATCAATGTATGTGTATGTGTAATCGAAATATCATATATCCTTTACAATCTCCTATATGATATATTTTTTCACCTAATTATTCAACAGATTTTTGGTTTAATCCCTATTTAACTTTTGCCTCTAATTAGTCACTCTTTCAAATACCACATCAGTGTTTTGCTCGGTCCAGTTCTCCAGATGAAGGGTGCCTGTCTGCCCCTCTATCTGGGGTAAAATAGCATCCAGTCTGATGACCTTTTCCGCTATGAGTTCGTCGGTTCCGAAATTCACGGAAATGCCGTTATGGTTCATCCATAGATTCGAAAGCTGGTCGAAGCTGTAGTCGTTGGCTTCTATCTCATACTTGGCCAGGTTTTTCGTAAGTGTGAGCAGGCGGTTTGCCGCATTCTGTTCCACCGGGATCATCTCTCCCGGCACCGCATCGCTGCAATGTACGCCTGTCACGCCCGGCAGATTCTTCTCCTCCAGGAATCTTTCCGATACATCAGTCACTATTCCGTCTGTGTTGAAATACACATAAAGCCCGTTTTCCTCTGCCATGACAGCCAGCATTTCCTTTTCCTTTGCCTCTATCTTAATGCCGGCAGGCCCGTCAAATCTCACCTTCACGCTTTCTATGAAAGGCACATCTTTCACGGGTTTTATCAGACTGTGGATCACCACATATATGGAGTTTTCCGAATATTTATAATTCCTCACATACCCGTCCATCTCTTCCACGGTGTATAGGTCCGTGCCGGTCAGGCTCACGTTTTCTATCTTGCAAAACTGTATGATGAGAAAGACAGCCACTATGATGGCTATGATCACGCCCAGTATTATATTTACCAGATAAAAACGGATCTTCATTTCATCTGAATTCCTTTCGATACGGACAGGACTATTCCTATCTCGCTTATGGTGATGGCAAGTGATGTGCCGCCGTAACTGATAAAGGGCAGCGTGACACCGGTATTAGGCATGGTGTTTGTCACCACCGCGATGTTCATGATGACCTGCAGCGCTATATGGGCCATGATGCCTATCACTAAGAATGACCCGAACATGTCCCTGGCATTTAGTGCCACGAAGAGGCATCTCCAGATCAAAAGGATATAAAGCACAATGATGCAGATGGCACCGAACAGCCCCAGTTCCTCGCATATGATAGAAAAGATCATGTCGTTTCTGGCCTCGGGCACAAAGGTCTTTTGTATGGATGACCCCAGCCCTTTACCGAAGAGTCCGCCGCTTCCGATGGCATACAGCCCCTGCAGGGTCTGATAGCCTGTTTCGAAATTCTCCGGATGTTTCCACACCTGGATACGTTCGAACCGGTATTCCATACCGGGAAGCATCATGAGCATCCATGCAGCCAGGCCTCCCAGTGCCACAATGATGAAGAAGGGCTTATATCCGGGGTATGCCACAAAGGCCATTATAAATGCTATACCGAATATGATAAGAGCCGTGGACAGGTTATTTGCCGCCACCACACCGAATATGGGCAGGATCAGTGCGAAGAGTTTCAGCAGGTTTTCCATATTGCGAAGCTGTTTCGGTATCTTCGAGATAACAGTGGCCATTGCCACTATGACAGCCACCTTTCCTATCTCGGAAGGTTGCACGTTGATACCTGCTATCTCTATCCATCTGGACTGACCGTGAGATTCATTTCCCGCAAAGAGCACGAAGACGCACATAATAAAGGAAACCACATACAGAGCTCCTGATATGTGCTTCCAGAAATGATAATCCACCACCACGCAGAATATGAGCCCGGCAGCGCCCAGAGCCGATGCGAAAAGCTGCTTTTTAAGGAAAAAAGCAGAATCACCGTTTCTCAAGGTGGCCGTATATGCGCTGGTGGAATAAAGCATAACGTAGCCCACGCCCAATAGCACTACCAGGAAGAATAATAAACTGTAATCAAAGTATCGGGCTTTTCTGATGGGGGCTGCTTCTCTTCTGCTTTCCCTGTCTTCCCTACTCACTTAGACTCCTTGCATACTCCTTAAATATCCTGCCCCGCTCCTCAAAGGATTTGAACATATCCCAGCTGGCACAGGCAGGTGAAAGCAGCACCGCATCTCCGCTTTTTGCCGCTTCATAACATTTATCTATGGCTTCTTCCAGAGTCTCTGCAAATTCATATTCTTTAAATCCGTGAGACTCTGCACATTCTGCAATCTTTTCTTTCGTCACACCTATAAGGACAAGCTTCTTCACCTTATCTCCGAAGGATTCTATCCATTCATCATAGGATGACTTTTTATCATAGCCTCCGCCTATAAGGATGGTGGGCCTGTCCATGGCTTCCACAGCCTTTATGGCAGCATCGGGATTAGTGCCCTTGGAATCATTATAGAAACGCACTCCCCTTTTTTCACACACATACTCTATCCTGTGCTCCACAGCCGTGAAAGCTTTAAGTCCCTCGCGGATCTTATCCATGGGGACAGACAGAGCATCCGCCATGGCTATGGCAGCCATTGCGTTTTCATAGTTATGTTTTCCGAGGATCTGAAGATCATGGACATCGATCACGTCTGTGACGCTGCCGTCTTTACTTAAAAATATGTGGCCGTCCTTCACATAGAGTCCCGGATTTAATTCTCTTTCGGAAGAGAAGAACACCACCTTCGGTCCTCTTCCGTTTCTTTCTGTTTCTTCAGCAAATCTCCTAAGCTCAGGATCCTCATAATTCAGCACACAGGTGTCGTCCTTAGTCTGTCTGTTTATGATATTCTCCTTCGCCTTTATATAGTTTTCCATAGAGTGATGGCGATCCAGATGATCCGGCGTGATATTAAGTATGGCTGTCACTTCGGGATGGAATTCATCTGTGGTCTCCAGCATGAAAGAGCTGATCTCCGCCACAGTCACAGAGTCTTTTCCGGTCTCATCCGCTATGGTGGTATAGGGAATACCTATGTTTCCCACCACATGCACATCCGGATAGAATGTCTTCATAAGCTCTCCGGTAAGTGCCGTAGTAGTGGTCTTCCCGTTGGTGCCGGTGATGCCCACAGTCTTTCCGTCGGAAAAGCCGTATGCCAGCTCCACTTCGCCAATGATCTTTATCCCCGCGTCCTTAATGGTGAGGGCGTCCTTTGAATCCAGTGGCACTCCGGGGGAAAGAACTGCCGCATCCACAGTCTTTATGTCTTCGGAGTTCAACTCTCCCGTCAGGATCTTTATACTCTTTAATTCCGGATTCTTTTTTATAAACTCTTCCGGAGAAAACTTTTCTCCGCCGTCAAAGAGGATCACGTTTTTACCGTTTCTTATGAGCAGCTTTGATGCGGCTTCACCGCTTCGTCCTGCGCCAACCACCAGAAAATTATTTAAATTCCTTATATCTTTCATCTTCTTTACCTTGCCAAATATCCTACTATGCAAAGGAGTGCCGTGACCACGGCAAACACAGTGACCACTCTGGTTTCCGACCATCCGCCAAGCTCGAAATGATGATGGATGGGAGCCATCCTGAATATCCTCTTTCCCTTGGTGATCTTATAATAAGACACCTGAATGATGACAGAGAGGACCTCTGCCAGATATATGAAGCCCACTATTATGATAAAAAGGGGCATATTCATCACGTATGCAGCGCCTGCCACGAATCCTCCTATGGCAAGAGATCCTGTATCCCCCATAAAGACTTTGGCAGGATAACAGTTAAAAAGCAGGTATCCCATAAGGGTGCCTATAACGGCAAGGCTCACAGGTTCCACTCCCTGAGAAAGATGCGCGGATACCACAAAGAAAAATGCAGCCACGGGCAGAGTCACTGTGCCAAGCAGTCCATCCACACCGTCTGTGAAATTAGTGCCGTTTACCGTACCTATCACAGCAAAATAGAAAAGAGGAATGGCTATGATCCCGATATTGGCGCAGTATCCACCGGTGAAAGGTATCACTATGCTAAGATCGCATCCCGGTGTGTTTAAAAACCATATGAGAAAAGCTGTGGTGACAATGATCTGAAGGATCAGTTTCTGCCAGGCCAGAAGCCCGTCGGATTTTCTCTTCACCACTTTAAGATAATCATCTATGAATCCTATGATGCCAAAACCCACGGTAAGAAGGAGCACCATATAGTTTCTGCTTTCATTTCGTCCGAAGATCAGGGTGGATACTGCCACTGCTATTATGATCATTATCCCGCCCATGGTGGGAGTGCCTGTCTTTTTCACGTGCTCTTCCATGATGTTTCGCTCGGTCTGGGAAGCCTTAAGCTTCGTAAGCGCCGGAATCACAAATGGAGCCAGGACCACCATTATAATAAAACTGATAAACAAAGGTAAAAACGTTTGAACTGTCATTGTGCTGCACCACCGTTCTCCATACTTTCCGTTACATACCCTTCGGCGTTACTTGCTGCCGCTTCGGGATTTACTATTTCGGGATTAGTCGCTGCTTCTCCGCCCATATTTCCGCCGGACTCTCCATCTTCTGCCGGAGCCGTTTCCGCCGCTTCTGCTGGCTGGGCCTCTGTGCTTGGAGCTGCCGTCGTGCTCTCCGCAGGAGCATTCATACCCGGATAGATCACCGGGTTTCTGGTGTCCTCCGGAAATTCCACTCCCGGATCGTATCCCTCTTCCGCTGCCGTGGGGATATTCATATAGGGAAGCAACTGAAGCATTATATCATGTGCGCAGGCCACTGCAAAGTTACTTTGATCCTGCTTCTCATGGTTCGGTTCATCGATCACCACATACACCACCACTTCCGGGTTCACATACGGTGCAAATCCGATGAAGGAAACCACGTATGTATTTGCGTCTCTCGGGATCTTCTGGGCCGTTCCGGTCTTTCCTCCGATGTTATAACCGGCTATACGGGCCAGCTTTCCCGTGCCCTCCACCGGTACGCCGAGGAGTGCATCTTTTAACACATCACTGGTCTCCTGTGATATGGTCTCCTTTGATACCACAGGCTCTACACGCCGTACCACGTTGTGGTTCTTATCCAGTATGGCAGACACCACATGGGGCTGATACATATGACCTCCGTTTATGACAGAGCAGAATGCCGAGGCCAGCTGCACCATGGTGACATTAAAGTTCTGTCCGAAGGCGTTGGTAGCGATATTAATGGTCTTTTCCAGTCCTTCTTCGTCATACATAAGAGAAGCGGTGCTGGCTTCTCCCGGCAGGTCGATATTGGTCTTCTGTCCGAATCCAAAAATGGACTGATAATGAGAAAAGTTCGAGGCTCCTATCAGATATGACATCTGCATAAGGGCATCGTTACAGGAATTCTCTATGGCTCCCTTCACGGACAGTTCTCCGTGGCCCTCATGTTTCCAGCAGTGTATATGGGATCCCGATATGAATTCTCCTCCGTCGCAGAAGAAGCTTTCGGCTCCGGTCAGAGTACCGGTTTCAAGGCCGGCCGCCACAGTAAAAGGCTTGAATGTGGATCCCGGCTCAAAGGTGTGGGTGATGGCGTAGTTCTGCCACAGCTGATTTAACACATCCATCTTCATGTCTTCAGACATGAGGGCTTCTTCCTCTTCGGTGAAATACTTCGAAAGATCTCTCGGATTATTAAGGTCAAAATCCGGATAGGTGGCCATGGCCAGGATCTCTCCGGTGTTGGGATTCATCACCACACAGGAAGCATTCTTGCTGCCGTCCATGATCACGTTGCCGTCATCGTCTTTAGTCTGGTATTCAGCATTCCACCTTCTCAGCACATCCTCCACTATGGTCTGGATGTTTGCATCTATGGTGAGCTGCACCACATTACCGTCCACCGGCTCCACCACGGTCTGTTCCAAAGTGTTGTCTTCGCTCTGATAGCCGTAGGATCTGCCGTTCACGCCGGAAAGCTCGCTGTTATAAAAATTTTCCAGGCCAATAACTCCTGTGGTGCTGGTGGAAAAGCCAAGCATTGCGGATGCCAGGTTATTATACGGATACTCTCTGATATATTCCTTTTCGAACCAGATGCCCGTTATCTGTTTTCCCTGTTCTTCATCATCCATGATCTCCTGGCATTTTTGTTTCTCTTCATATGAGACTTTCTTTGCCAGTTTCACATATGGATTCTCCGGGGTATCGGAGAGAGCTTTTCGCATATCTTCTCCGTTTATTTCCGGGAAGCAGTCTGTCACTATCCTGATGGTGGAGTCTATCTTGTCATCATTAGCATTGAGGACTTTGCAGTCCAGTATCACGTTATACACATCCACGGATGTGGCCAGCACCGTGCCTTTTGCATCTATAATGTCTCCGCGCTGATAGGGGATGATGGTGCTGGAATAATCCTGCTGGGCCAGCACTATCTTTTCATATTTGGCTCCGCTGGTATATTCGATATACATGAGCCTTCCAATCAGCACCACAAAAAGAATGCAAAGCACTCCAAACACTACCCAGAGTTTTCTTTGCATTCTTTTTAAGATCGGTTTCTTTTCTTTATTCTTCTTTTTACGACGCACCGGATATCACCTAACTAAAGAGCCATAAACTGCGTTTCCTTAATCAGGGTATATCGTTGTACTGGCTCATAAAATCATTTTTCTCCACATCATAATACACTATTTGACTGCTGGTTGCATAGACCATTCCATATTCATTTATGGCCGTGTCCTTGATCACCTGCAGATTAGCGTCTGAGTGGATCCTGTTTTCCGTGGCCTGATTTTCCGCCTTAAGCTCGGTGATCTGATCCTGCAGAGCCGTGATATGATCCTTGCTGGTGTCTATATCGTTCTGAAGCTGCACATAACCCACGAAAAACAGGGAGAATACTGCTGCTGCCACTATGAGGTAGAAGGTGTAGATCCTGCTTTTACGCATTGCTGCACTCTTCTTTTTCTCCAGACGGCGTCTTTCTTTTCTTTCTTTCTCCCAGCGCTCCCTTTCTCTTTCCTCTCGGGTTCTGGGGATATAGTCAAACTCCTCGTCGGGAAGAGCTATACTTCTGGCTGCGTTGCCCTCTGTGAAATTGTAGTATAAAACCTGTCCGGCGTTTTGATCCAGTCGATATTCTCTCACTTTATAACCCTTTCAAATACCCGAAGTTTTGCACTCTTTGATCTGGAATTTTCCGAAAGTTCTTTTTCACCGGGAAGGATGGGTTTTCTGGTCACCACCCTGCCTTTGGAAGTCTTTCCGCATACACACACCGGAAATGTCTTTGGGCATGTGCATGGATTTTCAGCAGTCCTAAACGCATTCTTCACTATCCGGTCTTCCAGTGAATGGAAGGTGATGATGCAAAGCCTGCCGCCATCATCCAGAAGCGAGATCATATCCTCCAGACTTTCCTTCAGCACAGTCAGTTCTCTGTTCAGCTCTATCCTGATGGCCTGATATGTTCTCTTGGAGGGATGTCCTCCCGTTTCTCTGGATTTCGCCGGTATGGATCTTCTGATGATATCATTAAGCTCCCCGGCTGTTTCTATGAGATGGTTTTCTCTTTCTTTTACAATGTTCCTTGCGATATTCCTGGCGTATCTCTCCTCTCCGTAATCAAAGAGTATGGAGGAGAGTTCTTCCTCGGAATATCCGTTTATTATATCTTTGGCAGTTTTTTCAGACCTGTCATCCATCCTCATATCCAGGGGCGCATCCTCATATTTATATGAAAACCCGCGATCAGCTGTATCCAGCTGAAAGGACGACACCCCTAGATCGAGGATGATACCGTCTACCTGCTCATATCCTTCATCATTTACTACATTCAGGATGTTCTCGTAGTTATCTCTGACTATGCTTACTGTCTCACCGTAAGGAGTCAGTCTTTCTTTTGCCGCTGCTATGGCGTCTTTGTCCTGATCTATGCCGATAAGGTGTCCGGAAGTGAGACGCTTTGCTATCTCCTCCGAATGTCCGGCTCCACCCAGGGTGCCATCCACATACACGCCGTCCGGTCTGATATTCAGATTCTCGATGGTTTCTTTCAGTAATACCGAATAGTGTTTGAATTCCATAGCTACCAGCTAGATCGAGAGCCCAAGCTCTGCCATATACTCGGCCACTTCGTCCATATCCTCATAGGTGCTGCTGCCTTCCCATCTGTCCTTATCCCAGATCTCTATCCGACTAAGGACGCCGGTTAGGACTACGTCTTTTTGCAGCCCGGCGTAGCCCCGCAGCGTCTGAGGAAGAAGTACTCTGCCTTGTTTATCGAACTCGAGGTCCGAAGCGCCGGCAAAGAAAAAGCGCATGAATTCTCTGGCTTTCTTAGAAGTTAAGGGTATTTCGCGAAATTTGTCTTCGATGTTTTGCCATTCTTTCATGGGGTATACAAAAAGGCAGCCATCCAGTCCCTTGGTGACGATAAACTTATCACCCAGCTGTTCTCTGAACTTGGCAGGCATGATCAGCCGGCCTTTAGGATCCAGGCTATGGCTGTACTCGCCCATGAACATCTTGCAAAACACCCCCTTTCCATTTTTACCACTTTAAACCACTATATACCACTTCACACCACTTTTACAAAAAATATACTACTGTCAGGGGTAAAATGCAAGGGGTTTTTGTTGATTTTTCAAGGGTTTGCGAGAAGTGGAGGAAGGTGGAGGGCCATCCCATACAAGATTTTGAAGAGGCCTTTTAGCAGCACACTAGATATTGTGTTTTTAACTTGAAGAAAAAATAAATATTTTTTATAATTCTTTTATCATTTCAGACTTTTTGATTTATATAGGAGGAAATCATGAGAAAATCCAATCCGTATAAAAAGATCATATCCTTGTTTCTGATCTTTATATTATCGATCGCAGTCACATCCTGCGGGCTTAAAGATGCCCTTCAGTCAGATACCGGCAACAGTTCTTCCGAAGAAGATACCGAAGAATCCGATGACTCCGACCTGGATGAAGATGACGAAGATGCCGGTCCGGATGCAGCTGAAATGGACAGGCCGCAGCCCGTGGCCATGCGTGACTACACCACCTATTATGATGATGACAACACGCTCCTTATGTACACCGATATTTCCGGCATCGTTCTTTCCGAGGAGTCTGCCAAAGACTATCCCGAGCTTTCAGCAGCCCTTAACGAAGACTATGATGAATACAGGGAATATATAAATGGTTCTGTAGACGAAAACGTGGAATTCGCGAAAGAATTCCGTGGGTATAATGAATATTTCAACGGTTTTGAGCAGACCCGAAATCCCAGAGTGATGCGATGCGATGACAGAGTCTTAAGCATCATGTATGACTACTACGGCTATCTGGGAGGTGCCCACGGAGATTATTACTTCGGCGGATACAATTATGATGTAAACACCGGTAAAGAGCTCTCAGTAAAAGATGTTTTTAAAGACACTTCAAATTTGAATGCCACCATTAAGGAGAAGCTCTATGAGTCATACCCGGAGTCTGCGGAAGAATTCGAATCCTTCGGTCTGGATGAGACTCTGGAAAACTATCTCAGCGGATCTGAAGGCTATGAATATAATTTCTCCATGGACCTTTTCGGTGTCACCTTCCAGTTCGGTCCCTACGATCTGTCTTCTTATGCGGCAGGGGCTGAAAGTGTATATATTCCATACTCCGAGATGCCCGATGCATTTAACGAGAAGTATCTGCCGAACTATGACATCCCCCAGATCATGCCCGTTTATACCGGAGAATTCTCTACTAATCTTCTGAAGCTTGGTGATGATGACAGTCTGGATACGCTGTCTGTTTACGGAGATCTGGTTTCCGAATACGAGATGTATGAAGGTGTGACCATTGATACGGGAAAGAATAAGGCCTCATTTAATAAAGACAATATGCATTATGAAATGACCGCGTCTCTTATCCTCTACCCTTCAGGTACCAGAGTGCTATGGGTAACGGAACTTATGGATAATGACGGCCATGTTAATTCTTATTACGATATCACAAACGGTGATATTAAAGAGATAGGCGTTAAGGATGATCTGAAACTACAGATGATAGAAAAAACAGATCAGTTTACGGGTAAATATGTGCCGGTAAATCCCTACCACCTTCACCTGGCAAAGCGTTTTGATATCCTCTCCACCTATCATGGTGATAAAGAGTATGCCCTTTCGGAAGACGGCACTTTATCTGCCTCAGATGATCTTTTCACGGTGGAGCAGTCTGTTTTTGACAGGGATCTTACTTCCACAGCTGATATCACCGGAGATATCATAGATGAAAACGGTTCAGTGATATCGGAAAATGAAGTGATCCCCGCAGGCTCCTCTTTCACCCTCTATCGTACAGACGGCAAAAATAACGATGGCGATGAAGCCATCGTGGACGCCATTCTGTCCGACGG
>JAILDZ010000180.1 GCA_024688505.1 Lachnospiraceae bacterium
AACCACGGTTCCGACACCCTTTAATCTGTCCATGGTTTCCCGGCCGGGATGTCCGTATGTATTATTCTTTCCCGCGGAGATCACGGTAGTCTCAGGAGACAGGGTTCGCAGCCATTCCATGGAATTGGATCCGTTTGATCCGTGGTGGGCTGCCTTTAATAGTTCCAGCTTCCCGTCCTTTATCCCCATCTCCTTTACTGAACCGTATTCAGAAAGAATGTATCTTTCCTGCTCCTTCCCTATATCACCTGTGAAAAGGGCATCAAATTCTCCTGTCGTATACAGACATACTAAAGAATTCTCGTTACCTCCGGTAAATACTTTCTCTCCGGGATAGAGCACGCGCAGTTCTCCCTCAGGGAGATGAAGCACATCGCCCTTTTTTGCCTCTGTGATATCTGTGCCGTTTTCCTTCGCGGCAAGGATCAGCGCATCGTAATTTTCATTTCTCTCTATGTTATATGATACCACTATGCACCCTATCAGGTATCTGCCGTTTAGGAGCTCTATGATACCGTTTAGATGATCTTCGTCCATATGAGTTATGAAGCAGTAATCTATCTTCCCGATGCCCTTATATTTCAGATATGGAAGAATCCTGTATTTTCCTGCCTCTTTTACCGATGTGGAGCCTCCGTCTATCATCACATGGGTATAGCCTTCAGATATCAGAACACATTCTCCCTGTCCCACAGAAAGCATGGTGATCTCCGGCGCTGAAGGCATTTTAAGAAGAAGCATGACAGGGCTTATAATAATAAAAAAGGCTGGCAGCAGGATCTTAAGTTTTTCAGATGTGCCAAGGGGCCTCTTTCTGCTCCTCCCCGTGGTGATCTCCGCTCTCCTTCCGCTGTATTCATATCCTTTTCTTTTCCGGTTTAAATATAAAGCCATGGATATCACCGTCACATAGTATATGCATATCAATATGACGGAGGGACGCCCTGCATATATCACGTTATGCGGCAGCCTGCCGGCATGGTCTATGATCCACTCATAAAGATAGAGAATGATATGACAAGGGAAAAAGAGTATTTCCCCGGCCATATATCCTGCAGCACCCGGAAGCAATATACATAAGGATATACCTATAAGCCCCAGAACGAGGAGGATCGGCAGTATGGGAAGAATGATAAGATTAAGCAGAGTAGTATAGGGAGAAAGTGTATAGAAATTATAGAGCGATAATGGAAGTGAGATCACCTGAATCAGAAATGAGAATAAAAATGCCATGCAGATCTTTCCCGGTACAGACGGCATATATCTTTTTCCTTTTTCCTTTTTATGGGTTCTTTCCCAGCGAAGTCTGCACCAGGTAGTTACGCCCCTTAAAAGGGGGAGCACAAAAATGAATATTCCAAAGGACACACCGAAAGAAAGTATATATGCAGCACCTGTGACAGCCATGGGGTTTACAGCGGATACTATCATCCCCGTAAGAGACAAAGATGTGAGAGGGTCATAGGCTTCCCCCAGTACCGCAGATATCATCAGTATTATGAACATAAAAGATGCTCTCATCCCGGAGATCTGTATACCGGTGATGATGCAATATGATATGGCAGCCCCTCCCGCAAATATCCCCGAGATCAGAAAGCTTAAGACCCTCCTTAAGCCCTTATACAGGCCTGCTGCCACTGCTGAAATATGCATGCCCGACACTGCCGCTATATGGAATAGCCCAAGGACACTGAACATGTCTTTTATGTCTTCATCCATATCCGACCTGTCCCCCAGCGTGATAGCAGACATGAGCCCTGCCTCCTCTGCCGGCAGATGCAGAGATATCTCGCGTATCATCCTTTCTTTCACGATGGCAAAAAAACGCGGCGGAGAAAAAGCCCTTCGTCTGATAAGACACATCTTTTCCGGGATAATAAAAAAAGCGCACCCTTTTGAAGAATAGTAGCTTTTTTCGTCAAAGTTTCCTTCGTTTTCCGCAGTGGAAAATAAGCGCACTTCCCCCGAAAGGTCCACCCTGTCTCCGGGGAAAAATCCCGTGTCTTCAGATATGACTATCACTCCCGGATCCGTATCCAGATAATAATATGTATTACTCTTCTTCTCTTCCTTACCGCATATCGCCGCACATACAGTCAATGTCTCGCCCTCTTTAGTTTCAGACAGGACACTGTTTAATTTTTCTATGGCTGAATTTCCCCGGATAAATCCCAGGGCAAAAGATACGACAAAAAAGACACATCTTAGAAGGATGATCTTTTTCGTACCGGCTGTCAGGAAATAGTATAGAATGATGCCTGCCGCAGCCGCTATTAAATAAAAAGAAAAAGTGTGTGAAAAAACGATACCGATAAGAAAGAGAAGACAGAATACCATGAGAGGTCTTCTGTTCAAATCCTATTCCTCCTCTTCCTCCCGATTAAGCACCAGGTCCAGATTCTTTTCAAAAAGACCTGTGTACTTTTCCAATTGAGGTTTGCTTCCGGTGGTCTCTCCCTCCACGGAGATCTGCACCCGGTTTATATATGAAAGCTCTGTAAGAGAGTTTACTATGGCATATATCTTTATATTATCCGGCACTTCCAGAGACTGGTTCAGGTATCCCTGCCCCAGGGTCATATATACGATGCCGTCCGAAACCGCATATGATGATATGGAAAAATCATTTCCGATGGGGGATATGGCTCCCTCTGTTTTCGGAGATTTTGAAAGTTCAGACAGCACCACTCTTCCCAGGGGAGTGTTACTGTTATAATCCACTTCCCTTTCTTCCATGATGAGACCTTCCCCTTCTTTTGATGCATAATAAAGAGTCAGCACCGCATGCTGGTTTGGTCTGTCTCTGTCGCTGAAATCAGTGATATAGGTGTAGGTATTCTCCCCGCTTAATACATTTCCTCCCATATCAGCCAGCGTGTTTCCTTCCACCGTCACCACCACGGATTCCACTCCCGGTATCTCGCAAAGGCTTAGGACCACGGCTGCCCGTACCAGAGGTTCCATATAGCTTTCTATCTCTGAATATGCCGCGCTGAAATCCACGGTAAGCTCCACATCGTTCACCGAGACAGAGCGCACCTCCACATCCTTCGGGATAGCCCTGACATATTCTCCGTCTCCGGAAGATTTGCATAGCTTCTTAAGCACATCCTCCGCCTTGGCCTGTGTGCCTCCGGACACGAATTCATAAGGCACGGTCACAAGTCCCGTCCCGGACATATTAAGCTCATATATCACAGATAAACTGCCTGTGTCTTTTTTCCCGCATGCCGTCAGATTAAAGCAGATGAGCATGGCAAGAATAATTGATATCGCTTTTTTCATATCAGCTCACCTTTTCTATATAACTAAGAGGTACACGGACATCAAATGTGGTTCCCTCTCCCAGTGTACTGCTCACCTTTATCTCGCCATGATGCATTAGTATGGCGTTTTTCGTGATGGCAAGTCCAAGACCTGTGCCGCCTATTTCTCTGGAGTGGGACTTATCCACACGGTAGAATCTCTCGAAAATGGAATCAAGTGACTCGTCCGGTATGCCCATACCGTTATCTTCCACCCGGATAAAGAAGAATTGATGGTCTGAGTTTACGGACACATGGACATATCCGCCTTCGTCATTATACTTGATGCCGTTTTCCACCAGGTTCATTATGGCAAGAGAGAATTTCACCTCATCCACTTCTGCCGTTACGGGTCTGAAGCTTTCCAGCACCAGCTCCACTTTCTTTTCTTCAGCCAGCGGTCTTAAGCGCTTCATCAGAAGCTCCATAAGCTCGTTTATGTTCACAGGAGAAATATTAAGGGTGGCATTGGCCTTATCCAGACGCACCAGGGACAGAAGATCGTTAATGGTCTTTGTTTCTCTGTCTATTTCTTCTCCTATATCCCCCATGAATTCCTTATACAGATCCACCGGAGCATCCGGCATGGAATTGATGGAATCCGCCAGCACCTTCATGGATGCCAGAGGAGTCTTCAGCTCATGGGACACATTCGAAACGAATTCCTGACGGGATTCATCTATCATACGCATCTGAGTGGTGAAGTCATTGAACTTGTCGGAGATCTCCGCCACTTCTTTATATTCGTCTATCTTGAGTTCATCCTGAGTGGTGCCGTTCTTTATGGCGTCTATACTGACGGACATCTTTTTCAATGGGTCTGTCAGCACTCTGGAGAGAATGATCCCCACTATCACCAGAATAAAGGCTATCATTATCAGGAATTCAAAGGCAGCATTAAGATAAAAGTTCTTCGTCTGAGCGATATACGAAGTATTCTTGCTGATGAACAACACTCCGTCTATCCTCTCCTTATCATCGTGAAGAGTCCTGATGGGGACTGTGACTATGATGCACTGATTGTCTTCGTCATAAAGGGATGTGATTTCTCCCTTCATGCTCCGCACCACATTTTCCCATACGGTGATCCGCCCCTCGTCCACATAATATGTGTCCAGAAGAATACGATATGAAGTGTTAATAAGGAGGATCCTTCCTGAATAGGAATTGCCCACAGCTGTCATTCTCTCACGCATGTTTCCTGCGGTCTGATCGTTCATATATCCGCTGGTGGAGACATGGTTTGACATGAGTTTGGCTTCACTGATAAGACTGTTTATGTCATTGGCCGAAGATCTTTTCACATACAGGAAGATTCCGGACACAGTAATAATTATGGCCGGTATGATACCCGCCAGAACTATCTGGATAAATATTCTTTTTCTTAATGAGAAAAAAGTACGAAGTTTCATCAAATACTACTTCTGATAGAAATACCCTACTCCCCACTTGGTATGGATATACCTGGGTTCCTTCGGGTTTTCCTCTATTTTTTCACGCATTCTTCTGATATGCACATCCACGGTCCTGCCGTCTCCGGGATAATCCTCTCCCCATACGGCCTTCAACAGATCCTCTCTGTTATGGACTTTTCCCGGGCTGGCCACCAGGATATACATGAGGTCGAATTCTTTACTGGTGAGATTAATGTCCTTGCCCTTCACTGTGAGCCTGCGGCTGTCCATATCCAGTATCACGTCTCCGCTCTCCAGCCTGGAAACCTCCGCCGAAGCCTCCTCCACTCTGGGAGCTCTTCTCATAATAGCCTTGATCCTGGCTTTCACTTCAAGGATGTTAAAGGGCTTTGTGATATAATCATCCGCGCCGTATTCCAGGCCCAGGATCTTGTCCATGTCCTCGCCCTTGGCTGTCAGCATCACGATAGGCATATCGGAAAACTCCCTGATACGCTGGCACACTTCGAAACCATCCATCTTCGGAAGCATAACATCAAGAAGGATCATGTCATATGCAGTCTTCTTTGCCATATTAAAAGCTTCTTCACCGTCATATGCGCAGTCCACTTCCATGCCGTCCTGCTCCAGGCTGAAACGTATACCCTTCACTATCAGTTTCTCATCATCTACTACCAGCACTCTTTTTGCCACTGCAATTCTCCTAATAGACCTTTATCTTTTTACTAATCTTATTATATATGCCTTCTTTTATCCCCGGGATATTCATGATGTCCGTCACGTCCGTAAACTGTCCGTGACTCTCTCTGTAAGAAATGATGTCATCCGCTTTGGATTCTCCGATGCCGGGTAGTGTCATGAGTTCTTCTTTGGAAGCTGTGTTTATGTTAATAAGGCCGTCACTGGTGCCGCCGGCATCAGTTTCCGCTGTACTCACAGTCTCTTCCACAGAATACACATATATCTTCTGGCCGTCATGGACCTGCTCTGCCTGATTCAGATTTCTTTCATCAGCATCCGGTGCCATGCCACCGGCCATATCTATGACTTCATATACCCGTGATCCGGGTGATACCTGATACACTCCGGGAGAGTTCACTGCCCCCGCCACCTGCACAAAACACACATCGGAAGAATTGTCCTCTGCATCTACCTCTTCTACGGCATTTTCCTCCGTCTCGGAAACATCCTCTGCAGCAGCAGAGTCCTCCTTCTTCTCCATATATGAAGTCTTTTCACATCCCCACATGAAAAGGGCATTCATGCACAAAAAAAGAAATGCCCCTGTGATAAAACATTTTTTCATTTTATGTCCCTCAAAACCGAGAGACACCGCTGTTTCAGGTACATTCTAGCGGAAAAAATATTTTATTACAAGAGCATTTCAAAATTATTTCAAATTTGTTAAGAACCTATTGTGCAGGAGCTGCGGCCGCCGGATCCACTATGGGGATGGCGTATGCTCCCACCACCGCATTCACAGTGGCTTCATCCTGAGAGGTTACAGCCGCCACCGCAGCCTGGGTGGCTGCATCATCTGCGCCTATCACTCCGATATCGAAGGACGCCGGACTGGGCTTATATTTACTGCTGTTTACCTGAGTGCGGCTCACTTCCACGCCGTTTTCCTTCACTATCTTCCAAAGCTCGGCCGTGTAGCCTGTATGTCCTTTTGATGTCTGCTGCACATATCCAATGGGCTGCATCACCGCATTATAGGTCTTCGGAGCAGGAGTCTCTGAAGTGACAACGCTTTCAAATTCCAGCGTACGGTTGGGATCCCTGGTCTCTTTTCCGTAGATGGTGGCTGTTATATCATCGTCCACAGTCACCTCCAGAAGAATGGGGTATTCCTGATTATTCTTGAATATAAAGTCCTTCACTCCCTCTGCCAGAGCCGCATCCATGGAAGGCTTCACATATCCCACTGTCATGGAGTGAGCGGATCTTTCTTCCACTGCCAGTTCGGAAAGAAGCACTGCATTATACACCGTGGTGGATACCTGACAGATACCACCGCCTATGGACTGTACAGTCTGACCGTTTTCATATGCACCTGCCAGTGCATATCCGTTTTCCGCAGTATAGGGTGCCATGGTATCGCCAAGGGATATCTCATCGCCGGGATACAGCACTATGCCGTTTAATAAAGAGGCTCCGTTTGCCACATTCTGTTTACGTCCGGAATCGGATCCGGCTAAAGATGTGGTGAAAGTGCCCAGCATATCCTGTATGGCGGAAAGTTGCTCCGCAGTGCCGCGTGGCTCTGTGATGGTGGTCACCAGTGAAACAGACATGTTCTCACCGTTAAATTCACTCTCTATCTGTGATTTCACTTCGGGTACCGAAGCGTCTATGTCCACAGCCACTCCCTGTGTACCTGCCACAAATGAAAAGCCGTCACCGTCATGCTTTAATGTGCCGTCTTTCTCCTCAGTGGATAGCACATTATTATTGGCCTCAAGGAATGTGCGAAGAGTATCTTCATCACAGGTGAACACCAGCGAAAAATCTTTCTTCTCGCCGTTTGCGATAGCTTTGCTCACCCTGTATCTCTCCAGAAGGTTTCCTGTGGATCCATAGTTTGCGGCCAGTTTAAACACGTCATGGTTCACAAGAGAAAGCCCCACTTCGGAAGCCTTGGCCGTGACAGTATTATCCCCCGCATTAAAGGTGATCTCTGAATCGGAAAGACCGCTCATCACACCGGACAGAGCTGTCCTGGCCTCTTCTTCGGTCATTCCCGACACATCCACCCCGTTTATGGATACGCCTTCCGGGCACACTCCGCCGGAGTTTGCGGCGTACACGTTAAACGAAAAAACAGATGCCACTGCCACTGTCACCAGGGCAAGAGCACCAAGTACGATTCCTTTCATATTCTTCTTCATTACTTCTTCCTCAATTCGACCTTAAAAAACATCCTAAAATCAAGCGCCATTATATACCAGGTTTCTCTTTTTTTCAATGAAAGAGAGGATAGGTGCTTTGCTGATTTTAGGATGTGTTTTTAAAGTTTTTTTGTCTATTTTGGATACCGGCATCTTCAGGACAGCTGTTCAAAGACAGCAGTCAGTTTCTTTTCCATTTCATCGAAGTCCTCTTTTCCAGCAATAAGGGGCGGAAGGAAACGGACCACATCGGTTCCTGCGGAAAGGATCACAAGACCGTTTTCAAGTGCCTTTGATACCACATCCTTCACCGGACATGTGACCACCAGGCCCTGCATATATCCCATTCCTCTTCTGGCCACGGCAGGTTCGAATCTGTCTATGATCCGGTCCAGAACATCCGTGAAATACTTTTCGTTTTCCTTC
The DNA here is from genome assembly GCA_024688505.1 of Lachnospiraceae bacterium. Taxonomy (GTDB): domain Bacteria; phylum Bacillota; class Clostridia; order Lachnospirales; family Lachnospiraceae; genus FD2005. The sequence continues at coordinate 8,038 of JAILDZ010000180.1, forward strand.
ACGTGTCCCGGCAGATCTCTTTTGGTGAGGATGTCGCACATGGCCGCCACCGCTCTGCACACGAAAGGATTTCCGCCGTATGTGGTACCGTGATCACCGGGTTTTAAGCTGTTTTCCGCCACTTTCTCCGTCACAAAGAATGCGCCCACCGGCACGCCTCCCCCCAGCGCCTTTGCGGAAGTGAGTATATCTGGCTTGATGCCGTAGCTCTGGTATGCAAAGGGATAACCCGTGCGTCCCATACCACACTGGATCTCGTCCAGAATCAGGAGAATATCATTGTCATCGCATATTTTCCTTATGCCCTTGATGAAAGAAGGATCGGCAGGATAGATGCCTCCCTCTCCCTGCACAGTTTCCATAATGACGGCGCATGTATTCTCATTAACAAGAGACTTCACACTGTCAAGGTCATTATATGTAGCAAACTTCACTCCTCCCATAAGAGGGTAAAAGGGCTCCCTGTAATGATCATTTCCCGTAACGGAAAGGGAACCTACCGTGCGGCCGTGGAAAGAAGACTCCATGGCGATGATCTCCTGAGTAGTGTTTCCCTTGGTGACATAAGCATATTTCTTCGCTGTCTTTATGGCACCTTCTATGGCCTCAGCTCCGGAATTGGTAAAGAACACCTTATCCATGCCGGAGAGTTTCACCGCTTTTTCCGATGCCTCTGCCATAGGCGGGTGATAATAGAGATTAGATGTGTGAAGGAGCAGCCCCAGCTGATCCGACAGTTCATCTTTGTATTCTTTGTCATTATAGCCCACAGCCATGACACCTATGCCGGAAGCGAAGTCCAGATATTCTTTGCCGTCGGTGTCATAAAGATGCATACCCTCCCCATGGTGGAACACCACAGGAAATCTGTTATAGACATGAAGTATGTTTTTATCGGATGTTTCCATATACTTTTCTTTATTCATTGTAGAACCTGTTCTCCTCATCACCTATTATTGCCGTGCCGATACCTTTATTCGTAAAGATCTCCAGAAGCAAACAATGTGCTATACGTCCGTCCAGGATATGCACCCTGGAAACTCCCTGTTCTATGGCATCTATACAGTTATTAAGCTTCGGAAGCATGCCTCCTCCGATAAATCCGCTGCCGATCAGTTCTCTGGCCTCTGCCAGACTGAGCTCGGATATCAGAGTACTCTTATCATTCGGGTCTTTGTACACACCCTCTATGTCCGTAAGGAATGCCAGCTTTTCAGCATTCACTGCCTTTGCGATGGCGCATGCGGCATCATCCGCATTGATATTATATGTGTCAAAGTTATCATCTATACCCACAGGACACACAATGGGGAGAAAATCCTTTTCCAGGAGATCATAAAGGATCTTCGGATTCACTTCCTTCACTTCTCCCACGAAGCCTATATCCTGGCCGTCGGAGAGTTTTTTCTCCACCTTGAGGAGTTCGCCGTCCTTACCGCTTATTCCCACGGAAAGCACTCCCAGTTCACTTACCAGACTTACCAGAGATTTGTTCACGCGGTTTAAAACCATTTCCGCTATCTCCATGGTATCCGCGTCGGTCTTACGAAGGCCGTTTATAAACACAGGCTCCATGCCGCTTTTTTCCACCCAGCGGCTTATGTCTTTTCCTCCGCCGTGCACAATGATAGGCTTAAATCCCACCAGTTTAAGCAGTGTCACATCCTGGATAACGCTCTTTTTCAGTTCTTCGTCCAGCATTGCAGATCCGCCGTACTTCACCACGATTATCTTTCTGTTAAACCTCTGGATATACGGCAGTGCTTCTATCAGCACCTGGGCTTTCTCCATCACCTGTTCCATCGAGTCCGTGTTCATGACATACCTTCCTTTCCTGTAACGGTTTTTACAACCCGAATTTCTGCCCCCTGCATGCTTTCCCTTATCTTTGACTCAAATTCCGACAGCTCCTCTTTCGTCCTGTCGAAAAGTGCCACCATATTGATCTCCTCGGTATAACGTATGTTTATGTCCTTGTTCCCTATACATTCCTTAAGTGTATCACCTATGGATCCGAAAGGACCCACAAATACTACCGAGTAATATTTTCCCTTCTTTTCCATCAGCTTCAGCATGTAGCACGCCATCCGCACATGAGATGCATGGAGGATCTTTTTCCCATCCAGAAGGTCCTTATGAAGTATGTTTTCCAGCATAGCTGACGGCGGGATCTCTCCGGAATCATCCGATGCCACACCGTCCACTATGTTTGCCCTCAGTTCTCCCCTGTCCAGAAGCCTCACAAAGATCTCCGTGAGAGCCGGGTCAAACTGGGTTCCTGCGCAGCGAAGCAGCTCCTCTCTCACCTCTTCATCCGAAAGCCTTTTCCTATATACACGGTTTGACGTCATGGCGTCATAGCTGTCTGCCAGACAGAGTATCCTGGCTATAAGCGGTATATCCGTATCCGACAGCCCGTCAGGATAACCTTTTCCGTCGAATCTCTCATGATGATGCCTGATCCCATCCAGCATACCGTCTATGAAAGTGCCCATGGAGCTCATGATCTCATATCCTATTTCGGTGTGCTTTTTCATGAGGGAGAATTCCTCATCCGTTAGGCGTCCTGCTTTATTAAGGACACCGTCTGCCACACCTATCTTTCCGATATCATGCATCTGAGCCACATATCTCACATTCAGGATATCCTGTTCAGTGAAGTCATAATCCGCTGCCATTTCCCTGGCCAGCCTCTCCGCATAGATAGCCACTCTTTCCGAATGTCCGCCGGTATACTCGTCCTTGGCATCGATGGAACCAGCTATGGTCTCTATGGTGTTTACTGTCATTCCGGTCTGGGTCTTCTTTGCCCTGTCTGTGGACTGAAGTTCATCATATATCATCTGGCCTATGGTGGCGCTCATGAGGAAAAGGAGTGCCACACCCACATATCCTCCGAAAAGATGATATCTGTTTATGTAGAAGCCCACGATCTCACCCATGGCTATAAGCGCAAAAATTGCCATGCCGATGGCTGTGATCCAATAGGTATATATCCTTTTGTTTCGGATGTCGTTTATGAGGCATATATATGCAAGGAGTGCACCCATGCCTGTCCAGAAATGAGACATGAACATGGTATCATAAAACAGTGCCAGATTGGCGGCATCCAGTATCACATTTGCCACTATCTGCGTCATCATGATGCATTCCAGCACGGTATACATGGTGTGGTATACTCTGTGCTGCACTTCATCGAAATACATGCATGCAAATATCCCCACCATTTCCATGGTAAGATATGCAAAATAGGTGGACAGACTGGGGCGTCCGAAAATAAACTGCCTTATGGTGGATTCACTGAACATCCAAAGAGCCATATCTGTCATCAGAAGTCCCAAGGGTCCGAATGTATGGATTCCCATCTTGTTTCCTATGACAAGCGCGGACAGGCAGAGCACCAGGCCCACAGCCAGAACCACCACTGCCACGATATTAATGGCCAGCCCATCTTTTATCACATCAAACCACACATTGTTTCCGTGGCTCATGGTTATGCCGCTTATTCTGGTATTGGTGTGAAATCCTATAACAATCTCTATGGTCTTTCCCGAATCTGCCTCATCCAGCTCACACACCACATATGCGCTGGGAATGCGGTTCGTCAGCCCATCGATATTATCGCAATTGTAACTGGCTCTCTTATAGCCTGCTATATAAATATCCACATCCTGCATGGAGGAACGGATCATGAGGTTCATTCCGTCATCGAGATTATACGGCAGGCTTTTCCTTATCCTTATTACATCGCCTTTTTTTGCATCCGGCACCGTATACGGCAGTTCCACAGTCTCTGCACTATCGCCGTTTATGATCTCCCATCCGGTATTAAAATTCCTGGCCTCAAATGAGCCCATGGGGGCCTCACCGGCCCTTCCCCTGTCAAAAAGAGCCACCAGTATGATTCCAAGCACAATAACAAAAGTGAACATAGTCCCTATACGGACTATGTCCTCCATTATCCTTATGCCGAGTTTATTGTTTACAGGCTCTGCTTTATTCATTATCCGTACCGAATAGCTCCGTTACATTTGAGATCTGGACCAGATAGCCCCTTCTCTTACCGCGTGAATTCTTTAAATGACCTATCTCATAGCGATAGACGTTTCCTTTGTATTCGAAAGTATCTATAAGACTTTCGTCACCGTTTTTGCTCTCGGCAAAGCTGTTTAACGGCTGCCTCAGGAATGTATTAAACCTGCCTCCGCTTCCGGGGACTTTCTTCTCCAGCTCCCACTCGTTAAGCTCCGGAAATACCTCCTGTGCATAGTCGCTGCCTCCCATGAAGCGCATATTTTTTGAAAAGAATATGTATCCGTCTTTTTCTATTTTTTCCGCCAGGATGACCGGATTATTATATATTGAGAAATAATAGATCCTGTACAGAAGCACCATATATACGCATGCCGCCAGAGTAAAGAAGAAGGGCAGCAGCTCTATGCCAAGAAACAGGATGTGCTGAAGCACATATTCTCCCACCACCAGCATATCGGTGATAAGAAGGATATATACGTTAAGCCGGCTCACTATGGTCTTTCGGTTCAGAGAATAAAGTGCCACTACGATGCCTGCCATGGTATATATGAGCATCATGACAAGATTTATGGAATGCATAGGGCCGTATGTCTTCACCAGATATGCACCCATAGGACCGTTTCGAAGCTGTGCGCCGGTATAGAACAGATTCAGACCTCCTATATTGCAGACGCAGAAATACATAAGGGTCTGTACTGCATAAATAGCGATCCGGAGCCATTTCGGCAGATTGATCCGGCAAATATTGCATATGATAAGAAGCACTATTGCCGGGCCGAAGACTCCGGTCACATAAAGGATCTTATTTGCAAGAAGCGCTTCTTCCAACACCGTGGATGTGGCCAGAGCATAGTATCCTCCACTGCCCACCATAATGATGACTGCCAGAAGGACCATATTCAGATCTATGGTCTTTCCGAAGGATACTATGGTTATAAGAAGCGCTATAGCTACAATAAAGCAAATAAGATAAGGCATTATTTTTTAAGCTCCTGCATCTTCATGGCGCGAACCTTGAGAGGCAGGCCAAAGAGTGTTATGAATCCTTCCGCATCATGATGATCGTAAAGATCTCCTGTGGTGAAGGAAGCCAGTGACTCACTATAGAGTGAATAGGGAGAAGTGGTGCCGGCTTTGATGATATTGCCTTTGTAGAGCTTGAACTTCACTTCACCTGTCACGTATTCCTGTGTGCTCTCTACGAAAGCCTGCACAGCCTCACGAAGAGGTGTGAACCATTTTCCTTCATATACTATCTGAGCAAACTTATTACCCATGTCTTTCTTCACTTCCATGGTGGCTCTGTCAAGCACCAGCTCCTCAAGCTGCGCATGAGCTTCCATGAGGATGGTGCCTCCGGGAGTCTCATATACACCACGGCTCTTCATACCAACCACGCGGTTCTCCACGATGTCCACTATACCGATGCCATGCTTGCCGCCCAGACGGTTAAGCTCTCTTATGACATCGGATACCTTCATCTTCTTTCCGTTTACGGATGTGGGGATACCCTTTTCAAATGTCATGGTCACATATTCGCCTTCATCGGGAGCCTTCTCGGGAGATACTCCAAGGACCAGAAGATGATCATAATTCGGCTCGTTTGCCGGATCTTCCAGTTCCAGACCCTCGTGACTGATATGCCAGAGGTTACGATCACGGCTGTAGGACTGATCTGCAGAGAAGGGCAGATCTATGCCATGAGCCTTGCAATATTCGATCTCAGATTCACGGCTGTCCATGGTCCATTTATCGTCTCTCCATGCAGCGATGATCTTGATGTCAGGAGCCAAAGCCTTGATACCAAGCTCGAATCTGATCTGGTCGTTACCCTTTCCTGTAGCTCCGTGACAGATAGCTGTGGCACCTTCCTTGCGAGCCACTTCCACCAGCTTCTTTGCAATGCCGGGACGAGCCATGGATGTGCCGAGAAGGTATTTATTCTCATATACAGCGCCTGCCTGTACACATGGCATGATGAAGTCGTCGCAGAACTCGTCTGTGATATCTTCTATATAGAGCTTTGATGCTCCCGAAAGCTTGGCTCTCTCTTCCAGTCCGTCCAGTTCTTCTCCCTGTCCGCAGTCTATGCAGCAGCAGATCACCTCATAATCATAATTCTCTTTAAGCCATGGGATTATGGCTGTGGTGTCCAGACCACCGGAATACGCTAATACTACCTTTTCTTTACTCATAACAAGACCATCCTTTCATGATTGATTTATTTCTTACCCTTCGAGCCTGATATGGAAAGCAGTCTCATAAAAAGGTTAATGATATCAAGATAAACTGAGAGTGCACAGTCGATGGCATTATCCACTGTGGGGCGCATCTTCTGTGCCTTTCTTATGTCATAGCCTATGTACAGGCTGAAAACCAGCGCCGCAATAAATGAAAGCCAGGTGAAATTCTGGCGGATGATTATCTCTATCACAGATGCGATCAGAATGCCGATCAGGGCTATAAAAAGGAAGCCTCCCATCTTTTCGAAAACAGCGGGGAACACTACGGACCCGATGACCATAATAGCCGTGATCTCCATTGTCATCACAAAAGTATGGAGCACCACCGGAGATGTGACTCCGCCGTATGCTGTCACCATAATGGTGAGCACCAGTCCGAGAGGTACCACTAGAAGATTATAGCCCAGGAAGCTTACAGCAGGCTTATCCGATTTATTCGCTATGGTGATACCTGCGAAGCTGCAGGCTATGTACCCGATCAGAAGTATGAAAGGATTAATGGAAAAAGCCAGCGGTGCGCAGAACATACACATCAGGATATTCACTACGATGCCGTACATGATGGCTCCGCCAAGAACAAGATTAAAGGTCTTTCTGGTCACCTCGCCCTCAGCTATCACCTCGGCGCCCTGATCTATATAATACTCCGTCTCGTAGTTTTTAGATCCGTTCATATCATCCATTATATATATACCTCTTTTCAAAAAATCCCATTATCACCGTATTTTAAGACCAATCATTTTTATAGTCAAGCCTCTTCAAACAGTACAGCACGTACTATGCCGGGGGGATCATATTCCCGTTTACCCGCTCCGTAGCCGGTTCGCACTATGGACATGGTCTCCGGCAGTTTACGTCCTGTCATGGTGGCGGCTGCTATGGCAGCACCTGTGGGGGTTATGAATTCTCCCTGTCTTTCTGTTATGGATATGGGCAGCTTATGAAGCTCCGCTATCTTCAGCACCGCAGGGACCGGCACCGGAAGCTTTCCGTGCCTTGTCATCACATGGCCCTGCCCTTCACATATTTTCGGGATGATGACTTCATCTATTTCAAGATTATCAAAGCATACTGCAAAAGATACGATATCCACTATGGAATCTATGGCTCCCACTTCATGGAATGTTACATCTTCTATATTCATTCCGTGTACTGCGGCTTCCGCCTCCGCCAGGATGGCAAATATCTTTTCCGATAATGCTCTGGCGCCGTCTGTCATCCCGATCTTTGAAAGTATCTCTTTCACTTCGGAATAGGGTCTGTGGAAATGGTCGTGATGATGCTCGTGATCGTGTCCGTGTTCGTGTCCGTGTTCATGGTCATGATGATGATGATGTTCGTGGTGATGATGTTCGTGCTCATGGTCATGATGATCACCGTAGAGATATTCCATATCATGATCGTGGTTCTCATGCTCCTTATCCAGCACCACGTCGAAATCCATGCAGTCTATGGCGGACTTTTTCACATGGGATATTTTTATCTCGAAGCTGTGATCCGGCACAGTCTTTAACACCTTAAGGAGAGCGTCTTCATCTGCTCCCAGACCTATGAGCGATGCCACAGCCATGTCTCCGCTGAGTCCCGTATTACATTCCAGATAAAGCTTATTCATGTCCTCCTCCTTTTGCCAGTCTGTTTATCTGTGTGGCCATATATCCGGCTCCGAAGCCGTTATCAATGTTAACTACAGCGATCCCGTTGGCGCAGCTGTTTATCATGGTAAGGAGTGCCGATACTCCTCCGAAGCTGGCTCCGTATCCCACGGATGTGGGAACCCCTATCACAGGCCTTGATACCATGCCGCCCAGGACGCTTGCCAGAGCGCCTTCCATGCCTGCCACTGCCACTACACAGTTTGCTTCCCGTATGATGGGCATGCTGTCAAGGAGCCTGTGAAGACCACTTACTCCGATATCATATACTCTTTCCACTTTGCAGCCGAAGTATTCCGCCGTTCTGGATGCTTCCTCCGCCACCGGCAGATCCGCAGTTCCCGCGCAGCAGACAGCCACACATCCTGTCTTTTCGGGGATAGCTTCTCCGGCCTTTAATATCCGGGATACTTCATCGTATTCTATTTCTGGAATGCTTTTTCTGATAAGCTCGTATTGCTCTTTTGAAGCCCTGGTGCCAAACACACATCCGTCTTCGGCATAGAGTTTTTCATAGATAGATATGAGGTGTTTATCCGATTTTCCCTGACAGAAGATCACTTCGGGGAAGCCGCTTCTAATCTTTCTGTGTGTGTCAAGCTTTGCATAACCCATTTCATGATAAGGAGCGGTACTGAAATATGCGAGAGCCTCTTCTACTGATGTCTCACCGTTTTTTACCTGTTCTAATATATCTTTGGCGTTTATCATATGGTATACCTCAACGTCTCATTATAGAACGATTCCCTCATATAATGCAATGTCGGGTATGCCGTGATCCCTTATTTTGCCACATGAAGCACTCCGTCAGGTTCATGTTTATCAAGATATCTGTCCCTGGCTTCACTCGTTAAGGTATACCAGTTCATTAGCTTCCAGTCTTATTCCTATCAGCTGTTTAATAGTGTGGATGATGGAGCATATCATGAATATGAAAAGT
>JAILDZ010000184.1 GCA_024688505.1 Lachnospiraceae bacterium
GGACAACTCACTGGTTTCAGACATAGAGACCGCAGTGGAGAAAGAAACCAAAAAAGTGGGACAGCCCCTGGCAGTGGAAGTGATGCCACTGAAGAACTTTTATAAGGCAGAAGAGTATCATCAGGATTATCTCGATAAGAACCCGGGAGGATATTGCCACATTAACCCGGCACTTATGAATATCGCTAAGAGATAAGAATAATAGGAAAAAGGTTATGACAGATCAGGATATACTAAGGATTGCTATGGAGCAATCCGCTGAAGACATGGGGTGCAAAGCAGATGATTTTTTGAAAAGTGAGAATGTAACGGTTCCTTTTCGGCTCGGAGAAAATGCCCGCAAATATTTAGGGGAACCGATCACCGCTATGCTGGTGTCTTACGGAAACAACATTGTGGCTGCTTCTTCCGAAGAAGTGGCAGAAACAGTTTCCGAATACATCGGTCGATATGAATTCTATCATTGCTTTGAAACACCGAACATGCATTGGCTTAGTGAACGCCTTGAGAAAATGGGGCATAAGATCTGCATTATGGCAGAGTTTTATCTGCCTGATATAAAGAAGATCCCTGATATCGATACGGATTTTGAACTTCGCATACTGGAACAAAAAGATTTTGAGGAGCTTTACCTGCCGGAATGGAGTAATGCTTTGTGCGAGAGTCGAAAATCACTGGATGTGCTTGGGGTGGGAGCATATGCCGGAAAGAAGCTGGTTGGTCTTGCCGGCTGCTCTGCCGATTGTGATGCTATGTGGCAGATCGGAGTAGATGTGCTGCCGGAATACAGGCGAAAGAGCATTGCATCCGCTCTGACAAGCAGGCTGGCAAAGGAAATCATCGCACGTGAAAAAGTGCCATTTTATTGCTCTGCATGGTCAAATATCAGATCGGTCAGAAATGCCGTAAAAAGCGGCTTCATCCCTGCATGGGTGGAGATGATCGTTAAGCCGACCGGTATAGTGGATGAGAGGAATAAAGCGGTTTTGTCCCGGGAACCATCTATTTGATCCTTATATCCACCCTGTTTTTTAGCTTATTTCCTTCATCGAAGTGATACTCTGTCTCTTCAGCGGCGCTTTCTATCATCTTCAGGGAAAGCTCGTTATCGCTATCCCGTATGTCGAAGGCTTCACCGTTATAGAATATAGAAATATTCGTGCCGCCGTCTTTTACGGAATACTCCACCACCACATGTATATGCGGTTTTTCTATCTTCGGAAGCAGGATCTGCTGCACTGTCTCTTCGATGACCATCCGAATGCGATTCTTTCCTGCAGATGGCACATCGTTTTTCAGGAAATACTGATCCAGCTCTGCATTGAAATTAATGAAATCATAATCTTTGCTTTCGATCTCTGCTTCAAATATCTTCAGGCTTCGGATGAATCTTCTGGTAAGCTCTTTCTTCGGATCATCAAAGATCTCTTCCGGGGTGCCCTCTTCATATATTCCGCCTTCGTCCATAAAGAAGACTCTGTTTGATATGGCACGGGCGAAATTCATTTCGTGAGTCACTATCATCATGGTCTTTCCGGTCCTTGACAGGTCTCTTATCACCGCCTGTACTTCAGATACCATGGTAGGGTCCAGGGCACTGGTGGGCTCATCAAGGAGGATCACCTCCGGATCCATGCAAAGGGTCCGTGCAATAGCCACACGCTGCTTCTGCCCACCGGAAAGCTCGTCCGGATAGGAGAGCGCCTTATCCGCCATCCCTACACGTTTTAAAAGTTCCATGCTCTTGTCATAGGCTGCCTGTCTTTCCATATTCAAAAGATCCATTGGGGAGAGCATCAGGTTCTCGATCACTGTCAGATGACCGAACAGATTAAATGATTGAAACACCATTCCCATTTTCTGCCTGGCCTTATATACATCAACTCCCGGTGCAGTGATATCTTCACCGTCCAATATGATCTGCCCGGAAGTGGGCTTTTCAAGCAGATTAATGCAGCGGATGAATGTGGATTTTCCGGTGCCGGAAGGCCCTATCACGGATATCACATCCCCGTCATTTATGGTCACGCTCACATCCTTGATGGGAGTCACGTCATCGAACTCTTTGGTCAGGTTCTTTATCTCAATCATCGGTCCGCACCCCCTTTAATATATCTTCTCTTTTTCTTCGCTTGGGATTAAAGAGTATTTCCGCTTTATCCACGATAAAGGTGAAAAGCGAGCCCAGTATGAAGTAGATCACAGCTACGGCAATGAGAGGGAAGAATGCTTCATAGGTCCTGCCCCGGACTATATCTCCCATTTTAGTCAGATCCTGAACGGCGATATATCCCACGATGGCGGTGGCCTTAAGGAGCGCCACCACTTCCCCTTTATATGAAGGGAGAAAATGCGGTATGGCCTGGGGCAGAACTATCCTAAAGAAGGCCTGCATATCCTTATATCCAAGGGCCAGTGCAGCCTCTGTCTGTCCTTTATCTACAGCGCCCACGCCCATTTTCAGCATTCCGAACACTCCGGAACCAAAGACCAGCGTAAAAGCGATCACAGCCACAGCAGTGCCGCTCACCTGTGATTTCGCAAAGATGATATAGTACAGTATCATAAGAAGCACCACCACAGGCATCCCCTGCACTATCCATACGAAAAACCCGGCGATCTTATTAGCCACTGTATTTCCGTTGCGGCATCCCATATACACTATGAATCCAAGTGCCGTTCCAAAGAGTATGGATAGAACAGTGATGATGATGGTGGTAAGGATTCCCTGTATGAAAAGCTTATAGCGGTCCTCTCTGATAAATGTCTTTCTGAAACTTTCCCTGATGCCTCCTATAATGGAATTATCTGCGTTTGCAGCATCCTTGGAGCGAACTACAAGCAAAAATGATGCGGGCTGATATTCCACGAAGTCCATGGTCTCCCTACGCTCATCCGTGGTGACTATGGAGCCGCAGCCGATGTCCGCTTTGCCGGATCCTATGGATGATAGCACAGCCGAAAAATCCATAGGAGTAAACTCCACATGCACATCCAGCTCTTTTGCGATCATAAGGATGGTCTCTATATCAAGCCCCATCATCTGTCCGTCCTGTCCCATATAGCTCATGGGCTCGAGAGCGTCACAGGCAGCCACGTTCACAGTACCGTTATTTCCCGGCCAATCCTGCTCCGGAACTGTCTTTGCACTTTCATCCGCACCGGTCCATTTTCCCCAGAGGGCTTTCTTTGTTTCCTCCGGAATGCTTTCATAGGCTGTCCGCCACTGCTCAAATCTTTCGTCGCCTTTAGCAAAGGCCAGTCCGAAGGTGGTATCTCCCAGGCTTTCGGGAAACAGTGCAAGCTCCGGATATTTATTTGCCGCCAGGGTGGCCACCGCATTATTATTAAAGCCGGCATCCGTCTTTCCTGTCTTTATGGCAAGGCACATGTCCGGCATGGTCTGAAAGTATGTGAATTCTTTTACATTCGGTACTTTGGAACTAATGAGGTTTTCAAATGGCGCCCCGGTCAGCATGGAGATAGTCTTGCCGTTTAATTCGGAAAAGGTCTTATACTCGGGTTCTTTGTCTGCAGGGACTTCTCTTACGTCTTTTGCCGCACCTGCAAGGTCTTTTGACAGCACCGCCAGCACGATACCGCCTGTGCAGGTGGGATCGGAAAACAGCACTTCTTCTTCACGCTCCGGAGTCACATTCATATCCGTGGTGAAATCATATCTGCCGGACTGTATGCCGGGGATACGCCCGGAGAAATCCACATCACCGATCTCCAGGGCATAGCCTCTGTCACGGCAAAACCGTACTACAAGGTCTATATCGTAGCCCACGTTTTTACCGTCTTTGATATAGGACCAGGGCATGTCCGTGGATGTGGTCACCACCTTTATGGTGCCGTTTTCTCCGGTGAGGTCAGACATGTCCACCACCTTTTTATTTTCATCTACACCCATCCATATATCATCTATCTCCTGAAGGGTGCCATCCTCTCTGATCTTTTTCAGATACACATTCAGCTCTTCGCATAGAGCAGCGCTCTTCGGATCATCCTTTCGAAACGCGAAGCTGTAATTCTGATCGGTGATACGGTCATGGATATAGTCGATATCGGGCTGTTCGAAGTGGATGGTCTTAAGATTCGGCTCATCCCCCAGATATGCGTCGATCTTTCCCGCCAGGAGTGCTGCGTTACAATCAGGATAGCTGTTGAAATAGAAGTATTCACTGTCCGGGAAATATTTCACCGCAGCATCTTCCATAAGGGTGCCTGTGAGGACACCGAGGCGCTTTCCGTTATAATCCTGCCAGCGGACATCTTCGCCTGCGGGCTCTCCCGCTGCACATACCGCTCCGGGGAATGCTGCCATGATGATCGTTATCATGGCAAGAATAGTACAGATGGATTTGAATGATCTTTTCTTCATATCACTATCCTTTGTATTGAGACCTAAACTATAGATATATCCTACATCAGCCGGCGCATAAGCTCAATGCCCAATCCCGCTGTCGTGATCGCGGGATTCGTTGTGTTAGATGGAATTCATGGCAATTTAATATACCATGTGTTAAAATTACTGAAAGCTGCATTATTGTTGCAGAATATATGATACACCTCATATAAAATCAGAAATATGGGGCATAACCGAGGGCACCTTGATATAGAAAGAGGAACATTTGTATGAAACGTAAGAAGACATCAGAGGAAGTAGAGTTTAAGTCTGTCTTAGATGCGCTGGGAATAGATGAAGAAAAGGTGGCTGAAGGAAATGACACCTATGATGCGAATTCACTTACAGAAGATATAAAGACCCAGGAGTCTATACTCAGCCTGCTAAATGCCAATCTGGATCGTATAGTCACAAGATACGAAAAGAACCCCGAAGATCGGACAGAGATAGAGACAGCATATACCATCAAACTGAATGTGCTGTCACATATGGCAAAGCTGTTTAATCCCTTCACCACATACGGCAGAGACAGGCTGAAAGAGGTGAGGAAATGCAGCAAAGAGTACGAAAGCTTTGTGGAACCCCTTGTCACACGGATCACGAAAGACAATATAGTGTCTTTCAATAAAGTCCTGACATCGGATCTGCAGGAAGATGTGAAAGTGGGAAAGCTTCAGGCCCTGGGAGCAGTTCGCTCAAAAAACAGCGAACCATTCGGAGCAGGCGCCATAGTGTATAAGGTGGAACAGTCTCCATTCGTGGATGGAAATATCGGAAGGATATTGTGGCTCTATGTCCACGAAGATTTCAGGAAACTGGGAACAGCCAATCATCTACTGGCAGAGCTCATGGCGGCTATGCAGGAGCAGAATATAGAGCATATCACCATGAACAGTCCCCTGGGTGATGATATGGATCAGGTAAAGGGATACTTTATGGCTTCCTGGCTGTTTGAGATGGAAAACACCATAAACCCGGACTGTATGATACGGATAAAGGATATCAAAAACATTCAAAAGCTAAAAGACTATACTAAAGGCGTAAATACACTGGCCTCTCTTAAGGACGGGACGGGATCAAACGGAGTGAAGAACGCTCTGAAAAGAAACGGACGCCCCGCATATCTTTCGAATCAATTAATGGACAGTGATTATATAGATCCGGACCTCAGCTATTATATGGGAACGGAAACCACGATCAAAGCAATGTTACTATCCCACAGACTTCCTTCGGGAATGGTCCGCGTGGAATACTTGAAATCCGGGTCAGACTCCATAGAAGATGAGAAAAAACTCATCTCGTGTTTCATAAAGGATGCGGTAATTAAGTGCAGTGAAGACACCGTGCTCTATATCCCCTTGAACTCAGAGGATATGGCATATTTCCTGGAGGGAATATGCCCGGTGCAGCAGGGGCAGTATTTGCTGGAAGGCATACTTTCCCCCACTATCGCATACGATGGAGATATTGATAAAAGCATGGTAAAGAGTGCTTTGGAAGTATAGCATTACAGTTTAGGGGGTAGGATACTATGAAGGAAAAACTGGAAGAGAGTTTTATAGAAGAACAAAGCTTTATTCAAGAAGATGAACAATTTAAAGAAGAGCAAAAGAATCAGTCTCTGGACAACCTTCAGAAGAATGCCGAGAAAACTGAGGAGATAAAAGCGCCAAAGCAGGAAGTGGCAGAAAAGAAGATCAGCGAATCCTTCCCTGTATCAAAGGAAAAAATCTCTACACCCGGAGGAAATACTCCTACAGGTCCGGCCACTGTCGAGGTGGTAGATAAGTATGCGGCTATAGAAGGAACCGTGGACAAGGACTATGATAATGTTATCGAAACCTGGAATGTATATAAAAACAGTTTTCAGGACGGTAAAATAGGGGCTCAAAACGAACTTGATCAGATCAAGCGGGTGGAAACAAATGCCAGCAGATATACACGTTGGAAGTTCAGCCTCTTTATGAGCAGTAAAAGTGTAAAATATAAGCGATTCCAGCAGGTAAAAGATCTGGAAGCCCATGCCAAGACGATACGAAAAAGGCTGGAAAAGACAGTAGCCAAACAAAAAGAAGCCAAGGATATATCGGTTAAGTTCAATGATCGATCCAGATCTAATGGCGATGATCTTGCTGAGTTACACGGTAAGCGTTCCCTTGCCATGAGAATACTCACGACTATTACCGGAACATTCCATCAGGTGTTCAGTGGATTGGGAAACATGATCGCCGGTACCCAGTTAACCTCTGATGTGAGAGAAAACTATGTGCTTGATAATCTGAGTATAGGAGAGATACATGCTCAGTTTCTGAATGACCTGTTCTCGGGAGATCTGTTCAAGAGCGATCTGAAAAAGAAAAGGCTCAGTAAGGAAAAACAATATACCAGACTGGATAATGAAGAGATTAACAATAAACTGGCTGATCTGGATACTGTAACTGACGAACAGTACAATGATTATGTAGATATAACCGAGAAATATGATGGCATGCTTAAAGATAAGCGTGAACTGTTGGCAGAATATAAGAAGAAAAGCAGAAATGCAGATAAGATTGCCAAGCTTGAAGAGGCAGTAAAGAAGAAACAGGGCGACATAGAAGAATACAATGAAAATGCTCCATCCGAGCTGATCATGAAAACCGGTATTTCCGATCAGCTTGATCAGGAGATCAGGAAAGCAAAGTATAGAAAGTAAAAAAAATATGTTTGAACTGACGCATTTGAACTACGCCACTATAATACTGGATGTCAGTGCCATTATCCTGGCATATGGGATGCTCCGGCAGACCAGGATAATGAGAAAGAGCAGGCTGGAATCAGACAGCCTGTTCTTTGGTATGTTAATACTGATGGTGGTGATGGCACTTTCCGATATTGTGGGCTATCTCACGGAGAACAGACCGGGGGAGACCATTATCAATCTTCAGATCATATCCATGACGGTGTTCTACCTGGCATTCACCGTTCTTTCCATGTCGTGGTTTGATTATTGCACTTTCAGGTTTAAGGACAAAGGACGCGTTAAAAAGATAGGTATGAGGCCGGCTTTCCTGCCGGGCGTGCTGACCTTTGGATTGGTGTTTCTGAACCAGTTCACCGGGATCATTTTTTCCGTGGATGAAATGGGAGGATATCACCGGGAATTTCTGTTTATTCCCATGTATGTGGTGATCGTGGCATATCTGGCCACAGGTTTTTTTTATATAGCAAAGTACAGGACCAGTGATAAAAAGACATTGATCCCCATGTGGCTTTATGCCATGCCTATCATTGTCAGCACAGTGATCACTTTTGTGGCGGGAGAAGTCTCCATGGCGGCCCTCGGCACGGCCATTACCATAGCCTTTACACACCTCGGCACTATGAATGAAGTGGCGGACCTTAGTATGAAAGAAAGCGTGCAGTGATGTTTATAGATGAGATCCATGTGACATTTTATGCCGATATCGCTGCTGCCATTCTTTCTTTGGGGGTATATGTCCTGTGCAGCAGGGGCATCATCAAAGACGCGTTTCTGGGCGGGGTATTTCGCCTGCTTCTTATAATGGACTGCTTCCTGGCGGTGGTTGATGCCGCTACATATGCCCGGAAATATCATGAATTCCCCGGGGCTTACCCCATTGCGCTGGGGCTTCAGACGCTTCTGGAACTGGTTTTGAATTTCATTATCTTCCTTTGGCTGGTCTATGTGAATTATAAAGTGTATCACAGCAGAGACAGCATAAAGAGAAAGCTGATCAAAAACATGATCCCTCTCTTTATACTTATGGCCATCGATATCATAAACGTATTTACCGGGATCCTGTTTTATTATGACGAGCACGTGATGTATCACACCACATGGTTTACCATTCCCTATTATCTGATACGTTATTTCTACTTTTTCTCATGCGTTATACAGATTTCTGTCCACAAAAGAAAGGGCAGAGATCTTAAGTTCTTTGAGATATGGGCATTTATCATACCTGTGCTGGCGGGCGGCCTTATCACTAACCTGACGGCCTATTCCACCACGGCCTTGGGCTTTGCAGTGGCACTGTTTAACGTGTATGCCGGCATCATAAATGAGCAGAGTTTCATGGACAGCCGGACAGGTTTTTTCAACAGATACTATCTCAGATACTTAAGGAATGATGTGGATGATGAGGGCTTTGCTCCAAAGAGCGGAATGATCTGCCGCCTGGAGGATCCGGAAGACATGACTGCTTTTTCCGAGCTCCTTTCTCCCCTTCTTCCGAAAAAGTGCGAGGTGGTACGTTTTGACGAAGAAACCGTCATCATGTTAGCGGAAATATCCAAAAAGGCTGCCATGCAAATGATGTCTGAAGACGTGGAAGCGGCAGTGGAGAAGTATAATTCCGAAAATAGCGGCAGACCTCTGTCTGTCACCATCGATACTGTGTTTAAAAAGAAGAAGGAAACCTGTAAAGGTTTTTATGATATGTTCATACGACGGATTGGGTGAATCTTATGGGTGCATTTGAGATATCAGAAGACAATTTAGAAGAATTCACAGAAATCCTGGGCGAAGACATTATCGATGATATGAACAGGGATTTCTTCCGGGGATACGGCACCAGGGACGATGCCGGAAACATTAACGGCGCCCTGATTTATGAAGTAAAGGGGCTTGATGATGATGACCAGGATACGGTGAGCAGGATTCTGTTTGTGAAATCCGACACTGCTGAGGGACATGCCGATCTTCATGAGATATATCAGGAAGAAGGTGTAAAGGACGAAGACATTACGAAGTCCTTCTACGAATTCGAAGATGAAGAAATGGCAGGCTCCTGCGAAAAGGTCGGGTTTTCAAAGGAATCAAAAGAAAGTGAGATAGTAAGACTCACTCTTAAAGATGCCCTGGAATTTGACTTTGTAAATAAAGTGAAAAAGGTGCCGGACTATATCGATACTTTGGACAGCCTTTCCGTGACCCAGTTCAGGTCAGCCATTAAAAACTGTGTGTTTAACGGGCAAAACGGTATTCTTGATGACCTTAGTTCCCTCACTATGGGCTGGTATGACACGGCTATATCATCCTGTACCATCACGGATGATGAGGTGAACGGTCTTTTCCTGATAAGGACCACCCCCTCTGGGATCGTCATACCGGTGCTCTTATATGCCAGTGGTGCCGATAATGTAAAGAATCTGGCACTTATGATAGCAAACAGTATTAAAGAGGCTGAAAAGAAGTATTCGCCGGACACTGTGATAGAAGTGCACAGAGCCAGAAAAGCTTCTGCAGCACTCATAAAAAAGCTTATGCCCGGAATTAAAGGCAAATCTGCTTTCTTCGGAGAAAGAACGGAGTAGAGAAATGATCAATTCTGAGTCTATGATAATCACCTTTGAGGTAATAAGCTGCATTTTCATGATCATCATATTATGCGGTTCCATATTCGGAAATACCACCGGGGATAAGACATCGGTTTTTTACAGGTGTTGCCTTATCACTACCATTATAGGTGCCGCTCTGGATGCCGTAAGCTATGTGATAGAGGGAATAGTAAGAAATGCTACGGTCCTTGTTGTGATAAACATGGTCACATACATCACCTGGGTTCTCATCGTGATGTTCTTCGCATGGTATACCGTGTCCGTGGTGGGAAAAAAGGTAGCTGTGCCGAAGTGGGTGATACTTCCTGTAGTTATTATCACTGTTTGTTGTATTATAGCCTGTGTGAAAGGTTCCTTTAACGGAAGACTTTTATATATCGAAGAGGGACACTTTATCGAAGGTCCCTGGGGAAATCGTCTCAGCCTGGTGCTGTGTGCTTGTATGGTCTATATGTACGGGGTGCTTTTCTTCTACAGAAAGGCTCTGGAAAAGAGTACATTTGCAGTTATCGCCGCATTCCTGCTTTTCCCCTTTGTAGACACTATACTGTCCATATATCTGGATATAGATTACACTTACCCCATCCTGGCAGTGGGATTCATGGTGATTTATGTGATCATCCAGGAGCGCGCCGTGACAGAGGACAGTATCAGGAAAAAGCTGTTTGAAGAGAACTCTTATATAGACCCCCTGACTCGAGCCAAGAATCTGCGGGCCTATGATGATGTCATAAAATCCGATGTGCATGGCAAGGCAAAGGGTATAGTGCATTTTGGCCTGAACTCCGGGGAGGAGGACATCCTCAGGAGCTTTTCCGGGGTTTTAAAAACAGTATTCGAGGAGGCTGATATATTCAGGATCTCTGAGAAGGAAATAGATGTGTTTGTTTATAGGACAAGTAAGGCTTCCTTGGAGAAAAGGATCAGTTCCGTTAAGGATGCTTTGGATGAAGAAGGTATAGACGCATCGGTGAAGTTGGAGGAAAAATGGGATCAATAATAACTTATGCGGATATTATAAGCGCTGTATTTCTTTTCATACTTTTATGTGGATCCATTTTCAGTTTCCATGGCAGGGATAAGAGCACATTTTATTTCGGATGCTGTATAATCGCTGCATTTATCGGTATGGTGGCGGATGCCATATGTTATATAACAGTGGATTCGGATGAGAGTGCCATGCCCATGCTGGTAGCAGATTTCATCTCCTTTATAATTGTGGGCGTCCTTCTTATATTGTTTGCAAACTATATGTTTTCCGTAATAGAGACCCGGGCTTCGGTGCCGCGCTGGGGCATACTTCCTGTCCTGGCATTTGCCCTTGCGGATATGATCATGATAGTGGCGGGTACCATAAACGGGAAGCTGATATATACTGAAAACGGCGAAGTAATGGAAGGTGAATGGGCAGATTATCCCAGCATTTTTGCATTCCTGGCAATTCTCTATCTTTATTATGCCATCATCTGTTACAGAAAAGCGCTGAGAACCGAACAGTTTCTGGCTATTGTAGTATTTCTATCCTTCCCCATTGTGGATTCCTGGCTCACTCTCATCAACCCGGATGTGGATTTTACCTATCCTCTGATAGCTGTGGCTTTCATGGTAATATACGTGATAGTTCAAGAGCATGCGGTGGCGGAAGATACCATACGAAAAGAAATCTACGAGGAAGATGATCATACAGATCCGGTGACAGGACTAAAGAACCGCAGAGCCTATGATGAAGCAGTAAAGGCAGAGGAGCGGGGACGGGCAAACGGAGTCGTGTACTGTAACGTTAATCACCTTAATGACATAAGGGAAAAGAACGGCCCGGCAGCAGTGGATAAGAAAGTCCTGGAGTTTTATGAGATACTGAAAGACAGTTTTCCCGGTGCGGAAATATACAGGACCTTTGAAAACGTCTTTGTGGCCATACTGTATGGTATCAGCGAGGACACCCTTCAAAGGAAGACCGGTTCCTTCGGAGAAGCCATGGAACAAAACGATAATATGGCATCTTTCGGATATGTCTACAGTGATTCAGACATACTTTTTGATATGGTACGAAACGCAGAGCAGAATATAGGTGTAGGTTAGAGTACAGCATTAGTGTTGGAGCACGCGGTATATGAAAGAAATTAGCAAAAGGATCCTGATACTGCATATACTATTTGGTTTTGCCATCGCACTTTGGCTTGTCGCAGTTCTGGGAAGGGCCGCTTATACAGCAGGGAATCAGATCAAATACACCGAGGGCAGGTTCTATGAATGTGCCGACGGATGGTATGACGATGAGGGGAATGAGTTTAATATAGAAAAATATGTATTCTCCGAGAATGACCTGAACAAGGAGACTGTGCTCCACTACAAGATCCCGGAGAAAGCAGAATTCGACGGGGATGTTGCTCTTTGCTTCTACAGCAGAGGCATGAATTTTGATGTTTATTCCAATGGGGAGGAAGGACCAGAAGAGATCTTTTCCTACGATCAGGAAGCAGCCAAGCTTTCCGGCACCGATATCGGCCTGACAGTTCATGTGGTTCCTCTTTGCGAGGATGACACAGATAATGAAATCACTATTGCCATAACACCCACGGAGATCTCTTCA
>JAILDZ010000024.1 GCA_024688505.1 Lachnospiraceae bacterium
CTCTTTAAATAGCCGTAAGCATTCTCTCCGTCCACCTGGAATGTAACGGACTTGATCCCTGCCTCGTCTCCTTCCAGGAAGTCCAGCTCTTCCACTGTAAATCCCCTGGATTCGGCCCATCTCTTATACATGCGATAAAGCATGGCTGTCCAGTCGCAGGCCTCAGTACCGCCAGCTCCCGAATGGAGCGTCACCACTGCATTACAAGCGTCATGTTCGCCGGAAAGCAGAGTCTTCATCCTGATATTGTCAAAAGTCTTTTCGAAAGTTTCAAAGGTCTCTATAGCCTCATTTGCTATATCCTGATCCTCTTCCTCGTTACCGAGTTCTATAAAGGCTTCTATGTCCTCATATGTCTGCTTCAGTTCCTTTAAGACTGCTATATCATCCTTCAGGCTCTTTAGTTCCTTCGTCTTTTTTGAGGAAGCCTCAGCATCGTTCCAAAAATCCGGAGCCTCCATTTCCCTTTCCAGCTCTATAGCACGATTCTGCTTATTCTCCAGGTCCAGTGAACTTTCCAGTTCCTTCATGGGACCTTCGTATGCGGATAATTTCATCTTCAGATTATCCAGCTCTACCATCTTATTCTCCTATCTGTTTCTTTAATTCTTCCACGCCGGCCGCTATCTGGTTATCCAGCATGAATTCATAGTCATCTTCATCTTCTCCCAGATACTCAAATTCCAGCTCGATATCCGGTTCTATACCTACTCCGTGTATGCATGTACCGTTTGGAGTGTAATATGTCTCTGTAGTGATCTTCACAGCGCTTCCGTCCGTAAGGGGCAGAGTGGTCTGCACGATTCCCTTGCCGAATGTCTGGGTACCGATCACGGTGCCGGCTTTAAAGTCCTTTATGGCTCCGGTGAAGATCTCTGCAGCGCTGGCAGTCTCTTCACTAACCAGTACCACCGTGGGGATCGTAAATGCGTTTCCGTCCGATGTGTAATCTGTTCTGTCTCCTGCTTTATTAAGCATATAGACAGTAATGCCTTCCGGCAGGATATAATCCAGCATGTCTGTGGCAGAATCCACCAGGCCTCCTCCGTTTGTACGAAGGTCATATATGACACCCTTCATTCCCTGTTTTTTAAGATCCTGAAGTGCGTTTATAAACTCATCTGCGGTTCCCTTGCTGAATTCGTTTATGATGATATATCCTATATCATCCTCCAGCATGGAATATGAGACAGACGGCACTGTGATGCTCTCACGCACCACATCCACTGTTTTTTCTTCACCGTTTCTCTCATATCTGATAGCCACTGTGGTGCCTTCCGGCCCCCTGATATGCTGGACGAAATTATCCAGTGTCATATCGGTTCCCACATATTCATCGGCCGCTATAATGATATCTTCCGCCTTGAGTCCGCATTTTTCCGCAGGGGAATTCTCGTATACGCGGATGATGGACACCTGCTTTGTATTGGCATCCTGGGTGAGTATAGCACCTATTCCCGCATAGTTACCCAGGGTGGACACCTGAAATTCCTCATATTCTTCTGCCGTATAATACACGGTGTAGGGATCGCCGGCGCTTTCCATCACACCCTTAAACAGGGCTGTTTGCTTATCTTCCGTGGAGATGTCATCATAATAATATTTATCCAGAAGTGCCGAGAGCACATCTAACTTTTCCACGGTGTCTTCATCCAGAAGCTCATCATCTTTTCCGGCGGTCTCTTCCACCACAGCGCCCACAGTTTTTCTACCGAAAAATGTCAGGGCCAGTACCACTATGATAATGGCAAAAAGCCCTGCCGTGGTGAAAATCCCTATCAGAAGACCCCTCAGGAAACCTTCATTACTTCTTTCTTCCATTTCTATACCTGTAAATGTTTCCTTAATGTGAAACGGCTGCCAATGTATCCGATGCCCACACCGAGAAGCAGTGCCACCGGCACCAGGGTCTTAAACACGGTGGATGCAGGCACGAAGTCCATCATTCCGCTTAGGAATTTAAACTTGTCTGCCACATAGGTAATGATCCTGTTATAAAGCACCCATAATATCAAAAGAGGTATCACTGAGCCTATTAATCCTATGGCCACACCTTCCACCACGAAGGGGGAACGGACGAAACTGTCCTTTGCACCGATAAGTTTCATGATGGCTATCTCTTCCTTTCGTACCGAGATACCCACAGTGATGGTATTGCTTATAAGGAATACGGCCACAGCGATGAGGATGGCCACTATGCTGACAAAGATATATTTCATGAGTCTGTTAAAGTCCGTCAGGGTCTTTGCCGCCACCTGGGAGTAACGTACTTCTCTCACTCCGTCCAGGCTCTGGAGAAAAGTCACCAGGTCGTCCTGCCCTTCCACATCGGAAAGATATATCTGGTAGTTTGCTGAGTTTGCCAGAGGATTGTCTCCAGCAAAGCTTGCAGCAGCATTCTCGTCTCCGTCGAAATATACATCCTTAAAGGACTCCCACGCCTGGTCTGCAGACACATATTCATACTTTGCTATCTCACGTCTCTGGGAGATGGCTTCTCCGATACGCTGAACCTCCACGTCTGAGATCCCTTCGTTAAAGAACACCGTCACAGACACGCTTTCCTCTACGTCTTTCACCACTTTCTCGAAGTTCGTTCCGAGAGAATAGAATAGTCCGAACAAGAATATACATGCTGTCATGGTAGCTATGGACGCCAGGGAAAACATCTTGTTTCTCCATATGTTTTTAAATCCCTGCACAAAGTTATATAGTAATGTACTAAATTTCATCGTCTTCTCCTCTGTCCTCGTCACTCACCACTACACCCTTTTTGATAGTGATGACTCTCTTATTCATGGCATTAACGATTTCCATATTATGAGTGACCACCACCACTGTGGTGCCTCTCTCATTTATCTCATCCAGAAGCTTCATGATCTCCCATGCGTTTTTATTATCCAGATTTCCGGTGGGCTCGTCTGCAAGAAGGATCTTCGGCTCATTCACAAGTGCTCTTGCTATGGCCACTCTCTGCTGCTCTCCACCTGAAAGCTGCCTGGGAAGGGAGCGGTATTTTGCTGCCAGTCCCACCATGGAAAGCATGATGGGCACCTTTCTTTTGATCTCTTTTTTCGGTGCCTCTATGACTCTCATGGCAAATGCCACATTTTCATATACGTTTCTGTCGGGAAGAAGGCGGAAGTCCTGGAACACGCATCCGATGTTTCTTCTGAACTTCGGTATAGCCCTGTGCTTGATCCCCTTCAGATCTTTCCCGTTTATGACTATTTTCCCTTTGGAAGGCTCCAGTTCTGCCAGAAGGAGCTTTATCAAAGTGGATTTTCCGGATCCACTGTCTCCCACTATAAATACGAATTCACCGGGATTGATGTGGATGTTCACATCGTTAAGCGCCGGCACTCCTTTTTGGTATGATTTGCTGATATTCTCAAGTCGTATCATTAAGACGTCTCTCCTTAAAATAACTGTTCGTCCATATAACTCATGTATTCCACCACCATAAGTGCGATCTTAAAGGTGATGGCATCTTCGAACACACGAAGATCCAGACCGGTGCTTTTCTGCAGCTTATCCAATCTGTACACCAGGGTGTTCCTGTGAATATATAACTGCCTGGATGTTTCGGACACATTCAGACTGTTCTCAAAGAATTTGTTGATGGTGGTGAGGGTTTCCTCATCGAATTCTTTCGGAGATTTTCCTTCGAAGATCTCTTCTATGAACATTTTGCAAAGAGGTATGGGAAGCTGATATATGAGCCTTCCTATGCCGAGCACAGAGTATGCTATCACATCTCTGTCCTGGAAGAATATCCTGCCTACATCAAGCGCCATGGCAGCTTCCTTATATGATCTGGACACTTCTTTTATTTCATTTACTATGGTTCCGTAAGAAACTCTCACGTGGCGTTCCGGCTTATCCTTAAACTCATCCACGATGACAGCGGCTATC
>JAILDZ010000039.1 GCA_024688505.1 Lachnospiraceae bacterium
CTTTTCTATGATCTCGTCCTGCACTTTTCTCAGGCGGTGCATGTAGTCCACCACTGCCTCTTCGTTATCTGCCGAGCAGGGGCCGATAATGAGGAGCAGCCTTTCATCCCTGCCCTCGAAGATGTCCTGCATGATCTTGTCGCGCTCTTCCTTGATCTTTGCCACTTTCTCGGATACAGGATATTCTTCCTTTATCTCCTTCGGTGTGGGCAGTTTCCTCCTGAATTCCATTGTCATTTCCATTTTCCAGTCTTCCTTTCGTAAGTCCTATATTTCTTGGTCCCTTGGGCGAGCTTTTTATACTGTTGGCGGGCTTTTTGCACCGTTGGAGGGCGCCTCGTGCCTGGGGCCGGGCCCGGCGGGTGCTTATGCAGCGTTAGCCGATTCTTAGCGAGCAGTGCTTTCGCGGTGCCCCTTCGAGGACTGTTTGAGCTCGGTGTTCTATAATATTATGCCTTATTTCGTGCGAGTTCCGCAGAAGGGGCAATGCCCTTAGCGAAAGTGCTGCGAGCTTAGAAAAAGGCTAGAGCGAAGTAAGCATCCGTCGGGCCCGGCCCACCGGAACGAGGTGCCTTGGCCCCCCGGGGACAAAGGTCTATCCCCACTTCTCCACAAATCCTTCGCCCAAGGCTTCGGAAATGGAGCCGATGACGAAGAACGCCTTTTTATCGTGGATCTGCACTATATCTTTAAGGTCCGGGATGTCCCGGTTCGAGCACACACATACTATCACTTTTTTCGGCATACCGGAATACATTCCTTTGCCGTCTACCATGGTGACGCCCCGGTCCATGGTGGCCAGAATGTCATCGCAGATCTCCTGATGAGCATCGGAGATGATAAGGGCGATCTTTGCCCGTTTACCTCGGTCCAGAATCTTATCAGTCACACGGCCGGTGATGTATACAGAGATTATGGCAAAGAGCGTATGCTCGATATTGAAAACCAGCGCACCTATCACCACCACAGCTCCGTCCAGGATCTGGATGAGACGCCCCATGGAAATATGGGGCACAAAACTCTGGAGGGATTTTCCCAGCATGTCCGTGCCGCCGGAAGTGCATCTGGCAAGGAGAAGCATACCCGTGCCCACGCCGAAAAGCAGTCCTCCGTATATGGACACCAGAAGCAGGTTATCCGGGAGCAGGTCGTATTCCGGCATCACCATGAGTTCCAGAGATACGATTATCCAGGAAAGCCCGGACTTTATCACGCTTCTGAAGCCTTCGGTCTTAATGGCAAACAAAAAAACAGGCACATTCAGCAGCACGTTACTGACCCAGAGAGGCACGCCTCCCGGGTACAGGTGACCTGACACGGCCTTTATCACAATGGCTCCGCCGGACACTCCTCCGGTGACCAGCCCTGCCGGGTCAAAAACATATTGTACTGCCAGTGCTATAAGAGTGCTTCCTATAAAGATAATAAGTGCATCTTTAAGCCGCATCTTCGTTATTCTGCGGTTCATATCAAAATACTGCCATTTGGCCGAGAGATCCCTCCGACATGAGGAGGATGATCGCGTCCCTTTCACCCAGGGAAGCGATGAATCTCACGTATACCAAATATTCCCTTCCGTCTATATTAAATGTGCAGGGGATGGCCTTTGCCCGGCGCTTGGATTCCGCCACACTTTCTATAAATCTGTCCTTCACGTCCCGGCTCAGGCTATTAATATACATGGAGGAATCCTCCAGTCTTTCCCTGCCCAAAGCACTCATGAGTTCATAGTATTTATCGTTTGCCATCAGATAGCGAAATTCGTTCTTTTGATAGCATTCCGCTATAGCAAGAGGTATTCCGGAATAGAGCTCTGTGGCGGCGCCGCGAAGCTTCGCATCGAAGTATTCCATAGGAGTCTGGGACAGTACATTCACCCTGCCTATGGTGTCGTAGTAGTCCCTGTTCTTCCGGTTTTCCATCACAAGCTCATTCTTCTCCAGCTTCTCCCGCAGGTCGTTTAAGCGGATGGGCCTGTCAAAAAGGAAGCCCTGGAGCTTCTCGCATCCGATATTCTTAAGGAATTCCATCTGTTCTTCGGTCTCCACCCCTTCTGCCAGGGTCCGGATACCGATCCGCTTACACATGTTCACAACAGATGCCAGTATCTCTCTGGCGCTTAATGATGTGCTGTAATTCTTTAAGAAGATCATGTCTATCTTTATGACATCGAAGTTATAATCCTGAAGCGTGTTAAGAGACGAATAGCCTGAACCGAAATCGTCCATCCACACTTCCAGACCGTTATCTCTGATGCGATCCACTTCCTGCTTTAGGAAGTCCGTATTATCTATGAGGGCGGACTCTGTGATCTCCACGTGGAGCATATCTTTCGGTATGCCGTATTCATCCATGGCTTCTTCTATGGCTCCCACCACATCGCAAAGCTCGAAATCCAGTCTGGACAGGTTCAGTGAAACAGGCACTGTATCACAGCCCGCATCCCTTAAGGTCTTTAAATCCCTGCATATGCATTTCACCACATGAAGATCCAGCTTATATATGAGCCTGTTTTGCTCCAGTGACTCTATGAAGTCCTTTGGTTCCAGATATCCTATCTCCGGATCGTTCCAGCGGGCCAAAGCCTCCACTCCGCAAAGTTCTCCCGACATGGAGCGGACCACCGGCTGATAATACACTTCGATATATCCGTTTCTCACGGCTTCATCAATGGTATCTATTATGTAATGCTTTTTCTTCAGCTCCCTGTAGATATTCTCATCATAGTATTTATAGTGCTGCTCATAGTTATTCTTGATATTATCGCAGACCAGCTTTGCCCTGTCGCAGGCTATGCTCACATTGGTCTCGTCCTTTTCCGGCTGATATATGCCGGCCTTGGTCTCCAGATGGGTATCCTGCTGTAACGAGTGTACACTGTGCCGCACTGTTTCTATATTCTCGATCAGGTCATCCGTGCTGCAAAGCACCACAAAGTGATCATCCGAGAACCTGGATACCAGTGCTTCCTTAAAGGAATCCTGGATCACTATGCCTATGGTCTTAAGCAGCTGGTCTCCTCCCTGGAAGCCGTACTTTTCGTTATATGACTTGAAGTTTACTATATCAAACCATACCAGCACATAGGGCTCATCATCCTTGTCCATCTGGACCATCTGCTGCTTCGCCCGTTCTCTGAATAGATGTATGCTGGGAAGTCCCGTGAGAGGATCGGCATCCGTGGCTTTATATACCTTGTTCAGATTCTCTCCCCGTTCAGCCTCTATCAGGGCATTTTCCAGGGAATCCGACGCTATCCTGGCACCGCCTTCCCTCTTTGCCTCATACATCTTCCTGTCCGCATAGGTGCGCATGGTGAGAACCTCTGCTTCGCTTTCCGGCACACCGTAGACGATGCCTATGCTCAGGTTCAGATACAGTGCATATCCGTTCCACTCTATCTTTCTGACCCGTTTCATCCAGTCATTGGCCCAGGCCGTTATATCCGGGAGATTCGTCTCATAGGACACTATGGTGATCTCATCACCGTTCATGCGGTAGACCTCTTTTTTCGGTCCACCCTCCTGTGCCATCTCCACTATCTCTTTCAGTACATGGTCCCCGGCATGATGGCCGAACTGGTCATTAAAATACTTGAAGTCGTCCACATCACACACCAGCATATAGGTGAGTTTGTTCACGCTCTTTTCCGCGTCAAATTCGAAGGACCTGAGGTTCTTTACGCCTGTCAGGGAGTCATAGAGAGACATCCTTCGGACGGATAACTGATTCTTCGAGGAAAAGCGCCGTTCATTATAGTGCGATATGCCAAGGACAAGAAGAGCAAACAATGAGGAATAATAATTGACCCTCACCCCGGCGGGAAACGGAGCCACCATCCTCTCCAGAAACATTTCGAAGCCCACAAAGGACCCGATGATAAAAACGATCGTGAAGATCGGGTTATATACGAATAGTCCCGCTATGGAAAACACCGCTGCAACGAAGAAAAAGATGTGACCGTGTTTTTCGAAGCTGCCGTATGTGATGAAGGCGCCAAAAAGCACAGTAGCCATGCCGAACATAGTCACTGCTGTCACGGACGCAACGTGATTCCTGCTTTTTCCTTTCAGGTACAGATAACTGTATACTGCCAGGTATGTACTGATAAGCATGAATCCGATATATGCCGTGAGGTGTGTGATCAGCCACTGGGTCCTGTTAAACTCAGATACGTATCTGATGCTGTAGGGTATGGCTGATATTGCCACCGCAAGTTCTGACAATGCCACCATGATTCCCACATACAGGCCTGCCCGCATATTCGTGTGGTCCATATATTCCCGGAGCTCCGGGTCTGTGCGTATGCCCAGCCACTCCAGGATCTTTTCCTTTAGATCTCTTTTCTCCATATATTATTCTAAGATGGGTTTCAGTGCTGCTGCCAGAGTGTCTTTCTTCGCTTTGGCTTCTGCTAAATCCTTTCCTTTTGTGGTGAAATATGTCTTGATCTTCGGCTCTGTGCCGGAGGGACGCACCACCACTGTGCTTCCGTCGGATAGTCCGTAGATCAGCACATTTGCCTTGGGTAGTCCTGTCTCTTCAGGCTTCTCATAATCCGTCACCTTCTGCACGTCTATACCTGCTATGTCCTTCGGCGGATTATTTCTAAGGTCGCTCATGATGCCGGCCATTTTATCCATTCCTGTGAGTCCCGGGAATTCAAAGCTGTCCACCAGGTTCAGGTATCTGCCGTATTCCTTATATATCTCTTCCAGTCTCTGCTTTATGGATGAGCCTTTTGATTTATAATATGCCGCCATTTCACAGATCAGCATGGATCCTATCACCGCATCTTTATCTCGTACATAGGATCCTGCCAGATATCCGTAGGACTCTTCGAATCCGAAGATGAATCTTTCTTCTTCGCCCTTCTCCTCCAGATGCAGGATCTGGTCTCCTATCCATTTGAATCCTGTGAGTACAGACCGAAGCTCCACTCCGTAATGCTCTGCCACCGCATCTGCCAGGGGTGTGGACACTATGGATTTCACTGCCACGGGATTTGCCGGCATCTTTCCGGTTTCCTTCAGTCCTGCTGCGATATAGTCAAGGAGCAGCACGCCCATTTCGTTTCCGGACACCAGCTCGTATGACCCGTCGGGGCACTTCATGGCGATGCCCACTCTGTCTGCATCAGGATCTGTGGCCAGCATAAGGTCAGCTCCCTGCTCTTTGCAAAGGTCCACGCCCTTCTGCAGTGCCTCCAGGATCTCCGGGTTCGGGTAGGGGCATGTGGTGAAATATCCTGATGGATATTCCTGCTCCGGCACGATGGTGATATCGCTGATGCCTATATCGTTAAGCACCTTTGTCACCGGCACCAGTCCTGCTCCGTTAAGGGGTGTATATACCAGCTTCAGACCTGCGGTCTTGCAGAGTCCCGGGTGCACCTGTCTATCCTCTATAGCCTTATAGAATGCTTCCTTACAGTCATCTCCCACGAAGCGGATCAGGCCCTTTTCCACGCCTTCCGCGAAGCTTATATGCTTCACTCCGTCAAAGATATCTGTCTTTTGTATCTCGTCATATACTATGGCTGCCGCATCGTCTGTCATCTGGCATCCGTCCGGTCCATAGGCTTTATATCCGTTATACTTTGCCGGGTTATGGGATGCTGTCACCATGATTCCCGCATTACACTTATAATATCTGGTGGCAAAGGACAATGCCGGCACGGGCATCAGCGCATCATAGATCCGCACGTTTATACCGTTTGCTGCCAGGACTCCCGCTGCCTCCTTTGAGAACACATCGCTCTTTATTCGGCTGTCATAGCTTATAGCCACGGTCTGGTTGCCGCCTTGGGTCTTCACCCAGTTTGCAAGGCCCTGTGTGGCCTGCCGTACCACGTGGATATTCATCCGGTTTGTTCCTGCCCCCAGAGTGCCTCGAAGGCCGGCGGTTCCAAACTTCAAGCTTACGGCGAAGCGCTCCTTGATCTCGTCGTCATTGCCCTCGATCCTTAATAACTCCGGCATTAAATCCGGGTCTTCCAAATCCTTACTCAGCCATCTTTTATACTCGTTACTGTACATGCTTTACCCTCCTGTTATATACGGCCCATAAATCTTCGGCTTATATTTTTCACGCGTACACTCGCTTCACTTCATCCCTTCTAGCATCCGTAATAAGAATCTCAGCAAAGGCTTCGATTCTTAACGGCTGCGCGAAGTGTATTCCGCTCCGTTCGGTACAAATGCTTTGAAAAATACAAGCCAAAGCTTCATGTGCCTTACTATCTGAACCAAATATCGCATCACCCCGCCCGAAGCCATATGCCGGTACTTGATCCTACTTAAGTCCGTACATCTCCACTATCTCATCCATGGGATGCGGGCTGGAATAATAGAATCCCTGGAATGAGTGTACTTTATACTGCCGCATGCAGTCTCGCATGCTCCTGGTCTCAATGCCCTCCACCGTGACCTTTATGTTCATTTCTGCGGCCCCCATGGTGAGTGTCTTCACAATGACCTGATCCACCGGGTTTTCGTCTATATTCGTCACGAAACTGCGGTCGATCTTTGCCACATCTATAGGAAATTCGCGTAGCAGGTTCATGGATGAAAATCCTGTACCGAAATCGTCAAGGGCGATCCTTATACCGTATGATCGTAGGAACTTCACCGTGCTGGCAAGGAGATCCATGTCCAGGAATCGGCAGCGTTCTGTGATTTCCAGACAAAGATTCTCCGGTGGAAAGCCCGTATCGTTCAGGATCTGGATCACCTTTGTCCTAAACTTTGACCTCTCTATCTGCCCGTAGGACAGGTTCACGTTTAATATAAAATCCGGCTTCTTTTCCAGGATCGGTCTTGCTTCCATAAGCGCTGTGTGGAGGATCCAGTTCCCGAGCTCAAAGAATGCATTATCGTTTTCCAGCACCGGGATGAAGTCGTTCGGCTCGATGGATCCGTAGGGCTCTCCCTTCCATCGCACCAGCGCCTCCACGCCTTCCAGCTCCTCTGTGTCCTTATTCACAAAGGGCTGATAGCACAGATAGAATCCCCTGCAGTCATTTATGATGGACTCCCGGATGGTGTTCACCTTCTGGAGCTTCATCTTATTACTGTCTGATATGACATTCTCGAAATATACCAGTTCTCCGTGTCTCTGGTTTCTGGAGGTCTCAAAGGCTGATCTCACGCAGGCGTATATAGTGTGACTGCTCACATTAAAGTCTTCGATCTCCACCACGCCTCCGTTTACCACCAGGTTCACTCTTCTGCCGTGGACATAGGTCTCGCTCTTGGCATGCTCCTGCAGGGCCTTATACTTCTCTTCCAGCTGTTCATCCGTCAGTTCATCTGTGACAAAGCCGAATTTCGTGCCCTCCAGCCTATAGACCTTTCCGAATGGTCCCAGGGTTATCAGCATCTGGAATGCCAGCTCTTTTAACACGTCGTTTCCGAAGGTGTATCCATAAATGTCATTGATCCCTGAAAACTGTGACAGTCCAATGACCAGCACCGTGGACTTTTTCTTTTCTTTACATATGGCCTTTATATCGCTGAAAAAGGAGTACAGATTATTCAGGTTTGTGACCGGATCGAAGCTGTCCAGCACTCCGTGGTTTCTGATGGTCCCCGCAAAGAACATGGGGCTGCCGTCATCATTTTTCACCACGGCTCCCCTGCATGTACACATGACATAGCTGCCGTCCTTTGCTCTGGCGCGGTATTCCATGTCGTGCTTTAGTGCCTTCCCTGCAAATATTTCATCTATGCTCTGGCGGTATTTCGCTCTGTCCTCGGGATGTATATGTTCTTCCCAGATGGTTCCGGCTTTATACATAAACTCTCCGGGCAGGCCGAAATAATCCACCGCAGCCTTACTCCAGCGGGATTCGTCCGTAGCTATATCACAGAAAAAGACATAGCTGTCCTTTGCCGTTGTCGCTATAGCATCAAAGAGATCCATCAAAAACCGGTTTTCTTTCATATCTATCTGGTTCCTTTATCGTAAGGTATACCCTCTGCCTTCGGTGCGCGGCTGTTCTTTGAGGTAAGTGCCAGCACCACCAGGGAGATGATATAGGGCATCATGTTATATACCGTTCCGGGTATATTCAGTGCCGCCAGGAAATCGAAGCCCGAGTACACATTGGAAAGTGCCCTGAAAAATCCGAACAGAAGGGCTGCAAGTCCGATATTTAGCGGCTTCCACTGTCCGAATATCATAACGGCCAGTGCCAGGAATCCGAAGCCTGCCACACCTGTCTCAAACTTCCATGCAGACACGCCGGCTGTGATATATGTGATCCCTCCTATTCCTCCCAGGAGTCCGGAGATCAGCACGCCTGCCCATCTCATCTTATTTACATTTATTCCCACGCTGTCTGCTGCCTGGGGATGTTCTCCGCAGGCCATGAGGCGAAGTCCGAATCTGGTCTTATACATGAGCACATATGATGCTATAAGAAGCACCACTGCTATCACCGTAAACCAGCTGAGCTGGAATGTGCCGAATGTCATGATAAGTGACTTCTTTGATGAACCATAATCCACGATGGAGGACACATTGTCCGGATCCTCTGACAGGTTTATGGACTTCACTATAATGGTGGCAAGTGCCACAGAGAGCATATTCATGGCTGTTCCTATCAAGGTCTGATCCGCCTTGAAATTTATGCTGGCCACCCCCAGCAGGCAGGAATACAGCATTCCAAATGCCATGGACACAAGCACCACCACGATTATGACTATGGCCGCCGGTGCTGCTCCCAGATACTTCATGGCAAGTGCGCCTCCCAGGGCTCCGATCACCATGATACCTTCCAATCCCAGGTTTATCACGCCGGAATGTTCGGAGAAACATCCGCCCAGGGCCACCAGCATAAGGACTGATGCGAAAATGAGGGTGTATTGTATTAACAGACTCATTTCTTCTCACCCCCTTCCTTTGCTGCATTGGCATTTTCTACTCTCTGTCTGATCCGCTTATTCAGGAACAGCTTGAAGAACAGCACAAAGCCACAGAGATAGATGATGATGGCGCTGATAAGATCCGATATCTGTGAGGGATATATGTTCTTATCCAGATATGCTCCACCGCTGGTGATATGCTGTATAAAGTATGATGCAAAAATGGTTCCGATGGGATGCAGGCCGCCCAGGAAGGTGGCTGCTATTCCGTTAAATCCCATGTCCGGTACGGCGCTCTGGGTCACGGACCACTGCTCGTATCCTGTGAGATATAAGAATCCTGCTCCGAATCCTGCCAGCGCTCCGCCGATGACCAGTGTCAGTATGATGTTTTTCTTTTCTTTCATTCCGCTGTACTTGGCAGCATCTTTATTAAATCCCGTAGCCTGAAGCTCATATCCGAACACCGTCTTATTCAGGATCACCCATATCACTATGGCTGTGATGATGGCAAGGGGGATAGCTATGGTCACGTACTTATTGTTCGTAAAGAGCTTATCCAGTCCCATATTGGGAAGCAGTGCCGTGGGATTTGTGGATGCTATGGTGACTGTATAAGGGCTGGCCGTCTCCTTCACTCCTGTAAGCAGCATGTTTACTGTGTACAGTCCTATCCAGTTCAGCATGATACCGGATATGACCTCATTCACATTGGCATATGCCTTCAGAACGCCTACGATAAACGCGAGAGCGGCTCCTGCCAGGCCTGATGCGATAAGGCATACATACCAGGGCATCCCCAGCTGCAATGCCAGAAAGAGCGATGCTCCGGCTCCTGCCACATACTGTCCTGCAGCTCCGATATTAAAGAGTCCTGTCTTGTAGCAAAACTGTATGGATAACGCGCACATGAGAAGGGGCGCTGTCTTTACCAGGGTATTTCCCAGATATTTCATGATGGCCGGACCCGATGGGTAGTTGAAATAATTCTTCAGCACCGTGATGATGGCCTCTGTAGCTCCTGCCGGATTTATGATGAGTAGCACTATGTATCCTATGACGAGTCCCACCAGGATGCAGAGCAGCGATGAGACTATGGTCTGCACCTCCGGTATAGCTAATATGCCAAGCTGTTTCTTTTTCATACTTTCACCTCCATCCTCTTAGCGCCGGACATATAGAGTCCCAGCTCTTCTCTGGAGGTGGTCTTCGGATCAAATTCTCCCACGATCTCTCCCTCGTACATTACCAGTATTCTGTCTGACACCGACAGCACTTCTTCCAGTTCCAGTGATACCAGAAGCACTGCGTGTCCCTTATCTCTTTGTGCCACCAGCTGCTTATGGACAAACTCTATGGCGCCCACATCCAGTCCTCTGGTGGGCTGCACTGCAAGCAGCAGATCCGGGTTCTTATCCAGTTCCCTTGCTATGATGGCTTTCTGCTGATTTCCGCCGGACATGCTCCTTGCCTTGGTGGCCGATCCCTGCCCGGATCTCACGTCGTATTCCTCTATCAGTCTGTCGGAATACTCATTTATGGCGCCCTTCTTTAAGAATCCTGCCTTTGTGGAAAACTGGTCTTCGAAATATCTCTGGAGCACCATGTTATAGCTCAGCGGATAGTCAAGCACCAGTCCGTGTTTATGTCTGTCTTCCGGTATGTGGCTCATTCCGGATTTCGATCTTTCCCTTATGGATGCGTTTGTGATGTCCTTTCCGGACAATGTGATCTTTCCTGATACCAGCGGCTCCAGTCCGGAGAGTCCGTATACCAGCTCTGTCTGGCCGTTTCCGTCTATTCCGGCGATGCACACGATCTCGCCGTGCCGCACCTTGAAGCTTACGTTCTTTACGGCATTATTATGATGGAGTGAGGATGCCACTGTCATACCTTCCACGGACAGCACCACGTCGCCGGGCTTCGCCTCGGTCTTTGTCACCTCAAATTCCACATCTCTGCCCACCATCATCTTTGACAGCTCTTCCTTGGTGGTGTTTTTCACCTCCACGGTACCGATATATTTTCCGCGGCGCAGCACCGTGCAGCGGTCTGCCACTTCCATGATCTCGTTTAATTTATGGGATATGAAGAGGATGGATTTTCCTTCTTTTGCCAGGCCTTTCATGATGGCCATGAGCTCGTCTATCTCTCCGGGTGTCAGCACTGCCGTAGGCTCGTCGAAGATCAGTATCTCGTTATCGCGGTAGAGCATCTTTAAGATCTCTGTCCTCTGCTGCATTCCCACTGTGATATCTTCGATCTTCGCCTCGGTGTCCACCTTCAGTCCGTACTTATCCGAGAGTTCCTGCACTTTCTTTCTGGCTTCCGCCTTCTGGAGGATCCCGTTTTTCGTGGTCTCCACTCCCAGGATGATATTATCCAGCACTGTGAAGCACTGAACCAGCTTGAAGTGCTGATGCACCATGCCGATCCCAAGGTCGTTGGCATCGTTCGGGTCGTTTATCTTCACTTCTTTTCCGTACTTATAGATGCTCCCCTCTTCCGGCTGGTACAATCCGAACAGGACGCTCATGAGCGTGGATTTTCCTGCTCCGTTTTCGCCCAGCAGCGCATGTATCTCGCCTTTTTTTAGCTGCAGGGTGATGTTGTCATTGGCTATTATGCCGGGAAACTTTTTTGTGATATTTCGCATTTCGATTGCGTATTCGTTGTCCAAAATGTTTCCTCCCCCTTATCGTTAGTTTTTAACTAACTTATTATACACTACTTCCCCTGATCATGCGACATCAAAAATGCGGAGTTTGGCTCGAGTTTTACGACATACAAACAGCGGGCTTTCCCGCAAGTTATACGCCAAGAAGGCATCGGAGTTGTTTTTCTTGCGCTGACTCGCTCTACCTCATCCAATACGACATACAAATAGCGGGCTTACATTTACTTGTGTCGGCTCGCTCTACCTCATCCCTTCTGGCATCCGTAATAATAATCTCAGCTTAGGCTTCGATTATTAACGGCTGCACGAAGTGTATTCGGAACGCTTCGCGACATCTGCGTAAATGCAAACCCGCTATTTATATGTCTTACCAACCCCTCCAAACAGGGGGCTTTCTCTCTCAGTGGACCACGATGGTGGTGCCGACGTCGGTCAGGGAGAAGAGCAGTGCTGCCTGATCAGGCGGGATGTTTATGCATCCATGGGATCCGCCGGTCAAATATATGTCTCCGCCAAAGGCCGTTCTCCACCCTGCGTCATGTATTCCCACTGCGTTTGTGCCGCCCAGTCTCATCCAGTAGTTCACCCAGGTCCTCCATGTGGGGCCTGTCAGGATCTTTCCCGGTATATGGGCATCCATCTTAAACACTCCTGTGGGTGTGGCATTTCCGCCTGCTATGCTTCCTGTCACGCATGGTGTATGTATCACCGGTATTCCATTCATGAAATATGTGACTGTCTGAAGCGGTATATTCACATCGATATATGTGCTGTATCCGGGCAGGGGCTGCACCATTCCCGATGCCAAAAGCGCCTGCTGCTGCTCCAGAAGCGCCTGCTGCTGTGCCTGTTCTGCCAGCTGTTGTTGCAGCACCGCATTATTATATGCCTCTATGGCTGCTGCCTCTTCCTCTGCATTCTGGAATCTGCCTTCCAGCACTCCGTATGTGAGATAGTGCTGATACATAAGTTCCGGCGAATATGCGCACTGCGCCGCCACATCCGGATATCTGAGCGCATAGTACGTAGCATCAAATCCGGCAGCCTCCACCTTTATGGTGAATAAAAGCAGGAAACATGGTAATGCAAGTATTTTTATCCATGTCTTTAGTTTCATGTTTTTCCTCCTTTCCGCAAATTCTTAAAGTCGGATATAAATATAGCTATGTGCATGGAGTTTGTCAATTATTTGTCAAAGGATTTGGGGTGTTACATTAAATGATATTGCTCGGATTGCTTCGCAGCTTCGCCACTCTCGCAATCCGGCATGCTCATCACACATATTAAATGATATTGCTCGGATTGCTTCGCAGCTTCGCCACTCTCGCAATCCGGCAAAAAATTCGCACTCCGCGCA
Source organism: Lachnospiraceae bacterium (assembly GCA_024688505.1). Lineage (GTDB taxonomy): Bacteria > Bacillota > Clostridia > Lachnospirales > Lachnospiraceae > FD2005. Next base: position 12,902 of record JAILDZ010000039.1, read on the forward strand.
TTTGCTTCGCAAATGGCTACCTGCTCATTTTTTGTTAGGTTTTCTAATAAAAAAGAACCCGCTCATGCTAGCATGGCGGGTTCTTCCTTATTGAAAACACAATATCATTTAATATTTCCCTGGAAGTCTACCTTAACTGTCTCTGCCTTGGGTTCTTCGGAGGAGCTGTCGTTATCTACTGTCACTTCGCCGCTTACCATAGCTGCTACAAGTGCTTCGTAATCAGCCTTCTCGAATCCCTCACCGAAGGATGTGCTGTCAGGAAGTCCTACATAGTTCAGGCTCATATCTGTTCCGGATACAAGTCCGAGTGTCTCTGTCTTTCCTGCGTAATCAGCCCAGTTACCGTCCTTGATAGCTCCGAGGATGGTGTTTACTGTAGCTGCCAGACCCTTCATTGCTGAAGTTACTGTCATGCCATCGCCGAACTTGCCGTCGATGATAGCCTTCTGGTCTACGTCTACACCGATCACCTTGCCGTCTGTCTTCTGTGCTGCTTCACATGCTGACTCATAGATGCTTCCGCCTGCTGCGAACACGATCTCTGTGCCTGCTCCGTACCATGTATCCATAACGGCTGTGATATCTGCATCACCGAAGAACTGGTTTCCGTATGCATACTTAACTTCTACGTCGGAAAGTCCAAGCTCCTTAGCTGCTGCGTCTGCGCCCTGTACGAATCCGTATCCGTAACGGATAACTGCGGGCACTGCCATACCACCAAGGTATCCAAGCTTCTTGTATCCAAGCTTAACTGCTGCATATCCTGCCATATATCCGGGAAGCTCTTCCTGGTATACTGCTGTGTATACGTTTGCAGGTGTGGATCCGCCAAGGTCGAACTCTGATACGTCAAGTGCTACGAACTTAACATCGGGATAGATATCTGCTACTTCCTGGATAGCCTCGCCGAATGCGAATCCGGGCATAACGATTACGTTATATCCGTCAGCTACAGCCTTGTCGATCATAGCTACACGCTCTGCTGTGGAATCGCCTTCAGGCTTATAGTATGTGAAGTCGATACCGTTGTTCTCGCCGAATGCCTTACATGCTTCGTATGTGGTCTGGTTAAAGGACTGGTCTGTGATATCACCATAGTCTGTAACCATTGCTACTGCCATGTCAGATGTAGCTTCTGTAGCTTCTGTAGCTGCTGCGCTGTCGCCGCCATCTGCTGTAGCCTCGGTTGCTGCTCCGTCATCAGTAGCTGCAGGTGCTGATGCGGAATTGCCGCCACATGCCGCCATGGAAAGTGTCATCATTCCGGCCAGCATGAGTGCTGCGAATTTCTTTAAATTCTTCATTACTTCTTACCCTCCTTAGATTTGGATAAATAAATTATCTCAACGGTCATATTATACCACAACATGTGTTATATGCACTAGTTTTTTTATACAATATTTTGTGGT
>JAILDZ010000051.1 GCA_024688505.1 Lachnospiraceae bacterium
CACATATATTCGCCGTCATCGAATTTCAGGTTCTTTATCTTAAGCTGAGTTTCGTTTTGCACAAGAGCCGTGATATACGCCTCGGATACACCATATACACATGTGGTATCACCCACTGTCACATTGCACTGAGCCGGCAAAAGTCTTTTGTCCGTGCCACCGTTATATACGCCTCCTGCCAGATGACCTACATCATAATAGACTTCGCCTGTCTTATTGTTATACACGAGATAGCTCCAGCAGTCATATTCGGACACATCGTCAAAATAGCTTGCGAATCCATTCGCTGTAGCATTTCCGGTAGCCTCCACATACCTCTCGGCATACTGTTCCACTATAGGAGATATGTTTTCCGATACGGTCTGATACGAATTGGTCTTTTCCTGTCTGGCTATGTCTATCTCTCTGATAAGGTTGTTTACGGTGTCATAGAGATAGCTTTTTCTGGTTTCCAGAGCTGTCACATACATCTGGTCATAAAAGACCCTCTGCATACGAAGTACCGCAAAAATAAAAAAGCTCACGCAAACCACACTGGTGAGCACTATAAACACCAGCGCCAGTTTCCTGTATGAATCTGCGTTTTTCTTATTTCCCGCCATGTCTCACCTTCTCATAAAAAGAGTCTCTTTAATGGATACTATCTTATCCGCCACACACACTATCACAGCCTCTCTGCACCTGGGGATCCTGGTGATATTAAGAGGCCACATGTGGCTTTCTATTATATTCTTTTCCCGCTCCGTCAGGTCTTTAAAATCCTTTAGCGCATTCTTTAACGCAGCCTTCGGATGGTAGGGACCGTGCAGGGGTCCGTCGTGATGATGCCAGTCGTAGAGGAAATAATCATGAAGATATGCGCCGCGAAGCAGTTCTTTTTCCTTAGACTTGAAGTGGAAGAACTTGTCTATGCGAAAGGCGGTCCTTGCCACTCTCTCCACATGCTCGAAAGTGGAGACCCTGCCATGCTGCATGTACTCGTTCATTCTCTTTATCTTTTCATCATCGCGAAGTTTCTTTGTGATGGTATGAAACAGCACTTCATCCTTTGGTTTCATTCTCTTTATCCTTATCGTCCGCTGTGATCCTGCGGAAAATATTAGTAGGTGTGTATTCCTTTATACGGGCTGCAGTCTTTGCTGCACCCGGCATCTTGAATTTCACGTTTTTAAGAAGATATCTCTCGCGGTAATTAAGCTTCGAAGCATATTCTTTTGCTCTTTCCGCTGTGAGACCCACAGTGCCGCTCACCTTGCCCACTGCATTTCCCACAGTGTCTCCTACCTTTTCCACGGTATCGCCCACCTTTTCCACGGTGCCTTCCAGCCTGATGTTAAACTCCTTCTCTGCGGCTTCCACCTTTGAGAGAAGGTCTGTGAGGCTCTGTACCGTAAGCACCAGGTCCGCTGCGAAAACAGCCATGAATATAAGCGATACCAGCTCTGTCATGACAGGATATTTTCCCAGTTTATTCTCTGCCATGAGCACTATGGGGAAGAAGTAACGCACTATGATCACTCCCGCCACGCCAAAGGCCAGTGATGCAGGCAGGCACACACGACCGTTTATATTAAGCGGCGCATTGCTGTAGTCCCACCACACTGCATGAAACACTTTTTCCAGCACATAGGAAGTGGTGTATTCGATCACAGCTGTTCCGAACATGCATATCAAAAACACATATACTATCCCGGTGTGCTGAAAATCCACATTAAAAGCTCCGGCTATCCTGTAAAAAATAGTGAGAGCCGTCACTGCTCCCACTCCGTATATGGGGCATACAGGCCCGAAAAGGAACCCTCTGTTATCCCAGCGCTTATCCACTATGGTACAAAACAGGCATTCATAGATCCATCCCATGAAGCTGAATACAATAAATTCATTAAAAAGTGTGCTGACTATCATTTCCTCTCTCCGTGTCCGCCGTACTCCTCTGAATGCGTCAGCTTTTTAACCTCGTATAGTGCGTCGTCGGCTTCGGAAATGATACTGTACAGAGCATCCCTGTCTTCGGGAGTTCCCTCTGCACGTCCAATACTGAGGAGCACCTTCACATCAGGAAGTTCATCTATGTTGATGGTGAAAGTGTTATCTTCATATTTCTTTTCATCCACACTTAGTACGAGGAATTCGTCTCCGCCATACCTGTAGCATCTGTCTGCATTAAAATCTGATTTCAGCCACGCGGCCGTTTCCTTCAGAACCACGTCGCCTGTTGCATGACCGTATGTGTCATTTATCTCTTTAAAATAATTCACATCCATCATGTACACAGTCACGTTCTTATTCAGGATCTTCGGCACATCCTCTTCCAGCGCCTTACGGTTCCTCATTCCCGTGAGTCCGTCGTGCCTGCTGTTATAGAAGAGCATATCATTGGTCTTTTCTATCTCCACGGCCTTTTCGGCTGCACTTATCTCTGAATAATAGCGCACTATCATTCCTGTAATGGTGACTATCAAAAGGAGTCCGTAGTTAAATATGTTAAGCCCTGCACCGCCGTCTATACTGTACAGCACTACGTACATGCTGATATAGATTATGGATGAGAAGAATATCCCCCATATGGGCTTCATCGGTAAAAAGCATACCATCATAAGCTGTACCGCAAAGAAAGTGAGGATCTGCTCGTTTTTACCATAATTACGGTATGCCACCTGCACAGCCCATGATGACAGCAGCAGATAGAAACATCCGTTAAACACAGCCACCGTCACATGAGGCAGATTCGGTATCTTCAGCATCCATCCCGAACATAGGACTCCTATCAGGCATGCGATCAGGCAAAAAGAAGCGCTTTCTATGCTGACCCAGGCGTCATGATCCAGTTCTTCTCTGGTGGTCACAAAAAGAGTGAGGGCTGCCACTTCGAAAAACAGCATCACGAGGCATGTGCGCCACACGCTGTTCAGGCTCTTCCTGTCCACAGCAGCTTCCACTCTTTCATCTACTTTTGGTATCAGATGACTGATAATCTTTTTTATCATGACATATGCCCATCTCTATACATCGAAAATTTATCCATAGGATAGTTTTTCAGATTCTCAAGTACTCCTCTTCCGTCCGCTTTATCGAGCAATGTCTTTCTGGCTTTCAGTATCTCTGTCTCTGTTCTGTGTCTTGAGGGACCGCCTACACAGCCCCCTGGGCACACCATACCCTCGATAAAGTCTTCCGGCAGTTTACCGGCCTTAAGAAGCATGAGAGCTTTCTTGCACTCGCTGCCGCCTGCACATTTAAGGAGCTTGATGTTCTCCGTATCCTCTCCTCTTTCCTGCATGCATTCCAGCACTGCAGCTGCCACTCCGCCGCTGCTGGCAAAGCTCTTGCCCCAGATGGAGCTCTCCTGGTATTCATCCTCCACCGGTTTAAATTCCACGTCTTTAGAACGCATTAAAGCTCTAAGCTCACCGTATGTGATGACATAGTCTGCATTGTCCGGCACTGATTCATCCAGCACTTCGGATTTCTTCGCAATACACGGTCCGATAAACACCGTCACGCATCCCGGTCTGGTGGCCTTTAAGTATCTGCTTATGGCGCACATAGGGGATACCGTGGATGACATATTATTCTCAAACACTTCCGGATAATGCTGACGCAGCATGTTTATGAATGCCGGACAGCATGAAGTGGTCATCTTCTTTCCTTCTTTCAGAGCCTCGCTCCATTCTTCGGACTCATATGCCGCTGTCATATCTCCTCCGAGTCCCACTTCCACCATATCGGCAAATCCCAGTTCTTTTAAGGAATTCTTTATGGATGCCATGGTGATATCCTCTCCGAACTGTCCCTCTGTGGCCGGCGCACACATGGCGATAACTTCTTTTCCTTCTTTTATCGCATTTATAATATGTACCAGATATGTCTTGGACTGGATGGCTCCGAAGGGACAGTTATGGATACAATGTCCGCACTGCACGCACTTCTCTTCGTCGATGACGCAAAAGCCGTATTCGTCGTAACTGATAGCACCCACCGGGCATGATTTCTTACATGGACGCTGCAGATGCACGATAGCCTGGAAAGGACACTGTTTTGCACAAAGTCCGCATTCCTTACACTTGGAAGGGTCTATATGCATCTTGCTGTCTCCGGGGGTGATGGCGCCGAACTTACATGAGCTTATACACGCCTTTCCCAGACAGAAGCGGCAGTTATCCGTGACTGAATATGCGGATATGGGGCAGTCGTCGCATGCTGCTGCTATAACCTGGACCACGTTTTTCGAGTCCGGATTATTTATGGGGTTATCTCCGCAGGCCAGTCTTATCCTCTGGCGCAGGATTTCCCTTTCCTTATACACACAGCATCTGTATTCAGGCTTTGGTCCCGGGATGATCTCGTAGATCACCTTTTCTTTGTTCTCAGCCGTAAGCTCGCCGTCCCATGCCAACTTACATATTTCTTCAAGCACGCCGTGTTTCAGGCTCTTTATTCCATGATCACTTGTAACCATAATCTCTCCTTTGGTAATTCTATGATTGTATACAAAAAATTATAGCATAGGCCTGCCCGCTCTGTCATCAAAGCAGTCAGTTTCCAAGCAGCTGCTTTAACAGATCATCTATCTGATTTTGTGACAATATGGGGCCGCCTCCGGCTATGATATTATTCACCGTGTCTGCTCCGTTATCCTTTTTCTCTTCTGTATTTCTCTGGACGTTATTAAGTGCATTATCCATATCCTCATAATCCCTTCTTTTTCTTTTGCTGATGTGCGGTAATCTTTACTGTCAGCGGTTCCGGAAGAAGCCTGCTCCCCAGACGTGCCAGCTTCATGGTGGCTGTGGGCACTATGACTGTCTGCCTTTTCTTCATGCCCCTGTATGCAGCCTTTGCACAATCCGAAGCGCTGATGCCGGGCAGTGCGAATTCCACATTCGCCACATCATTAAATTCCGTATTCACAGGTCCCGGGCAAAGGACACCCACATACACTCTGCTTCCCTCCTGCTTCAGCTCCTCTGCGAGGGCACGGCTTAAGCTCACCACATAGGACTTCGATGCGTAGTATGTGGCCATAAACGGGCCGGCTGGGAGGAGTCCTGCTGATGAACCCACATTAAGGAGATATCCTTCTCCCCGGTCTTTAAAGTATGAAAGCATGTATTTGGTGAAGGCATGCAGGGCTTTGATATTCACGTCTATCATGAACAGCTCCTTCTGAAGGTCTGTTTCCGTGAACCTGCCGGCATCGCCCAGCCCTGCGTTGTTAAAGAATATATCTATGTCGAAGCTCTTTATTTCTTCATATGTTTTTTTCACTTCTTCCATATCGGAAAGGTCTGCTACCAGGACTTTATACTCTATCCCGTGTCTTTCAGAAAGGACTTTTCCGATCTCTTCCAGGGCTTCTTTTCTTCTGGCTATAAGGATCAGGTCATATCCCTGTGAGGCGCATACAGCTGCAAAGTGTTTTCCTATGCCGGAGCTGGCTCCGGTAATCACCGCGTATGACATTGTTACCTCCTATCTGCCATATTCCTCTTTTACGAATTTTCTTATTACGGGAATGGATCTTTCCACCTTTTCGGTGTCTATACAATATGCCATTCTGAAATATCCGTTCACTCCGAAGTTATCCGAAGGCACCAGTATCAGGTCGTATTTCATGGCTTTCTTGCAAAATGTCGTGGCATCTTCTTCCAGACATTTCGGGAAGATATAGAAGGTGCCGCCGGGGCGCACCACTTCAAAGCCCAGCTCTGTAAGCACATCGTATAATAGATTCATGTTTGTTTCATATACAGACAGGTCCGATGTCTTTCCGAGAGTGGCCGCTATTCCAAGCTGGCTGGTGGATGCCGGGCAGTTATGTCCGATACCGCGGCTCACCTGTCCGCACATGATGGCCAGCACATCGCTGTCCACAGCCTTCGGGTTCACTGCCACATATCCGATACGTTCTCCCGGAAGCGACAGGCTCTTACTGTATGAATAGCATGAGATGCTGTTATCATAGTATTTGGATGGATAGGGTGCTTCCTTTCCGTCAAATACTATCTCTCTGTATGGTTCGTCTGAGATCAGGAAGATCTCGTGTCCATATTCTTTTTCCTTTTCTCTCAGGATATCCGAAAGCTTCTTTAATGTGTCTTCCGAATATACTATTCCTGACGGGTTATTCGGGGAATTTATGAGCACTGCCTGCACATTTTCATTCATGGCCTTTTCGAAGGCATCCATGTTTATCTGGAAGCCCTCTTTATCTGCTTCCACCACCGTGAGGTGTGCCCCTGTGTCATTCACATAGGGTGTGTATTCCGGGAAGAACGGAGCGAAGGTCAGGACCTCGTCTCCCGGTTCTGTGACGATACGGAGTGCATGGGCTATGGCCCCTGCTGCCCCGCTTGTCATGAATATATGCTTTGTTTCATAGGGGATGCCGAATCTGTTTCTCAGATACTCTGCCACTTGTTCGCGGACCTTTGTGTTTCCCAGGGAGGGACTGTATCCATGGAGTGTCAGCGGATCCTCTTTCTCATACATTTTTATCACCGCATCGGTGTATTCCTTTGCACATGGCACCGACGGATTTCCGAGGCTATAGTCGAATACATTTTCATAGCCTATTTCTGCGCCTCTTTCTGTGGCGTATTCCGAGAGCACTCGTATGATGTTCTTTGCTCCCAACATGTTTTTATACTTTTGATTTACCATTAGTCTTCCTTCTCCAGTTTTTATTAATCTTTTTTGCCATACTATCATATTCTAACATATTATACATTTCTTAACTACTCGGCTTTTAATATCAAAAAAAGATCTGCGGCGGTGCCGCAGACCCTTGTTTACCGGTTATTCTCCTTCTCCTTAAGCGCCTCATAATATGCCTTGTATCTGTATACGCTTCTTTCGCTTATCCCATTCCTGTCTGCGATCTCTGCTATCGGCATACCTTTTTCATAGCACATGGCAAAATCATTGTAGATGGCGGTCCATTTGGCGTTATGCTTTTGGCGGCCGCTGGCTTTCCGCTTTTTATAGTATTCCAGCTCTTCCTTTAGCTTTTCATTTTCCTTTTCCAGATCATTGATCCTTTTTAATGCCTCATCAAGTGTTTTGATCTTTTTCATTTTTTATTCCGCCGTTTCGTGTCTCGTAACCTGCGTTGTTCTATTTGCCGGGATTCATGGTAACAAAAGGAAATCTGGTTATCAACTCATCATCCAATTCCATCATATGAAGTATCCTGCTGGCTGCCCCCGATGGATGATTGGTTCCCGCTTCCCATGCCTCTACAGTCTTATTGGATACACCCATGTAACTGGCAAGGGTAGTTTGTGACATCCCCGTAGAGTGCCTGATCCTCTTTACATCATCTGCCCCATACTTTTTTACAGGTTCAACTGTAACGGTATGTCTTTTTGATAATGGTTTCTTTCCTGTTGCATCATCCATTGCTTCTATTAACCCTGTCATGATGCTGTTATATGCTCTGTCTTTTCCCATTCTTATTCACCCCCAAGGCTGCGTTTTATTGCCTCGATATACTTTTTAACCTCATTTCTCTCAGCTTTTGAAAGATTGTCCTTGTCCTTCTTCTCGTATACAGTAATCAAATACACCGTTTCTGCGACTATGAAATCTACATAACATACTCTTGCACTACTGCTTTTTCCTGAATTATTCTTTGATATTCTGGCTTTTCTAAGGCCGCCTGTTCCTTTCATGACCGGAAATCTATCCGGTTTCTCCATTATCTCCTGCTCCAGCGCGCGCAAATCATCATCGCTAAAGCCCATGTCATCCCATCTATGTGTAAACTCCTCTGTTTGAATAAATGTCCTTGTCAATTCTCTTCCTTTCCGAGCATACACCCTATTATATAGGGTGTCAATACAATATAAGCATGTTCATGTCTTGTGCCATTTTCATTTTGTCAATACAGTACCATCTCTTGTTATATCTGTCAATTTCATTTTGTCAAATAATGACAAAAAAGATCTGCGGCGATACCGCAGATCCCTGTTCGTTTATTATTATTGTGTAACTGTTCCGTTTGGCGAAATTATAAAGTTGATTGTACCTGAACCTGTATCGGGGGATGGATTAGCAACCTCTACCTGCAGATTGCCACTATTATCTAGCTGAGTCTGCGTACAACTATAGTTTTCCCCTCCGGTGGTAAACGTTATTTCGTTTTCAGTCTTTGTAAACGTAGCATTGCTGCCGTATGTCAGTGTATTT
>JAILDZ010000119.1 GCA_024688505.1 Lachnospiraceae bacterium
ATCTGCCTTTGAAGCTGCAGCATCTGCTCTGCATAGGATATGAGCTTTTCACCTTCGGGAGTCAGGACCAGGGTTTTTCCGAGCCTTTCAAAGAGAAGGCAGCCAAACTCTTCCTCCAAAAGCTTTATCTGCGTCGTCACGGTGGACTGGGCATATCCCTGCATATTGGCTGTGGCCGTAAAGCTACCGGTTTCAACTATTTTCAAGAAGGTCTCCAGCTGTGTATTATTCATATTTACTCCCCTCACAATCTATCAAGAAATCCGATGATTATTATCTGTTATTTCAATTTTACTGATGTGTGTTTTGATGCTATTGTACATACAAGGATACAAAAAATCAAGACACATATCGGGGAGAAACGCTATGAGCATTGAAGTAAACAACCTGACAAAAATATATAAACTGAAGAGGCATCAAAAAAAGACCGCCGTCAATAATATCTCCTTTACCATTCCCACGGGAGAGATCGTGGGATTCATCGGTCCTAACGGAGCGGGAAAATCCACCACCATAAAGATGATGACCGGAATCCTGATCCCGGATAAGGGATCCATATCCATTGAAGGCCTTAGTTTCAAAAAGAACAGAAAGCAGATCATGATGAAAACCGGGGTAGTCTTCGGACAGAAAAGTGTCCTGTGCTGGGATATTCCGATTATTGATTCTTTGAAACTGTTTAAAGATATGTACCGTGTTCCGGATGATGTTTATAAGGAGAATATGGCATCATTTTCGGAGATCCTCGGACTTGACGAATTCATAGATCAGCCTCCCAGGCTTCTAAGCCTCGGACAACGCATGAAGGCAGATCTGGCAGCATCTCTTATCTACAACCCGGACATTCTCTTTTTGGATGAGCCCACTATTGGAATAGATGTGCTATCAAAAGAACGGATCCGACAGTTTATAAAAAAGATAAATGAAGAAAGACACACCACCATCATTCTGACCACACACGATGTTTCGGATATCGAATCTCTTTGTGAAAAGATGATCATTATCGACAAGGGCTCTCTTATATATGACGGTACTCTGCCAAATCTGAAGAGTATCTATAAGACTACCGATCTGGAAGAGATCATTAAGAGTATCTACCTGGCAGGAGAAGAAAAATATGCGAAAATATGTTGACCTGGCAATGATCGGAATTAAAGAGCATACGGCGTACCTGAACTCTGTTTGGGCGAATTTCCTGGCAAAGGTCATATATCTTTATATGCAATTTGCTTTGTGGAATGCGTTGTTTAATTCAAATTCCGGTAGCAATATCCCATTAAGTCATGTAGAGACCATACGATATATCATTGTGGCCACCGTGATATCCACATTTATGGAGTGTGACGTCATCGCATGGATAAATGGTCAGATACAGTCCGGCGATGTGGCAAATCAGTTAATAAGGCCTATCGACTATAGGTTCATGATCTTTTCCAAGCACATTGGCACCAGCGCGGCAAGATTTATGATGTATACTATCCCGCTCGGAATACTGATCGCTGTCTTTTACCGTGGAGATCTGTTTATAAAAGATCAACTGGTGTACGGGATCATATCCATACTACTGGCGTATATGATCCAGTTCTTATATTCCCTGATCATAGGACTGATGGCATTTTGGCTTATCGTAACCTGGCCACTGAACATGCTGCTGGCAGCCATATATAAACTGCTCTCCGGTTCGTGGATACCCACCGTAATGTTCCCGGAACTGCTTACCACGATAAACATGTTCCTTCCGTTTCGCGCCATATATGCAATACCTGTCACCGTCATCACTACACCAATGTCTTTTGATAATATCTGCGAGAATCTAGGTATTCAACTTATTTGGCTGGTTGTATTGTTCTCATTATCGGAAGTCACCTGGATAGTTGGGAAGAAAAAACTTGTGGTTCAGGGAGGATGATCTATGTATCTTTTGAAAATGTATAGACATTTCGTGGGCATATACATGAAGGGGAAACTGGCCTATCACTTTTCTCTTGTTTTTGAACTTATTGCAAATACCATTCAGATAGGGGTATACTTCGCCGGTTTTATGGTCATATTCCATAATTTTGATAACATCGCAGGATGGACGCAGAATGAAGTCCTTTTCATGTTTACCACCAGCTGGCTGACCTACAGCCTGAGCTGTTTCTTTTTCTGGAGTCCCATGAAGGATATGGGAGAACTCATACGCACCGGGAAGTTCGACCTGTATCTCACCAAGCCCATCGGTCCCATGTTATATATGGTGCTTCAACAATTCCAGTATACTTTTATTCCACGCCTTGTTCTGTCCGTTTTTTTCTGGATCTATAGCATGTCGAAGCTTTCTATAAACTGGACGGCAGGCAATATTGCTTTATATGTCATCAATATGATATCCGCTTTTGTAATATTCTCATCCATCACTGTGTTTACCGGGACCATCAGCTTTTGGACAATAAAAAGTGAGGAGATCGTATCACTCCTCACCAATAACAATCATGGATTAAAAAACTATACGGATTACCCCATCACCATATACGGTAAAGGGATCAGCTTCCTGCTTACCTTTGTCATTCCCTATGCGTTCACCGGCTATTACCCTGTGGGACATCTCCTCGGCAAAGACCTTTTGCATCCCGAATATGCGTATCTATCGCCGCTTATGGCGCTGATAGCGGGTGGTGCCGCTTATCTGTTCTGGACCATCGGGCTTAGGCACTATAACAGTGCCGGAGCATGAATCCCAGGTGCTTCAGTCATATATTATTGGCACAGGTAATTCTCTTCGTAAACCTCGCTTTGATTATCTGTCTGCGTATTCCCTACGGTTAATTCTCACAGAAATGCTTAATGGCCTGATAAGTAAACTCCGCTGTCCCGGATCCCCCCATCTTATCGATGTTCTCAGTGATAAGACAATAGCCCCTGCCATTCGCCAGAAATTCCTTCGAATTGCTACAGAAATTCACGGGCACTACTCTTCCTTCTGCCTGATAAAACAGCTCTTCATCAATCTCCTTCATCTCATATCTTTCGGGAATATCTCCGTCAGGCTGCTGTTTTCTTAAACGTAATCCGTATCTCGGATACATCTCTATATCTTCTTTCTCCCGAAAATACCCTGCAATCGGCTCGTCATTTGTTTCCAGAACAAAGCGTCTGGGATTATTTCCGCTCTCATTTCTCATAAGTGCATATATCAAATCCAGATCATCCGGCTTTGGATATCCCGAAATATAAGCAAAACCACTTTCATGCCAAAATAAGGCATATTGACGGTTTTCCATATCATCAGTGTAGATGTCTCCCCGCTGTGCACCTTCTGCTATGGCCATAGGATAAACCGTATTACACGTATTTGACTCGGCTAATTCAAGATAATCCGAATAATGCTCTTTTTTTACTTTTTCATAATGCTCTTTCTCCTATAGCTTTGACAGGACCATACATTCTGTCGACGCTGTAAATCCCAGTTTTTCATAGAGCGGTCTTCCTAATGCTGTTGCATCAAGACTGATTTCTGTCGCACCTTTTTCCCATGTTTTCTCAATCAACAACTCAACCATCTTTTGAGCAATCCCCTGTCGACGGTATTCATCTCTTGTATAGACATTCATAAGGTGCGCTCTTTTTCCTGAAGGGTGACCAAATGTTGGCATTATCCTGAAAAAACTCATTGATGCACAGCAAATAACTTCATCTCCGTCACATGCAAGAACAGTCATCTGGTCTCCGGTCAAAAAATAATCGCGACTTTCATTAATAATTTCATCTGAAAACTCATGATCTTCCGGAAGAATATTCACAACCTTAAGCATTTCAAGACGAATACTCATCAAACGCTCAATATCTTCATTTGTTGCGATTTTTATTTCAATCATTTTCTGTTCCTTTCGATCCACTCTACTGCAAAATCTACCAACTCACGCTGTTTCATCAGCCTCAACTCCGCATTCCCGAGTTTTTGTCTCTTCACAGTATGTCCCGCCTCAAAGGCAGCTCCTATATCAACGAAATCCTCTCCATCAACGAAGAGAGTCTCATATGCTTTCCAGACGCGTTTGCCGTTTTCCATAACTGCGCTGTGTTCTACAAAATTATGCTTACTCGGATACTCAGCGCGCACATCCGCTAAATGAAGAGACGTGTTCTTATCATGATCAACTCCTATCAGTAAGACTTTTCCGTCCAATTCATACAGCTTTCCGACCGGTGATGTATCTCCGAAAATATTTGATAGATCGTGATCCTCGGTAAAATATCCTGCATTCTTGCCCCATGCCGCAACAGACCTGGCGGGATGATCACTCCTTAATGCCCCGGGCCATGAGCGAAACATTTCAGCAACCGCTCCCATAGTGTTGGTAGGGGTGATCGCCTTATCATATGCCGGCCAATTTTCCCTAATTACATCCCAGTCAGCTTCATCCGCATCCCAATGGACCCCGGTCTCAGGATCAAGGTTTTTCCACGACTGCGTAGGCATCATAATAGTTCCATCCTGCCCCACCACCTCGATCAGAGCTTCAATAACAGTCTGTGCACCACCGCATACATATCCGATCTGTCCAAGCGAAGTATGTACCATAACTGAATCTCCGGTATTTAATCCTACACCCCTTAATGCATTTATTATGTCTGACTTTATTACTGTTTTCATTTCTCTTTCCTCTGTTATATCGAATTCCTCAGCAAGTTATGAAATCATCTTTTTTATCTTTTTTTCGTTATCCCTCGTAAAATCACTAAGAACATAGGACCTGATGCGCTGATTTACCAATAGAGGTTCCACAAAACCATTTTTCACCAGCACTGACAATCTGTTTATTACTGTTTTATTTGTCACACCAATTTCACGGCTGACTTCCATCATTAGCGGTATAGTAATATCCCTCTATATCAGGAATATTCTGTTGAGAAGGAGGAATCATATTCTTCTCACTAAACATAAACTCTGGAAAACTCATTTTAACAACCTCTAATTTTATAAAACTGAAATAAACTTTAGGTAATCTCCTTTCGAAGATACACCATATCACGATGACAACACATTCCCCTTTGCATACCCGTATTTATGATCATAAAATCCAAAAGTGTTTTTATAAGATATTTTCTTTTTTCCATCCGTTTTCATCCCTACTTAGAACATTTCCCAATGTATCTGCGTATCATAATTGCTATGCATCAGATGTATTCCGATATGCCCGATCCCCAGGATAACCCCGGAAATGATCACAACAAGGTTCATGGAATACAGTCCCAGAAGAATGACTGCGATCACCGGGAGAGTTGCTCCCGCCACAGGAAATCCGGCAAAAGAACTGTACTGATCCTTTAATGTCCGTTCACTTCTGAAATATCTGATCCAATAACATTCATAAAGTATCATAAGAATAAGTGCCGCTATGCACATTATTATCTTCCAGTCAAAATACACGCCTTCAGGAAGTCTTTTCAGATAAGGATTAAGCGCCGGGAAAATCAAAAGCGCGCAAGTCACTGTCACCTCTCCCGTCCTTTCAAACAAAAGCAGTATCCTGTTTTCGTTTTGAGCAATTTCATCATATCCTTCCGGTTTAGCTTTCACTCCCCAGTATATATTAGGGATAAATAACATCAACAGAAATACAAATCCCGTGATGCAAAAACCGAATCTGTATGGTCTGTTCACTCCAAACACCAAAGTGCTGATCCTGATACTGCTTAATATATCTCCATAATAAGATTTCAGTCTTCCTGCCATCAAATTGGGATTATCAAGATCGGTATGATAGGAACCATATATACCCATTATCTTATCGGTCCCGCATCGGTTATAAGCGTTTATAAAATTGGAAACCATATATGATTCCCTTATCGGTGATATCCCGTTATGTAAGGAATCCTCCGAGCGATACTCCTTTCCCTGCTCCACACATTCTTCAGCCAGACGGTAATTGTCGGATTCCTGAAGATCATTATCTGCAAGGTACGAAAGATACCTTGCACCGGTAACATCATACTGATGTCCCACATCCGTACCATAGAATACCGTCTGAGGACACTCTTCCTTTATCTCATGGAAAAACTCATAGTAATACTCATTTCCACTCTGTGTTCCCTCGATATCTTTAAAAATCTGATCTATGATCTCATCAGAGTCTTCCTGCATCCATAGATTCAAATATTCTGCCGTATAATACGGGAGTTCTACAAAGAGTGCCCGGTAACCTTCATCATAATATTCTTTCCACAATTCTAATTCGATATCGTAGTATATTTTTTGGCCGTGTGCTTCGCCATAAAGCCTGATTTTTGTTTCATCATCAGGATATACATCCTCCTTGCGGTCCAACGCCGACAAGGTAAATCCCAACACCACTACCATAACGAGAATTGAAAATGCAATAATTGTTTTAATCCTGTTTTTCATTATCCTTAGTAAATCCTCATATATTTGTTCACTACAAACCGGAATTCGTAGCGTCAATAGCCGGCAATACTTTTTGCTCGATAAAATCCACTCTATCAAAGATCCTCGGCTTGAATGTACCTGTCATTCCCACAGATACATTTTTCTCTTTGTTTACATAGATGATATTTCCGCTGTCACCGATCGCCGCATATACCTCTTTATCATCGTAGGGTTTGTACCATAAGAAGCCATAGTTCATGAAGCCAAATCTCTCACCAAGCTTAACATGAGGTGCCAGCATGTCTGCTAAATATTCTTCGGATATGATCCTCCTGCCGCCATACAGACCATCGTTCAGTACAAGATCACCCATCACAGCCATATCTTTTGCCGACATACATAACCCCCAGCCAGCGGTAACGCAACCCTGAGGGTCAGTATACCATTCATATTTCCTTGGATTTTTGTTCATGAAGAAATCGAACTGATCCTCTTTGGAGCTGTCGCCGTGGGGTATTCGCTTCGGGAGTCCCAGTGGTTCAAAAAGATTCTTGTTTGCAAAATCTATGCATTTTTCGCCTGCTGCTCTCTCGATTATCCCCGCAAGGATCTGAATGCCAAGTGTTGCGTACCTAAATTCTCCTATGATCCCTTTACGCCCACCAAGATGATCAAGGATCGCAAGCGTAAAGTCCGCGGAAGTACATACCTTCTTCCATGGCTCTGACTTACCTTTATATGGCGCCGTCATAGTAAGCAGATGTCTTACCGTAACATCATAGATGGTTTTCTCGCCGCGCTTTACAGTGTAATCAGGGAAAAAGTCCATAACTTTCTGATCCAAATCCCTGATATATCCCTTATCTAGGGCAATTCCGGCAAGCAAACCCATAACACCTTTAGTTACGGAGTTGACATTCATTGCATCCTCGGTCTTAAATCCCCGCCGGCAATCATCATAGGCTAGATCACCGTCTTTGATCGCATATATCTGGCAGATATTGCTCTCATTTCCGGTGCCCTCAGAAATGTACTTGTGAAGTTGTTCTTTGTTCATAAAAATAGCCTCCTCTTAGGTAAGATTCGGACGTCCTAAGAAAAAGCTAATGTAATTAAAAATTGTTTTCAAGAAAAATCTTAAATTCTTATATATTCCGATTGAATTGACCGGTATTAAGAAAAAACCAAATCATTATTACGCCCTTTCCATTTATAAATTATTATATTTCATCGCATCTACAAAAGCATTAAAAATATACATACTATTATTATCATTTTGAAAAGAAAACTCAGGATGCCATTGAACAGCCCAAAGAAATCGATAATCCGGCGAATATAATGCCTCAATTAAACCATCTTCTGAAATTGCCATTGCTTTCAATTTCGGAGCGATATCTTTTACTGCCTGATGATGATAGCTGTTAACTTCTAACTTTTCTTTTTTTAAGCAATCATAAAGCGGAGAATCTTTTATAATATTTACACTATGAATCGGAACATCATATGGAGCACTTTGATGATGATTGATTTTTCTTGAGTATTGTGTGGGAATATCTTGATACAAAGAGCCACCGAATGCAACATTTATGAACTGTATTCCTCTGCAAATACCTAAAATGGACTTATTTTTATCACAAGCTTTTCTAAGAATAATTAGTTCCATTTCATCACGTTCCTTGCAACTAAATACACATTTAAGTGGATCTTCTTTATACAACCTTGGTGAAACATCATGTCCGCCGGTAAATAAAAATCCATCACATAATAAACTTAATTGTTCCAATTCCGCTTCATCCGATGTGATAGGAAGCATAATAGGAATTCCGCCAGCTTTTGTAATACCATCAAAATATCCCGGCAGCATCCATATACTGTTTTTACTGTCATCCCACAAGGGCATTACTCCTACAATTGCTTTTGCCATAATCACTACCTCCAAAAGAAAAAGGCGTTTCATCTTAACCTGATGAAACGCCTTTGTTTCTGTTCACAATATTATATCATATATGTTAATCTATTCAATAAAACTGTAAGATAGCACAAATACAAAAGTCGAATAGGACTTGCGACGGCACTCCTCCGCGCGGAGGATGGGGTTCGGCGGAAAATAGGGGCGCGCGGAGGATGGGTCGCGGTGTGCCGGTGGCACACCCTCAGCGAAGCTGAGGAGCGACGACCGAGCCGGCAGGCGAGATTGAACCCATGGCTTCAATCTACGCCTCCGGATCATTGAAAAAAGAACCCCCGGCATTTGCCTGTGGTTCTCTTTTCAATCATGCGGAGGATGGGACTTGAACCCACACGTGATAACTCACACAAGATCCTTAGTCTTGCTCGTCTGCCAGTTCCGACACCTCCGCAAACGACAAGAAGCATATTATCAAAAGAACTTTTAAAAGTCAACCAAAAATCCCGAAAAACTGAAATTGTTTTTTTCAGCCGTTGGATTATAATGATTGGGCTATGAATAACGTTAAAACAAAAGACAGCGGCGACTTTTCAAAAGGCCCCGTATGGAAAAGAATAATGTCCCTGGCCATCCCCATGACCATAGCCCAGGCAGTACAGGTGCTATATAACGTGGTGGACCGCATATATCTGGGACATCTGTCCGGAGAAGATGCTCTGGCCCTCACCGGGCTGGGGCTCACATTCCCCGTGATCACCATCATCATGGCCTTCACCCTGCTCTACAGCACCGGCGGAGTGCCGCTCTTTTCCATATCAAGAGGAGCAAAGGACGAAAGAAAAGCAGAGCTTATCCTGGGAAACACTTTCACCCTGATCGTCACCACGGCCGGGGTCCTCATGATATTCTTCTATCTGTCCATGGAGAAAGTGCTCTATCTCTTCGGCGCCAGCCCGGACACATATCCCTTTGCAGCATCTTATCTGAAAATATATCTCCTCGGTACCCTCTTTTCCATGGTGGGAACCGGCATGAACGGATTCATAAACGCACAGGGACATCCGAAGACCGCAATGGTCACATCCCTTTTCGGCGCAGTACTTAATATAATCCTGGATCCCATATTCATATTCCTTTTACACATGGGAGTGACGGGAGCTGCGGTGGCATCAGTCATATCACAGCTGTTCTCGGCAGCCTGGGTCATGCGATATCTACTGTCAAAGGATAGGGCATATCGCCTGAAAAGAGCGTCTTTGAAACTAAAGACATCCCTGGTGAAGGACATCCTGTCCCTGGGCCTGGCAGGGTTTTTCATGGCCGCCACCAATTCTGCCGTGCAGATCGCCTGCAACGCCACGCTCCAGGGCTTCGGTGGAGATCTGTTCGTGGGGATCATGACCATCCTAAACTCCGTCCGGGAGATTGTGGTACTGCCCATAAACGGCATGTCATCAGGGGTGCAGCCTGTCCTTGGCTATAATTACGGCGCAAAAAAATATGACAGAGTACGCTCTGCCATAAAATTCACCACCCTGCTTGGAGTCACATACAGTCTGATATCCTGGATCGTGGTGTTCATATTTCCCGGTTTTTTCTTACAGATCTTCACTTCGGATCCTGCTACCATATCGGAAGGCATCCCGGCCCTTCATATATATTTCTTCGGTTTTTTCATGATGGCCTTCCAGTTCGTGGGACAAAACGTGTTCACGGGACTGGGGCAGTCGAGATATGCCGTGTTCTTTTCGATCTTAAGAAAACTGATAATAGTGGTCCCCCTCACCGTCCTGCTGCCCCATCTGGGTTTCGGGGTGATGGGAGTGTTCCTGGCAGAGCCCATATCAAATGCCATCGGCGGTACCGCCTGCTACACCACCATGCTGATACACACAAAAAAGCTGCTTAAGGAAGAGGATAAACCATAAAAAGCTTTCTTCCCCTATATATGAGTGTCCCTGACAGAAGCCTACAGTTCCTTATACATGGTTATTTCATCTAAAGAATCGCCTTCGTCCAGATGAAATGCGTCCGGCAGGCATCCCCATTCAGTGAAGCCCATTTTTTCGTACATACTACGTGCGGGGGTATTGTCGGATAATACCCCAAGCTCCATAATTTCATATCCTACTGACTTTGCAAACTCTATAGCATGATCCATCAGTATGCTTCCCAGCCCCTGACCGGTATATTCTTTCCGGATCCCAATACCAATACTGCATCTGTGATTCGTCTTTCTGCCTTTCCCTGCAGTACGAATAGCAACATTCCCAATGATCCTGTCTCCATCAAAAACAGAGATCATCCCCTGTCTGCTATCTTCGTAAAGAGTTTTTAAACGTGCTTTCTCTGCTAATACTTCATACTCGTCACTACCCACTTCGTCACTGTACCTGCTCATGAAATGAGTATCGGCAGAAACCTGACGCATGAAATTCAGGAACTCCTCCACATTATCAGGTCCTATGGATCTAAGGATGTATTCGTTTTCCTTTTTTGTCGTTACTTTTTCAGGTCCTAATTGCATTTTTTATTCTCCATATGTCGGCATATGATATTTATGCGGGTTAAGATCGACGGCTATTTTAGCTTGATTTCTTTAATTATGAATGGTGTGATGCTTTGGATAGCTGTCCTTCGTTAGCGGCAGGAAGGTGTATCCCTGATCCAGCCCCCAGTTTATCACATCCTCCATGGCATTCACCGTGATCTCATGATTATCATGGCAAAGGATCACTATTTCCTCCCCATCTTCCAGAGTGGGGATCTTTTCAGCAATACCGTTTACTATATTGTTATAGATCTCTGCGGAAGTCTTAGCTCCGTCCGCATCACCGCAGATCACATTCCAGTCGAAATAATAAAGCCCCCTGTCCCCCGTTTCAGCCACCAGTCTGGTCATGATACCGGGATTAAACTTGCTGATCTCGTTGGAGCTGCCGCCGGGGAATCGTATGATATCCGTCTTTTCTCCGGTGTATTTATAGATAACATTATTCATGAGGTTAAAATCCGCCCAGAAAGCATCTTCGCTTTCATAGATCTTGTCATACACATGGCTGTATGAATGGACGCCCACGCTGTGACCGCTGGATTTTTCTTCATATATCATGTATTCATATTCGGGAGTCATATCGGTGACGAAGAAAGTGGCCTTCACATTGTATTTGTCCAGGATGCCGAGAAGCTTTGCAGTGTACATGCATGGGCCGTCATCGAAAGTGAGATAAATGATCTTTCCGGCTTCGGCATTCTCAGGGTGGTTCACCCGAAGCCCTTCCGCAGTCACTACATCGGCAGGAACTGCTCTGTAAAGCACCTCTTCGGACGGATCCTCAGGGGCTGAAGCAGTTTCTGAAATTTCCTCTTTCTTCGGTTCTTCTGTCGCAGTGCTCAAAGTCTCATTTGCCGCTCTGTCACTGCTCAGTTTTCTGTATTGATATCTTCCGCCTGCCACCAGAAGCACCGTCAGAAGCAGAAGGACAATACCTGAACCTACGTATTTTTTATCCATAATTTCGTATGTTACGACAAAACCGCCTTCATTGCAAGCAAGGGGCATTTATAGTATTTTATAAAGAATAAGAATTACAGAGCAGGAGGAAAAAACCATGTGGGCTTATGAAAGTGTGTTTTACCAGATATATCCCCTGGGAATGACAGGGGCTCCCTTTGAGAACGACGGAGTGCTTACTCACCGCATCCTTAAGGTGAAGGACTGGATCCCTCATCTTAAAAAGCTGAATATCGATGCCATCTATTTTTCACCCCTATTCGAATCGGACACTCATGGATATAATACCCGGGACTATAAACTTATCGATAAACGGCTGGGAACCAATGAGGACTTTAAAGAAGTGGTGGAAGCCCTCCATGAAAACGGGATCAAGGTGGTATTGGACGGTGTGTTTAACCACGTAGGCAGAGGATTCTTCGGCTTTAAGGATGTGCTGGAAAAGCGCTGGGACTCCACCTATAAGGACTGGTTTCATATATCATTTGACGGCAATTCAAATTATAACGACGGCCTTTGGTATGAGGGCTGGGAAGGAAACTTTGATCTGGTGAAGCTTAATCTTCGAAACCCCGCGGTCACAGACTATCTCATAGATGCTGTGCGTTACTGGGTGGATTACTTCAAGATAGACGGACTTCGTCTTGATGTGGCATATATGGTGGACAGGGATTTCTTAAAGAGGCTGCGCTATGAGACCTCACAGATGAAAGAGGACTTCTTCCTGGTGGGCGAGACCCTGCACGGAGAATATAACCAGATCATGAATGACGAGATGTGTCACTCCGTCACCAATTATGAATGCTATAAAGGACTCTACTCCTCATTTAACAGCTATAACATGTTCGAGATTGTTCACTCTCTCCTTAGGCAGTTCGGCCCGGAGCAGTGGACTCTCTACAAGGGAAAGCACATGTTCTCATTCCTGGATAATCACGATGTGAGCAGGATAGCAAGTATACTTCAGAATGAAAAGCACCTCATCCCTGCCTATACCCTCATGTTTGGCATGCCCGGCATTCCCATCATCTATTATGGTTCGGAGTGGGGCGTGAAGGGAAATAAATCCGATGGGGATCCGTCTCTTCGCCCGGCCATAGA
Source organism: Lachnospiraceae bacterium (assembly GCA_024688505.1). Classification (GTDB taxonomy): domain Bacteria; phylum Bacillota; class Clostridia; order Lachnospirales; family Lachnospiraceae; genus FD2005. The sequence continues at coordinate 12,895 of JAILDZ010000119.1, forward strand.
AAAGCCCGAATGGAACGAGCTTACCGATGCCATAGCAGCCATGGCAAAGGCATGGAAAGAAAGCAAGGCCCTTCACTATGGCGGCTTTAAGTCGCTGCAGCTTACAAACAGGCAGTGCGTATTTGAACGTGAGACGGAAGATGACCGCATCATGATCGCTATAAATGCAGATGAGAATGAGTTCAGATGTAATTTCGATGCCAGAGCAGGCAGGGCCCATGATCTGATCACCGGAAGGGAAGTGGATTTCGGCGGCGGACTCGTCCTTCCTCCCTACACCGGATATATATTGAAACCGTTTTAATATGCTTGCTTTTAACGCATTTTTATAGTAGAATACTGATTTGATTGTAATCGAAGTTTGTACTAAGGAGGATTTCTAAAATGATCACAGCCGGAGATTTTAAGAACGGTGTAACCATTGAATATGACGGAAACGTATGCCAGATAATAGAATTCCAGCATGTAAAGCCCGGTAAGGGTGCTGCTTTTGTCCGCACAAAGCTTAAGAACATCATAAGCGGTGGTGTGGTGGAGACCAGCTTCCGTCCCACAGAAAAGTTTGAGACCGCTCATATCGACAGAAAGGATATGCAGTATCTCTACAACGACGGTGATCTCTTCTATTTCATGGATGTAGAGAACTATGAGCAGATCGCTCTTTCAGAGTCAGACATAGGCGATGCTCTGAAGTTCGTTAAAGAAAACGAGATGGTTAAGGTTTGCTCCTACAAGGGCAGCGTATTCTCAGTAGAGCCCCCTCTTTTCGTTGAGCTGGCTATCACAGAGACAGAGCCCGGATTCAAGGGTGATACAGCTACCGGCGCCACAAAGCCCGCTACAGTAGAGACCGGTGCAGTGGTAAGCGTACCTCTCTTCGTAAACCAGGATGATGTGATCAAGATCGATACACGTACAGGAGAATACCTTTCCAGAGTGTAATGGTAATTTAGATGGATTTCAAAGACACACCCTTATCGGAGCTGTTACAGAATCGAGAGATATTTGCAGTATTTGATAAGGAATTCCAAAAGACAAGCTGGCTGGACCTGACGGCCCTGCTTCGATCGGAAAGCAGCATAAAGGATCTGTATGCGGACACCATCGTGCCGCACGAAGTCCTGGACAACGTCGTAAAGAAGCTTGATTTTCTGGAAATGAAGACAAAAATAAAAGAGTAGGGAAAGATCCCTGCTCTTTTTTTATTTCATCCTATGAAAGGATTATAGAAGCGGTTTCCGTCGTGATATGTGATGATCATGGATGCTATACAGAAAAACAGCGAAAGAGCTATGACACTGTAGTCTGCCTTTGAAAGAGCGCGTTTTCTGTACCAGGTCCTTTGTTTTTTCTTTCCGAAGCCGCGAAGCTCCATGGCATTACTCACCACATTTATTCGATCCATGCTGATAAAAAGAAGGGGGAATATGATGGATGCCGTGCTTTTTATCCTGGAGAGGACAGAAGCCTTCCTGCTCATTTCGATACCCCTTGCCTCCTGTGCATTCTTTATCTTATGGAATTCATCCTGGATGTCCGGGATATATCGTAAAGAAATGGCTACAGCATAGGATATGGTATAGGGCACACCCACTCCGTTCAGTGATGAAGCAAATTCGCTTGGGTCCGTGGTCACTATGAATACAAATACAGACGGGATCACAGTGAAGTATTTCATCATCACATTCATTTCATAGAAAAGCTGCTCCGCTGTCACATAATATCTGCCCGCTATGTGGAAAAGTACTGTGCGGCTGTCATATATCAGGCACCCCTGTTCCGGAGCAAAAAGGAAGATACAGGTTAGGTTTACCACCATGAAAAACATGACGGCTTTAAACACACCGCTGACCTGCTTCCATTTGGTTTTTGATATTATAAATATTGTCACTCCGATAAGGAGCATGACTGCAAGCACCCTGGTATCAAATGTGAGGGCGCTGGTTATACACCATATCAGAAAGAAAAAGAGCTTTGTAAATCCTGTCAGCTTATGTATGGGGGTATCCTTAAGCTCATAGGAGATCATCTTAGACATGGGCCCCTCCTTCTCCTCTGTGACTCCTTTCATATGATATGAAACGGTCTATGAAATCGGTGGGCGGATAGATATCGCACTTCACCGAAAGATCATAGAGAGATGTTTTCTTAAGATATGCCCTTTCCGAGATCTTATCATCGGAAAGCACTTCCGCAGGTGTGGAATCCGTAAGCAGCTGTCCGTCACAGAGCACCAGAGCTCTGTCTGTATATTCCAGCATGAGATGCATGTCATGGGTGATCATGATGATGGTGAGATCCATCCGGTCCCGAAGGTCCTTTATGAACTCCATTATCTCTGTATAATGAGCATAGTCCTGCCCCGCCGTGGGCTCATCCATGATCAGTATATCCGGCTTCATAACGAGGATGGATGCTATGGACACTCTTTTCTTCTGCCCGAAGGAAAGGGCACCCACAGGCCAGTTTCGATAAGGATACAACCCGCAGATCCGAAGAGTATCATTCACACGTTCCGTCACTTCTTCCTCCGGCACATTTCGTACCGTAAGGCCAAGCCCCACTTCTTCCGATATCATGGGCTTGCTTATCATCTGGTTCGGGCTTTGCATCACATAGCCTATCCGCTCTCCTCTTTCTGCAATGGAAAGCACTGATATATCGCTTCCGTTCAGATATATGTCTCCTGCATCAGGCTTATAAAAACCGCATATAAGGGATGCCAGAGTGGACTTGCCCGCGCCGTTTTTACCAACCAGAGCGATCACCTCGCCTTTATTCACGGTAAAGGATACGTCTTTTAGCACGGTACGGGTGTCATCATATGAAAAGGTGAGGTTTTTTACCTTTAAGACTTCTTCAGTGCTTTTCACCCTTTCTTTTCTCGGCATGGCAGAAAACCATTCCTTCAGCTTCTCTTTATAGGGCTCTGTGTTAAAGTGATCTATATGGTCCGGGCGGTCTTCCGGACGGATAGTACATCCGGCATGCTTCAGCGCAGTCACATAAAGAGGTTCTCTTATACCGTGCTTTATCAGGATGTCACTGCAGAGGAGATCATCCGGCTTCATGTCCGCCACGATCTCTCCCTCACCCATCACTATGACTCTGTCCACATGCTCATACAGCACATCTTCCAGACGGTGCTCTATGATCACCACCGTGACATCCTTCTTATGCATGATGCCTTCCATAAGGCTTATGGTGTTTTTCCCGGTGGCAGGGTCCAGATTCGCCAGAGGCTCGTCAAATAACAGGATCTTCACGTCGTCCACCATCACGCCTCCCAGAGACACCCTTTGCTTCTGGCCTCCGGAGAGTTCGGCGGGGGATTTATCCAGATACTCTGTCATCTCCACGGTCTGAGCCGCAGCCTGCACCTTCTTTATCAGTTCATCCTGTGGCACGGCATCGTTTTCCAGAGCAAAGGCTATATCCTCTGCCACAGTAAGTCCGATGAACTGCCCATCCGTATCCTGCAGCACAGTACCCACTGTTTTAGACATACCAAAAACGCCTTCCGCGGCAGGATCTGCCCCCGCCACTTTCAGCGTACCCGAAACATCCCCTGCGAAAGAGCAGGGGATGAGAGCGTTCATGCAATGTGCCAATGTGGATTTTCCGGATCCCGACTGTCCTGCTATGAGGATCTTTTCACCGGGATAAATATCGAGATTAATGTTCTTTAAGGTAGGCTCTTTTTGAGAGCGGTACCTGAAGCTGTAATCCCGAAATGAAATGATCGGCTCCATTCTGTATCTATCAGTCCTCTTTTGTAAGTTCGTTTGAACGTCCGCCTATCTTTGAATATCCATACAGGAGAAGTGATCCGAGAATAGCGATGATGATGATATTTCCGAGGAATGCGAAAGCACCCTGTGCAAATACTTTATCCTTAGGCTCTGCATAGATCAGTATGTCAAGCACAGGAGCAGCCAGGATCCATGCCAGAGCATTTGCCACTATCTGAACCACATTAAAGAGTACGATCTCTTTTACTGCAAATCCGCCTTCTGTGATCTTATATTTTTTATAGAAGATACCGATAGCTATACCCACTATGGCTTCCGGGATCACCCAGCTCCACCATACTCCGCCGTAGAAAAGCGCATCGCCGAGAGCATGTCCTGCCAGTCCTACCACTGCACCCACAATGGGTCCAAAGATAGCAGAAAGGAATGCAAGCACTGCCATACGAGGCTGAAGTGCGGTATTCGGAACCACCACAACAGGTATCTGAACCTCTGTCAGAACTACAAACAGGGCTATGCCTACACCCATAGCCACTACTTCTTTAATACCAAATTTCTTGTCCATCTTAGTGTCCTCCATTTGTATTCTTTCCGCGGCACCATTGCCGCAAAACACCCTTCAGGGCATTTCCTCCACGATTCTATCACAAATCAGTCACTGTGTCACCAAAACAAAAAAGCCCGGTTTTTAGGAAATTTATGTAAGCAACGAGAAGCAACTTCGAAAACGCCAGGGCGTTCAGAGCTCGAATTTATAAAGCAACGAGAAGCAACTTCGAAAACGCTATGCGTTTTCTCAGTCGCGGCAGTCGCCGCGACTGCGCAGACAATTTATGTAAGCAACGAGAAGCAACTTCGAAAACGCTT
>JAILDZ010000122.1 GCA_024688505.1 Lachnospiraceae bacterium
GAAGAGAATGTCATCACGCATGTGACAGAGCTTCCTTCTTCCGCTACGATCTCTGTACCGGATACGTCAGCGGCCTTATCCTCATACTTATAGCCAAGGCGGATGGGTTCAGCGACCTCTTTACCGGATGCCACAGAAAACTGCACCACTTTCACGCCTGATGCCTTGAAAAGCTCTTTGGCTTCTTCTCCCAGGCCTGTGCGACAGTCCTTATCAAAAGCAGCCTTCTCGCTACGGGATACACCTTCCGGGCAGGTCACCTCATATTTATATTCCTTATACTCCGGCAGGGCATCCACCTCTGCCGCATTCATTCTCAGCCATCTCCAGGTAGGAGCCGGCAAATTATTCACTATCATCCTATACTCCCCACCATTTCCATTCTTATCAGATTATTCATCTCCACTGCATATTCCAGCGGAAGTTCCTTACCCACGTTATCGGCAAAGCCGCTCACGATGAGGGCTCTGGCATCCTCTTCTGACATGCCTCTGCTCATGAGATAGAATACGGTTTCATCACTGATACGTCCGATCTTTGCCTCGTGTCCTATATCGCATTCCGCAGTCCTGATATCCATAGCCGGTATGGTATCTGAACGGCTGATGTCATCCACCATAAGAGACTGGCATGATACCGCAGACTTGCTGCCCCCGGCATTCTTTCCCACCACCACGGCGCTTCTGAATGTGCTGATGCCGCCGTCTTTGCTTATGGATCTGGTATTAATATATGAAGAGGTATCCGGCGCGCTGTGCACCACCTTGGTACCTGTGTCCAGATTCTGTCCTTTTCCCGCGAATGTGACTCCGGTGAATTCCGCTCTGGCACCTTTTCCCGCCAGGACACTCATGGGATATAGATAAGAGACATGAGATCCAAAGGAACCGGAAACCCATTCCACCTTACCGCCTTCTTCCACACGGGCACGTTTTGTGTTCAGGTTATACATATTCTTGGACCAGTTCTCTATGGTGGAATAGCGAAGCTTCGCATTCTTCCCCACATAGAGCTCCACGCAGCCTGCATGGAGGTTTGCCACATTATATTTCGGTGCGGAACATCCTTCTATGAAATGAAGATCCGCTCCCTCGTCCACTATGATAAGCGTATGCTCGAACTGTCCTGCTCCGGGTGCATTCAGTCTGAAATATGACTGAAGTGGGATCTCCACCGACACCCTGGGAGGCACATACACAAAAGATCCTCCGGACCACACTGCTCCGTGAAGAGCGGCAAATTTATGATCCGTGGGAGGTACCAGATGCATGAAGTGCTTCTCTATCATGTCTGCGTGCTCGCCGTGGAGAGCACTTTCCAGATCCGTATACACCACGCCCTGTTCAGCCACTTCTTCTTTCACATTATGGTATACAAGCTCGGAATCAAACTGGGCCCCTACTCCTGCCAGTGATTCTCTCTCCGCCTTCGGGATACCCAGCTTATCAAAGGTGTCCTTGATCTCTTCCGGCACATCGTCCCAGCTGTCCACCATCTTATTGTCTTTGGGCCGCACATAGGTGACGATGTTATCCATGTTAAGGCCTTCAATGGAAGGACCCCAGTCCGGCATTTCCGTTTTGTTATATATCTCAAGAGACTTAAGGCGAAAATCCCGCATCCAATCCGGATCGTTCTTCTCCTCGGATATCTGGAGCACGATTTCCGGAGTCAGACCTTCCTTCACCTTGAAAGCATCTTTTTCCTCTAACCGAAAGTCATAAAGGCTTCGGTCTATATCTTTAACTTCAGCTTTTTCTTTCATGACTTATTCCTAAATAAATTCTTCAAATCCTTTTTCATTTATCTCATCCACTAAGGATGCATCTCCGGTGCGTACCATACGGCCGTCCGCCAGCACATGAGTGGAATCCACATCCAGAGATTCCAGGATCCTGGTGCTGTGTGTGATGATGATAAGGGCTCCGCCCACTGTCTTTTTATACTCCTCAATACCTTTCGAAACCGTGCGGACAGCATCCACATCCAGTCCGGAGTCTGTCTCATCCAGAATGGCAAGTGAAGGCTTCAGCATAAGGAGCTGAAGAATCTCTGCCTTCTTTTTCTCTCCGCCGGAAAAGCCTACGTTAAGGTCTCTGTCTGCATATGCTTCGTCCATCTGGAGCACGTCCATGGTCTTTTTAAGCTCTTTCTTAAAATCCCAGAGTCTGATGTGCTCTCCGGTCTTAAGCTCTAAAGATGTGCGGATAAAATTGCTGAGG
>JAILDZ010000131.1 GCA_024688505.1 Lachnospiraceae bacterium
AGAACGGATGATATGATGGAGATGATCAGATTATATAAGGATACCGTTATGAGGATGAAGAGTAAAGAAATCCCGGGGGACGTCAGTGATTATATGCTGGAAGTTATTCGTAGAAATGAACAGATTTATTGACAAATGTAATCGCGGCTAATAGTATATACGTATAAACATTTTGCCTTAGGAGGTTTATGCTATGGATAGTGTTTCGTTGAAAGCTTGGGGTAACAGCCAGGGCATAATCATTTCAAAAAAAATAATGCGACTTTTGGGGCTCGAATTAGATGATACTCTTGATGTAGAAGTGCGTAATGACGAAATTGTATTGAAGAAAGCATATAAGCATAAAAAATTTGAGGAACGCTTGGCTGAATATAATGGTGAAATCTCTATATTCGAAATGGATTGGGGTGAGCCTAAAGGGAGGGAATTGATATGAGTTCTTTCTCGCAGGGTGATTTGATCAAGATATCGGGAATAAACTACTATTTGCTTGTAACAAGCAAAAATGCATTTATTAACGCGACTGGAGTATTTCATGTGGTTCCCGTGGTGGAGAACATTGGACCTGGCCCAACGCATGTAGAGATAAATGGCGCAAAAGAAATTAAAGGGGCTGCTATATGCGAACAGGTCAAACTTATAGATCCCCGTGTAAGGCGCTGCAGTCTTAAAGATAGAATACCGTATAAAGAGATAATGGAGGTGTCGGACGTTATTCAGGGTATATTTGAGTACGATTAATCATACTCCTGCAATCTCGAACAGATCCTGCAGCACAGCCTTGAAATTATACAGTTCTTTTACTTTGCGGAAGCCGTTTTCAGCGATTTCCGCTCTTTCTTTTTCATGGGACAGATAGTATTCCACCTTGGTCATGAGATCATCCTCGCTTTCGAACACATCCATTTCTTCACCGGGAGTGAAGAAAGAAACCAGATCCGGCTGGTAATTAGAGAGCAGGAATCCGCCGCAACCCATGATATCCATGCATCTGAGAGGAATTCCGGCACGGATGCTTCGAAGAGTGATATTCAGATTGATCTTGCTCTGATTAAAGACAAGAGGCATTTCAGAGAAGTATTCAGCCACACCCATATTTTTGACGCCGGGGATCTGAAGACGCTGATCCGTGGTGAAAAGCTTTATCATATCGGGGAATTCTGCCCCCAGACGATTTATGATCTTATGCCTTTCCAGAGAGGTGATCTTCCTATTGATAAAATAATGAGCATAAACGTATGTGGGAGACTCTGCACTGTATTTATCCGGTTCGTATGGATAGGCGTCATGCAAGCGTTTCAGGATCTCAGGTGTCAGTAATTCTTCTATAAAGTTATACCCATATACCTTCATCTGGGCATCCATTATGCCCTGCATATAAGCATTCAGATACTCATCTCCGGCAGCAGTGATACGGTCATAGAAGGTATGCTCTTCGTGATAGAGTTGGCCTATGAATGAGATATCGGCAGAAAGCCTGGACCTATCAAAAGGCTTTTTAAGTAGTTTTGTGTGTGAGTCCACCGATGTCGGCAGCACGTGATAATATACATTATTAAGCCCACCGGCTTTGAAAGTATTGTATTCCACGCTGTCAAAAAGGAAGACATAGTTCGTGGGATAGGCCAGAGTGTAGGAATACAGCATGACAAAAGGATTGTCATAAAGAAAAGATATGTATTTAATCTCATGATCTTTGCAGCATTCCGCTACTACGGGATAATAATTATAAGAAAAGCAAAGATCCGCGGGATGCTCTTTCACAAAAGCAGAAAAAGCACTCATGTATTTTTCACTTTTTCTTTCCACATAATCCTCGTGATAAAATGTAAAAACTTTGTGGCCAAGCTCCCTCATGGCGGAGATGGTGCCGTCTTTTCCGAAACACTTCCAATCGATAAATAATATGTTCATTTCAAAAATCCCCGGGAAAACCTTACAATGAAGAAATTATACCACACATAGGTATAGTGATAAAGAAGAGAATGGAACACTACATCTTGTAGATTCTGAAAAGTCAAGACTTTTTTAGAAAAAAATTTAAAAAAGGGGTTAAGTAATTTTCTCTTCGCCCGATATATTGAGTGTAAGGAAACAGAATAGAAAAGTTACTCAGGGAAGAACTTTTCATTGCGACATGGATGTTGCGCCAGATAATCATATTGTTCTTGTATCAAGGAGGAAATTATTATGGTAGTACAGCACAA
>JAILDZ010000182.1 GCA_024688505.1 Lachnospiraceae bacterium
TTAAGCGCCACTTTAGAGTCACGTCCCGGCTACGAAAACGTGCATAAATAGACCATAAAGCTTTATGTGCTATCTTGCACAGGCATTTTTCTTCGCTTATAATTAAGTAAGTGAAGAATAGAGCTGAAAGGGTTGTACGGACATGGAGATCAGAAAGGCAAAAAGCAAGGATCTGGCGAAGATAGAAGCTTTGGATGCGATATGCTATCCGAAAGAACTTCGCAGTACCCTTCATAATCTTCAGATGCGCTATTTCTATGACAAGGACAGCATCATCCTGGCAGTGGATCAGGACGATAACGTGCTTGGTTATCTGAATTATCTTCGCATCAGCAAATTTCTGTATCACACCATGCTGGCCGTGAATGATAAGCGCTTTTTCGGAGATGCGGTGGAGACCAGATATCTGGATAAACACAGTGATCTGCTGTTGCTTAAGTCCGTGGTGGTCCATCCGGAACACAGGGACAGCGATATCATCCATTTTCTCACGAATGAATTCAAAAAAGAGCTCACCGGGAAGAAGGCTCTTTCAGAAGTCACCACGGAGGACGGGAGAAAAGTGGTGGAGAGACTGAATTTTATACCCCATAAGCCGCTGGGTAACGGATACAAGCTATACAGATACCCGAATAAATTCTAAGGAAAAGACATGACATTTAATAAGACTTTGAAAGCTACGGCAGCGATCTCTGCTGCCGTGCTTATATTTACGGGATGTTCGCTGACAGAGCCGGATCCTGAAATGATATCGGCAAAAGAACAGGGCATCTCTCAGATGACGGAAGGAAACTACGCAGGAGCCATAGACAGCTTTAATGCGGCTCTTTCACATAGCGGGCTCTTTGTGACCCCTGATGCAGTGGACACTAACTATTACAAGGCTGCTGCTATGTATCTGTCGGGGGATAATGAAGGGGCCTTGGCCACCTACACCCATCTCATAGAATATGATAAGAAGAATCCGGATGCGTATTTTCTCCGGGGGACACTATATCTTGATATGCAGGATGCGGAAAGCGCCCTTTCGGATTACAGGACTTCCATCGATCTTTCTCCCGAGGATTACGAAAGATATATAGAAATATATGAGAATCTGAAGGCGGCGGGGATGCCGGACCAGGCCATGGATTTTCTGAACCTGGCTCTGGAGCAGAACGGCAGCTCTTCGGACGATTATGTGGGCCGCGGCAGGATCTATATCCTCCTGAATCAGTATCAGGCAGCGGAGAAGGTCCTGAATAACGCGGTGGAAGAAGGATCGGCTGTGGCGAAGATCTATCTGGCACAGGTATATGACGCCACAGGAGAATCGGATAAGGCCAATGAACTCCTGGAAGAATATGCATCTTCCGCTGAAGTATCCTCGGAGACGCTGTATGTGCTGGGAAACATCCGCATGGAGTCCGGAGACTATGCAGGAGCGCTGAATGCCTATGATCAGGCCCTGGCACTGCCTGTGATCACCAATGAAAAGGATATCATGAAGAACCGCATCACGGCTCTTGAATATACTGCTCAGTGGGAAGCCGCATACAGTGCGGCCACAGAGCTTCTGGAAAAGTACCCCAACGAGCAGGATGTGATAAGGGAAGCCACTTTCTTAAGATCCAGGGCGGAAGGCCCCTATTAAACCTATTTCCGGCAAAGATAATAAAACAAGAATTAACAACATATAGCAATGAGGCAATGGCAAAAACACAATATCTTGTATTTTGCCATTGCTTTTTTAATATTTCTATGCTATCATGATTTTGCGTCGCGGTTTAGCGATGTTATCTTATATTATAATTTTTGAGGGAGTGTTTTATGTTTGAGGTAGTAAAAAGAGACGGAGCCACAGCGGAATTTAACATGGGGAAAATTTCCGATGCTATTGAGAAAGCCTTTGATGCCACTCATATGGTATACAATGACGATATGATCGGGCTTCTGGCACTGCGTGTTTCTGCTGATTTCCAGAAGAAGATCACAGACAACAGGATCACTGTGGAGGATATCCAGGACAGCGTGGAGGCTGTACTTGAACACAGCGGATACACCGAGGTGGCCAAGGCATATATTCTCTATCGTAAGCAGAGGGAAAAGATGCGTACCATGAAGTCCACTATCCTGGATTATAAGGATGTGGTGAACAGCTACGTGAAGATCGAAGACTGGCGCGTGAAGGAGAATTCCACAGTCACATATTCCGTAGGAGGTCTCATCTTAAGCAACTCCGGCGCTATTACCGCAAACTACTGGCTCTCTGAGATATACGATCAGGAGATAGGCGATGCCCACAGAAATGCGGACATCCATATCCATGACCTTTCCATGCTCACAGGCTACTGTGCAGGATGGTCATTAAAGCAACTCATCACAGAAGGCCTCGGCGGCATCCCCGGAAAGATTACATCTGCTCCCGCTGCTCATCTTTCCGTGCTTTGCAACCAGATGGTAAACTTCCTCGGGATCATGCAGAATGAATGGGCAGGCGCTCAGGCATTCTCATCATTTGATACATATCTGGCTCCCTTCGTAAAGAAGGACGGCCTTTCATATGAAGAAGTAAAGAAATGCATAGAGTCCTTTGTATACGGCGTTAATACTCCCTCCAGATGGGGAACACAGGCTCCCTTCACAAATATCACTCTGGACTGGACAGTGCCGAAGGATCTGGCAAATCTTCCCGCTATCGTTGGCGGAAAAGAAATGGACTTCAAGTATAAGGACTGCAAGGAAGAAATGGACATGGTAAACCGTGCATTCCTCGAAGTCATGATCGAAGGCGATGCAAACGGCAGAGGCTTCCAGTATCCTATCCCCACATACAGCATCACCAGAGACTTCGACTGGTCCGATACCGAGAACAATCGCCTTCTCTTCGAAATGACAGCAAAATACGGCACACCGTATTTCAGCAACTATATCAACTCCGATATGGAGCCCTCTGATGTGCGCTCCATGTGCTGCCGTCTGAGGCTGGATCTTCGTGAACTGAGAAAGAAATCCGGCGGATTCTTCGGATCCGGCGAGAGCACAGGTTCCGTGGGCGTGGTTACCATCAACCTTCCCCGTATCGCATATCAGGCAGAAAACGAAGCAGATTTCTATAAGAGACTGGATCATCTCATGGATATATCCGCCAGATCCTTAAAGATTAAGAGAGGAGTCATCACAAAGCTCCTTGACGAAGGCTTATATCCCTATACCAAGAGATATCTGGGCACATTCAATAACCACTTCAGCACTATCGGTCTTATCGGAATGAACGAGGTGGGGCTGAATGCCAAGTGGCTGAAAGCTGATCTTACACATAAGAAAACACAGGAATTTGCCAAGGATGTGCTTAATCATATGAGAGAAAGACTCTCCGATTATCAGGAACAGTACGGCGACCTCTATAATCTGGAGGCTACTCCTGCTGAATCCACCACATATCGTCTAGCTAAGCACGATAAGGAAAGATTCCCGGATATTATCACTGCAGGACATGAGGGAGATACACCGTATTATACAAACAGCTCTCATCTTCCTGTGGATTTCACCAGCGATATCTTCGATGCTCTGGATATCCAGGACGAGCTTCAGACACTGTATACCAGCGGAACCGTGTTCCATGCGTTCCTGGGCGAGAAGCTTGCCGACTGGGAATCTGCAGCTAAACTGGTACGCACCATTGCAGAGAACTATAAACTGCCCTACTACACCATGTCTCCCACATATTCCATATGCAAGACTCATGGATATCTAAACGGCGAGCAGCACAGCTGCCCGAAGTGCGGTGAGAAGACCGAAGTGTACTCCAGGATCACAGGATACTATCGTCCGGTACAGAACTGGAATGAAGGAAAGATCCAGGAATACAAGAACCGTAAGCTCTATGACATGAAACATACCAAGCTGGATCCCGAGTCCATGAAGAAACGCCGTGAAATGGCACACACTGCCGATGAGATCAATCTTTCCGGCAAGGTGATGACTATCCATAATGATGAAGTGGATCTTGAGGATATGCCAAAAGGCGAGGTGAGATACCTGTTCACCACAAAGACCTGTCCAAACTGCAAGAAAGCAAAGGCAGTGCTTGATGATATTCCATACATCGTTATAGATGCCGAAGAGCAGCCGGATATGGCAGAAGAATACGGCGTGATGCTGGCGCCCACACTGGTAGTGCTAAAGGACGGCGAAGTGCAAAGATACGCTAATCTCAGCAATATTCAGGAATATGTGGATGATGTATTTGTTGGAGTATAAATTATAACAAAACTTAAGTTAAGAAAGAAACGTGGCAACCACGTTTCTTTCTTTATGTAAAGCCGGAGGAAGACTATGATAGAAAGACTTATTAAACAGATTCAGGAAAAAGACGCTCCCATAGTGGTGGGACTGGACCCAAAGCTCTCCATGATACCGAAGAGTATCTTAAACAAAAGCTTTGAGGAATATGGCGAGACCCCGGAGGGGGCGGCAGATGCCATACTGAAATTCAATAAAGCCATTGTGGACGCCGTATACGATCTGGTGCCGGCTGTGAAGCCCCAGATAGCCATGTACGAGCAGTTCGGAATACCCGGCCTCATAGCATTTAAAGACACAGTGGATTATTGTAAGGGCAAGGGGCTTATCGTTATCGGAGACATTAAGAGAGGCGATATAGGTTCCACGTCAGAGTCCTATGCAGTGGCGCATCTTGGAAAGATAAAGGTGGGCAGCAAAGAATATGAACCTTTTGCGGAGGATTTTGCCACCGTAAACCCGTATCTCGGCACAGACGGGGTGAAGCCCTTTGTGGATGTGTGCAAGAAGGAAGATAAGGGAATATTTGTGCTGGTGAAGACTTCCAATCCTTCCAGCGGTGAATTCCAGGACAGACTGATAGACGGCGAACCCCTGTATTGCCACGTGGCAGACAAGGTGAATGAATGGGGCGCGGACTCCATGGCAGGTGAATATAGTAATATAGGAGCCGTGGTGGGAGCCACCTATCCGGAGATGGGAAGGGTCCTTAGAGAACGTATGCCCCATGTGTATATCCTGGTCCCGGGCTATGGTGCACAGGGTGGTACAGGAAAGGATCTTAAACCCTTCTTCAATAAAGATGGCTTAGGAGCGATCATAAATTCATCCAGAGGAATTATCGCAGCATATCAAAATGAAAAGTACATTAAATATGGCGAAGAGAATTTCGCGGAGGCATCCAGGGCCGCTGTCATGGATATGAAGGAAGATATAAAGAATGGCTGAGATGGAATACGGTAATATAATATCCATAGAAGCGCTGGCTCCGGACATCTACAGTATGTGGATCAGGTGCCGGGCTGCATATACGTCACGTCCGGGGCAGTTCATTTCCCTTTATATGGATGACGGAGTGCATCTGCTCCCCAGACCCATTAGTATATGCGATTATGACGCAGAAAAAGGCGCTCTACGCATAGTTTTTCGGATACTGGGAGAAGGCACAGCAAAGCTTTCAAAGATGCTGCCGGGAGACTCTGTGAGGCTTATGGGACCTCTGGGAAACGGCTATCCGCTGGATGAGGTGAAAGGAAAGGAAAGCGTCCTTCTTGTGGCAGGCGGAATAGGCATACCACCCATGGTGGCTTTGGCAAAAGAGATAAAGAAGAATAATCAGGATATAAGAATTATTTCCGTCATGGGATATAGAGACTCGCATATTTTCCTGCAAAATGAGTTGGAAGAGGTCTCTGAATTCAAAATCACCACAGATGACGGATCTATGGGCTTTCACGGCACTGTGACAGATTTTCTGAAAAATAACGACGTCAGACCCGAAATTATTCTGTCCTGTGGGCCGAAGCCAATGCTTCGCAGTCTCTATGAGTTTTCGGAGAATATTAAATCTACACTATACGTATCCATGGAAGAACGGATGGCATGCGGCATCGGAGCCTGTCTGGCATGTGTATGCAAGACGAAAGACATGGATGATCATTCCAAAGTGAAAAATGCCAGGGTGTGTAAAGACGGCCCTGTATTCAAGGCTTCGGAGGTGGAATTATGACAGATATGAGAGTAAACATCGCCGGGGCAGAGTTTAAAAATCCGGTGACGGTGGCATCAGGC
>JAILDZ010000200.1 GCA_024688505.1 Lachnospiraceae bacterium
CCCAGATGCATCTCCAGCATAGAGCAGGAGCTGCCCCAGATCTTCATCCTGACAGATGAGGAAAAGGGCATATACAGATGCAAGTACTGTGAAGAAAAATTCATGCGAAACTGATCTTTCCCGATAAAAAGAGGCGGTGCAGATGCACCGCCCTTTTTCTTAAGCTTTCTTTTGCTTTGCTTTCTTCTCTTCCACAACTTTTATATCATGTTAAAGATCTTCTCAAATCCTGCTTTATCTAAATATCTGGAAAGGATCGAGAGATTCTTCACCTCTTTTTCGGTAAGCTTTACGGAACTGTCCTTTTTCAATTCAATAAGCGATTTTAACGCAAATACCTCGGTTTCTTTGTACCTTGAAATATACTCCTGTCTCACCGCCATGTCCTGATATTCCTTCAGATGCGCATGACTTGCTATGCACTCTGCCTTCAGCTTTTCTATCTCTTCTTTGCTATTCACAAAGAAGTCCCAAGAATGCCAGTTAAATGCTCTCACATCATATTCATCGCTGATCCTGGCTGCCACTTCCGTAAGCCCTCTGCTTTTTGCCTCTTCGAACACCAGGATAAGGAGTTCGCTTCCAAGGCCTTCTCCCCTGTGTTCCGGAAGAGTATACATCCAGTGGATAAGCAGTCTGTCATCAGCCACTTCAAAGACCACTATGCTCACCGGCTTGTCACCATCTTCTGTTTCTAAGAATCCGCCTATAGCAAAGCAGCCCGGCAGCTCCAGTTTGTTTAAGCAGTTAAAGGGATCCAGAGCAAAGAAGTATCCTGCCAGCTCCTGATCCAGTCTCACTGATTTCATGTATGTTCCCCTTCTCTATGTCATCTTATAAATACTGATATCCATAATGATAAAATATATTAAGTATATACGTAAAAAAAATCCCGTCGGCTGTTTTGCCGACGGGATTTTACGATATATTATCCCTTTTTATTTTACTACCCGGACTCTCACCACTTCGTCTATGGCATTCAGCTTATCCACTGTAGCCTGATCTATTCTGGAATCCAGATCCAGGAGTGCATATGCATAGTCTCCTCTGGTCTTATTGAACATATCTGCGATGTTGGTCCCTGTATCGCCTATGATGGTGGTGTATTTTGCAATGACACCCTTCAGGTTCTTATGCATGATGGCCACTCTGCTTTCGGTGCGGCATACACCCATATCGCATGCGGGATAGTTCACGGAATTCTTTATGTTTCCGTTTTCCATATAGTCCATGATCTCCTGCACAGCCATGATTGCGCAGTTTTCTTCTGCCTCGTCCGTGGAGGCTCCGAGA
Source organism: Lachnospiraceae bacterium (assembly GCA_024688505.1). GTDB lineage: Bacteria > Bacillota > Clostridia > Lachnospirales > Lachnospiraceae > FD2005. Next base: position 1,294 of record JAILDZ010000200.1, read on the forward strand.
TGGGGAGTTAAGATCACACCTTCCTGTCCTGCTGTCACAGGGTTCGGAAAATCGGATACATACTTTCTGATCTTTCCGGATGATATGCCGTTAAGCACTGCCTTTTCATCCACCAACAGATCTCTGGCGAAGTTAAGGAGGATGACGCCCTTCTTCATCTTTTCGATGGCGTCTCTGTTTATCATCTCCTTTGTGTTTTCCATAAGGGGCACATGGATGGTGATGATATCGCATTCCTTATAGATGTCTTCCACTGCGGATATATGCTTCACGCTTCTGGAGAGGTTCCATGCTGCTGCTACGGAGATATAGGGGTCATATCCGTACACTTCCATGCCCATATGCACCGCTGCGTTTGCCACCTGTACACCGATGGCGCCGAGACCTATGATGCCCAGCTTCTTTCCTGCTATCTCTGTTCCGGCGAAGTTCTTCTTGGCCTTCTCCATGTTCTTAGAGATATCCGCATCATCCTTATTGTCTGCGCACCATTTATTTCCGCCGATCACATCTCTGGATGCCAGCAACATTCCCGTGAACACCATTTCCTTCACGGCATTGGCATTGGCTCCGGGGGTGTTAAATACCACGATTCCCTTTGATGCATAGTCTTCGATGGGGATATTATTCACTCCCGCACCTGCTCTGGCCACTGCCAGGAGCTTTTCAGACACTTCCATGTCATGCATCTTGGCTGAACGCACCAAAATGGCGTCGGCATCATTCACTTCTTCCACATTCTTATAGTCTGTGGTGAAGAGATCCAGTCCCTTGCTGGAGATGGGATTTAAGCAGTTGTAGTAAAACATCTCTATTCCTCCTATGAGTTCTTCTTTTCGAATTCGGACATGAAATCTACCAGTTTCTCCACGCCCGCTTTCGGCATAGCATTATATATGGAGGCTCTCATACCGCCTACGGTACGATGACCCTTCAGATTCTCCAGTCCTGCTGCCTTGGATTCTGCCACGAACTTCGCATCCAGTTCCTCGTTTCCTGTGATGAAAGGCACATTCATTAAGGATCTGTCTTCCTTCACCACTGTTCCCTTGAAGAGTTTGCTCTGATCCAGGAAGTCATAGAGGATGGCTGCCTTTTCCTCGTTTCTCTTCTTCATTTCGGTAAGTCCGCCCATAGCTTTCAGCCACTTGAACACCTTGCCACAGATATAGATGGTGTAGCAGGGAGGTGTGTTATAGAGTGAATCGTTATCCGCCTGAGTCTTCCACTTCAGCATGGTGGGTGTGCCAGGAAGGCATTCATCTGTGATGAGGTCCTCTCTGATGATGGAGATCACCATTCCGGCAGGCCCCACATTCTTCTGCACGCCGCCATAGATCACAGCATAATCATTCACATTCACAGGCTCGGAAAGGAAGCAGGATGATACATCCGCCACCAGGTCCTTGCCCTTGGTGTTCGGCAGTTTCTTATACTTGGTGCCGTAGATGGTATTATTCTCACAGATATACACATAATCCATATCATCAGTGATGGGCAGATCCGTCACATCCGGGATATATGAAAATGTCTTATCAGCAGAGGATGCCAGCTCCACAGCCTCGCCATAGATCTTTGCTTCCTGATATGCTTTCTTGGCCCACTGGCCGGTGATGATATAGCCTGCCTTTTTATTCTTCATAAGGTTCATGGGCACAGCTGCAAACTGCTGTGATGCGCCGCCCTGCAGGAAAAGCACCTTATAATTATCCGGTATTCCCATCAGGTCTCTGATGTCTGCCTCAGCCTCTTTTATGATCTGATCATAGACCTTTGATCTGTGGGACATCTCCATCACAGACATTCCGCATCCGCGGTAGTCCATCATTTCCTCGGCTGCCTCTTTCAAGACCTCCTCCGGTAATACTGCCGGTCCTGCGGAAAAATTGTACACTCTGCTCATTTCTTGGTTTCCTCCTTTAAATCGTTTCCGTCAAAGCACTCGTTTATGGGCGCTCCCGGAGCCACCATGGGCCATACTTTATCATCAGAATCAATGATCACATCTATAAGCACCGGAGTCTTACTCTTCATGGCTTTTTCCAGTGCCTTATCGAACTCTTCGCGGCTCTTTGCCCGGTATGCGGTAGCACCCATGGCCTCTGCCACTTTCACGTAATCCATGCCGTCATCCAGGATGGTGGCTGAATAATGCTTGTTATAGAACAGATCCTGCCACTGACGCACCATTCCGAGAACATGGTTATTTATCACCACTTCCACCAGCGGGAGTTTATTTCTCACTGCAGTCACCAGCTCGTTCATATTCATCCTGAAGCATCCGTCTCCGGCTATGTTAAATACCTTCTTCCCGGGATTTCCAATGGACACTCCTATGGATGCTCCGAGGCCGTATCCCATGGTGCCCAGGCCTCCCGATGTGATGAGCTGTCCCGGATGCTTATATGTATAGTACTGGGCTGCCCACATCTGATGCTGTCCCACTTCCGTGACGATATAGGCATCCCCTTTTGTTTCCTTATAGATTTTACTGATGGCATATGGACCGGTCAATCCTTTTCCGCCGTCCTTTAAGGGATATTTTTTCTTAAGGTCCGCTACATATGCGTTCCATTCCTTATGCTCTGTCTTTTTTAGACTTGCGTTAAGCCGCGTCAGCACTTCCTTCGCATCCCCTATGATCTGTTCATAGACCAGCAGGTTCTTATTTATCTCTGCCGGGTCCACATCGATATGGACTATCCTGGCCTTGGATGCAAATTTCTTCGGATTTCCAAGGATCCTGTCGGAGAATCTGGTGCCGATGGCTATAAGGAGATCGCACTCGCTCACAGCCAGGTTTGCGGTCTTCGTGCCGTGCATTCCCAGCATGCCCATATACTTATTATCGGATCCGTCGAAGGCTCCCTTTCCCATAAGGGTATCGCATACCGGTGCATCGGCCTTCGTCACGAATTCCCGCAGTTCCTTTTCGGCTCCGCTTATGCCTACTCCACCACCCACGAAGATCACAGGCTTTTTACTCTTCGCTATAAGCTCTGCCGTCTTCTTTACGGATGCTTCCTCGATGTTCTCCGTCTTTCTCGGCACTACTTCCGGCTTCACGGCCTTATAATTCGTCTTTGCTGCTGTCACATCCTTTGTGATGTCCACCAGCACCGGGCCGGGACGTCCTGTGCGGGCTATCTTAAAGGCACGCCTTATGGTGTCTGCCAGACGGTCCACATCCTTCACGATGAAGTTATGCTTCGTGATGGGGGTGGTGATGCCTGCGATATCTATCTCCTGAAAGCTGTCCTTGCCGAGAAGGGGTAGCGTCACATTACATGTGATGGCCACCACAGGCACGCTGTCCATGTATGCTGTGGCTATTCCCGTCACCAGGTTTGTGGCGCCCGGGCCTGATGTGGCAAAGCACACCCCCACCTTTCCCGTGCTTCTGGCATAGCCGTCTGCTGCATGGGATGCGCCCTGTTCATGGCTGGTAAGGATATGATGTATTTCATCGCTATGCTTATAGAGCTCGTCATAGACATTCAGGATGGCGCCGCCGGGGTAGCCGAAGACGGTATCCACGCCCTGCTCCTTCAAACACTCTATTACAATTTGTGATCCTGTTAACTGCATTTTTTTATTCCTTGTATTGTTTCGTTGGTACAGCATGGTTGGCGTGATTCCTAATTGCTCTGAATCATTTCGCCGATTCTTAGCAAGCAGTGATTTCGAGCGGCTGCTTCGAGGACTGTCTGAGCTCGGTACAGTTTATTCTCGCTGCATGGTAAATGCGAGTTCCGCAGAAGCAGCCATGGTTGCGAGAAATTGCTGCGAGCTTAGAAAAGGCGAACGTGAAGAGCGATTAGGGATCACGCCAGCCAATGCTGTACTTGCTTGTGCTTACTTTATCTCGAGAATGGCTCCTCTGTTTCCGCTGGTGACCATGGATGCGTAGCGTGACAGATATCCTGTGGTGACCTTCGGATCTCTGGGAGTCCATGCAGCCTTGCGGCGGCTAAGCTCCTCGTCGGATACCTTCAGATCCAGTGTCATGTTCGGGATATCGATGGCGATGATATCGCCTTCTTCTACCAGCGCTATGGGGCCACCCACTGCAGCCTCCGGTGACACATGTCCGATGGATGCTCCACGGGATGCTCCGGAGAATCTTCCGTCTGTGATGAGGGCCACAGTGCTGCCAAGTCCCATTCCGGCGATTGCAGATGTGGGATTCAGCATCTCCCTCATTCCGGGGCCGCCCTTCGGTCCCTCATAGCGGATCACCACCACATCTCCTTCCACTATCTTGCCGCCCTTGATGGCAGCGATAGCATCTTCTTCGCAGTCGAATACTCTGGCGGGTCCTTCATGCACCATCATCTCTTCCACCACTGCAGATCTTTTCACCACAGAGCCGTCCGGTGCCAGATTTCCTTTAAGCACTGCCAGGCCCCCTGTCTTACTGTATGGATTATCCACAGGGCGGATGACCTCGGGATCCAGGTTCACTGCATTCTTTATGTTCTCACCGACAGTCTTTCCTGTCACTGTCATGCAGTCTGTGTTCAGAAGACCGATGTCTGCAAGCTCCTTCATAACTGCGTACACACCGCCGGCTTCGTTCAAGTCTTCCATATATGTGGGGCCTGCCGGTGCCAGATGGCAAAGGTTCGGTGTCTTCTCGCTGATGGGGTTTGCAAAGCTGATATCGAAATCAAAGCCTATCTCATGTGCGATGGCCGGCAGATGAAGCATAGAGTTCGTGCTGCATCCCAGAGCCATATCCACTGTGAGGGCGTTAAGGATGGCGTCTTTTGTCATGATGTCTCTGGGGCGGATATTCTTCTGCCACATATCCATAACGGCATAGCCTGCCTTCTTTGCCAGGCGAAGTCTCTCAGAATACACTGCCGGGATGGTGCCGTTTCCGCGAAGTCCCATTCCCAGAGCTTCTGTGAGGCAGTTCATGGAGTTTGCCGTATACATACCGGAGCAGGAGCCGCATGTGGGGCATACCTTCTCCTCATATTCCGTCACTTCTTCCTCTGTCATCTTTCCTGCGGCATGTGCTCCCACAGCCTCGAACATGGATGAAAGGGATCTCTTCTTTCCTTTGATATGGCCTGCCAGCATGGGGCCGCCGGATACGAATACCGTGGGGACATTTATCCTGGCTGCTGCCATAAGGAGTCCGGGCACGTTCTTGTCACAGTTCGGTACCATAACGAGAGCATCGAATTGATGCGCGATGGCCATACATTCCGTGGAGTCTGCGATGAGGTCTCTGGTCACCAGAGAATACTTCATGCCGATATGTCCCATAGCGATACCGTCGCATACTGCGATAGCCGGGAACACCACAGGTGTGCCGCCTGCTTCTGCCACGCCCAGCTTCACAGCTTCCACTATCTTATCTATATTCATGTGTCCGGGAACTATCTCATTATATGAGCTCACTATTCCCACCATGGGCTTCTTCTGTTCTTCCGCAGTATAGCCGAGTGCATTAAGAAGACTTCTGGCCGGAGCCTGCTGCATTCCGCATTTCATGTTATCGCTTTGCATATTTTTTCCTCCTATACTCTCTCTGCGATCAGGTCTCCCATCTCTTTGGTACCCACCTGTTTCACAGTATTTTTCTTTTCCTCTTCCTGGGGCATGATGTCTATGGTGCGGTAACCGTCCTTAAGCACCTGTTTCACTGCCTCTTCTATGGCATCTGCTTCCTTATCCAGGTCGAAACTGTATCTTAGCATCATGGCTGCCGAAAGGATGGTGGCTATGGGGTTTGCTATGCCCTTTCCCGCTATGTCCGGTGCGGAGCCGCCGCTTGGCTCATATAGCCCGAACTTAGTTTCATTTAATGATGCGGATGAGAGCATTCCGATGGATCCCGTCACCATGCTGGCTTCGTCCGAAAGGATGTCTCCGAACATATTCTCCGTGAGGATCACATCAAACTGCTTCGGATCCTTCACCAGCTGCATGGCTGCATTATCCACAAGCATGTGTTCATACTTCACTTCAGGATAATCCTTTGCCGCTTCTTCCACCACTTTTCTCCAGAGTCTGGAGCTGTCCAGCACATTTGCCTTATCCACGGAGGTCACTTTCTTTCTCCTCTTCATGGCTATGTCAAAGGCCTTCACTGTGATCCTTCTTATCTCTTTTTCCGTATATGTGAGAGTATCCGTGGCGGTCATGACGCCGTCCACTTCCTCTGTCTTTCTTTCGCCGAAATATAAGCCTCCGGTGAGCTCACGCATGATCATCATGTCAAAGCCGTCTCCGATGATGTCCTCACGAAGGGGGCAGGCTTCCCTAAGCTCCGGATACAGGTATGCGGGACGCAGGTTTGCAAAGAGATTCAGTGCCTTTCTGATCCCAAGTAAACCGGCCTCCGGGCGCTTATTCGGGGGCAGCTTATACCATGGGGATGTGGCCGTATTTCCGCCTATGGATCCCATTAGCACAGCGTCACTTCCCTTTGCCGCTTCGATAGCCTCTTCTGTCAGGGGTTCTCCGCATGCGTCTATGGAGCATCCGCCCATAAGTATCTCTTCATAGTTAAACTTATGTCCGTACTTTTCTGCCACGGCATCAAGCACCTTCACAGCTTCTGTCACTATCTCCGGTCCTATGCCGTCACCTCGTATGAGTCCTATCTTATATTCCATTGGTTCTCTCCTCATAAAAAAATACTTTACTATAATAAAGTATTTTTTTTATAGTTTCAATATGTATTTGGCCTAAGTCCCCAAATGGTTTCTATAATTCTGAGCCATGCCATAAAGAAGAGCATCATGGCTATAAAGTATATTACATCATAGTTTTTGTCACAAAACTGTCATAGAATCCTATACTTGAAAAAGGAGAGCGGAGGCAAATGCCTCCGCCTTTTATTGCCAGAGAAAGCTGGCATTATTAATTAATGGGCTTGCCGAGCCTGCGAGGCAAGGCTTCCTTCTACATGGGCACAAAGGCTAGGCCGTTGCCGAGATC
>JAILDZ010000221.1 GCA_024688505.1 Lachnospiraceae bacterium
TTATGCTTCTCTTTGAAACACATTTTTTAAAAGCTCATTATCTCACTTTTCGAATATAATTTATGTATTTTTATCAAAACATTCTTTTAATAGTTTCCCAGGATACGAAGCTTATTGGTCTCTTCCTGAAGGCCCCTTAAAGCATTCTGTACAGCTTCTTCCATGAGGTTTCCTTCGAAATCTATGAAGAATCTGTATTCCCAGTTTCTGCCCTTTATGGGACGGGATTCGATCCTGCTCATGGAAAGCCCGTTAAAGATGAAATGGGATAAAGTGTGATACAGGGTACCTTTATCATTTGACAGTTCAAAGCAAAGGCTTATGGTGCCTGCATCCTTTTTATAAAGTTTCTCCCCGGAGACTATTATGAACCGGGTCTCGTTATTTTTATCATTCTGTATGTTCTCATCCAGTATCTTAAGCCCGTAGATCTCTGCATTGATCTTTCCGGCTATGGCTGCCTGGGTCTTATCATTCTCATCCATCACTTTCTTTGCGGACATGGCCGTGTTATCCAGAGCCACTGCGGAAAACTCCGGATGAGAGAGCCTCAGATAATCGCTGCATTGCATCAGAGCCTGGGGATGAGAATACACTGTCTTTATATCAGATATCTTTGCATCCTTGGTGCCGAGAAGACAATGGGATATGGGGATGATCTGCTCTCCCACTATGGACACATCATATTCCATCAGAAGGTCATAGTTCTCATACACCACTCCCGCTGTGGAGTTTTCTATGGGAAGCACGGCATAATCCGCCATCCCGGTCCTTATGGCCACCATGGCTTCTCTCCATGTATCTACCGGATATGCCTGCTCCGGCAGGCCGAAAAAGGCCACCATGGCTGCCTGACTGTATGCTCCCGGCACGCCCTGGTACACGATATTCTTTTCGCTGAAATCCAGCTTGTCCACGGGAGTGAAATTCGATTTTCCCACCAGACCGTGCTCTGCCAGTATCCTGTACTGCTTCTTACGGTTTGATGACATGATCTGCTCGAAAAGCTCGATCACCCCCTGTTTTAAAAGGTCATCTTCAATGCCGTCTGACAGCTTTTCCAGTTTCTTTTCTTCCCTGATGCGGTCATATATGGCCTTATGGTTCTCGATCTTATATGCTGCCACTTCTTCTGCCAGCACCATGCGCTCTTCATAGAGCTTTAAGATCTCTTTATCTATCCTGTCGATATCCTGCCGCACTTCTTTTAAGTCTCTCATAATAAGTCCTTTTCTGTATTTATATATTTATTTCAGATCAAAAAGTGACATCTGGTTCTCTTCCGACATATCTCCGAGGATCCCCAGTTCATCCATTTTATCTGCTATGGTCTTTGACACCTTTCCTTTGTTTCTCATGTCTTCTTTGGAAAGGAATCTGCCCTTCGATGCCGCTATAAAGAGTGTCTCTGCCGCCGTATCTCCCATGCCTTCTATGGCAGTGAAAGGCGGAAGGAGTTTTCCGTCCACTATCTGGAAGGATCTGGCATCAGACTTATATAGATCTATCGGCAGGAATTCAAAGCCTCTGGCATACATTTCCTGCACCACCCTCATGTCCTTATACATGGACTGATCTTTGGCTGTGGCACTGTCGCCCTTTTCATCTATCTCCTTAAGCTTATCTTCCAGCACGTCTTTTCCGCGGCACATATATTCATAATTAAATGAGTCTGCCCTGATACTGAAGAATGCTGCATAATATGCCAGCGGATAATATACCTTACAATAAGCCACTCTCCATGCCATCATCACATAGGCTGCGGCGTGGGCTTTCGGGAACATGTACTGGATACGCTCGCATGACCAGATATACCATTCCGGCACATTATGGTCTATCATGTCTTTCTTCCACACTTCCCATTTATCTTTCACCTTGCCTTTGGCCACCTGGCCTTTACGCACGGCTTCCATGATCTTAAAGGATTCCTCCGAATCAAGACCCATGCTGATAAGATATGTCATGATATCATCACGTGTACATATGGCTGTGGATATAGTGGCTTTGCCTTCCTTGATCAGGGTCTCTGCGTTCCCCAGCCACACATCCGTACCGTGAGCAAGACCAGCTATACGCACAAGGTCGGAAAACTCCTTCGGCTTCGTGTCTCGAAGCATGCCCATAGCAAAATCCGTTCCGAACTCGGGAACTCCGAGGGTGCCCAGGTCGCAGTTCTTCCAGAGCTGATCCGGCGTGATCTTAAGCGCCGACGTGTCCTGGAAAAGTGACATGACTCCCTTATCATCAAGAGGGATCTGTGTGGCATCTATGCCGGTGAGATCCTCCAGCTTTCTTATCATGGTGGGGTCCAGATGCCCCAGTAT
>JAILDZ010000227.1 GCA_024688505.1 Lachnospiraceae bacterium
TGCACCGCCTCTTTTTATCGGGAAAGATCAGTTTCGCATGAATTTTTCTTCACAGTACTTGCATCTGTATATGCCCTTTTCCTCATCTGTCAGGATGAAGATCTGGGGCAGCTCCTGCTCTATGCTGGAGATGCATCTGGGATTCTTGCACTTGATGACATTACGCACTTCCGTGGGAAGACTGAGACGGTGCTTATCCACTATCTCATCTGCTTTTATCACATTCACGGTGATGTTTCTGTCTATATACCCCAGCAGATCGATATCCACTGCATCGATGGGACACTCGATCTTAATGATGTCTTTAAAGCCCATCTTATTACTTCTGGCATTCATGATCACAGCCACGGTATAGTCCGATTCATCCAGCTTCAGATCATGATAGATCTTCAGGCTCATACCCGCCTTTATATGGTCCAGCACATAGCCTTCATGGATTCCGCTGATATTAAGCATGGTAGTCCTCCTTATCTTCATCGAATATGCCTTCCACCAGACCGAGAAGTGTGAGGATCAGCGCCATTCGCACATACACACCTTTCTTTGCCTGTTTGAAATAAAACGCTCTGGGATCGTCATCCACATCCACGGATATCTCATTCACTCTGGGCAGGGGATGGAGCACCATCATGTCCTCTTTGGCCAGAGCCATCTTGTCCTTATCCAGGATATAGAAATCCTTCATACGCACATAGTCTTCTTCGTTAAAGAAACGCTCTCTCTGGACTCTGGTCATATACAGGATATCAAGGTCGGGCATGGCATTTTCCAGCCGTTCCAGTTCTTCGAAGGGGATATTGTTTCGGACCAGCACCTCTTCACGGATATAATCCGGCACCCGAAGCTCTTCCGGAGATATTAACTTGAATCTGATATTGGGATAACGTACTAATGCTTCAATGAGAGAATGAACGGTACGTCCGAATTTTAAGTCGCCGCAAAGGCCGATGGTGAGATCTTTGATCTCTCCACGAAGTGAACGGATGGTGAAAAGATCTGTGAGTGTCTGTGTGGGATGCTGGTGTCCGCCGTCACCTGCGTTTATGACAGGTATACCTGAATGGATGGATGCCACCAGAGGAGCGCCTTCCTTGGGATGCCTCATGGCACATATATCTGCATAACTGCTGATCACGCGGATGGTATCCGAAACGCTTTCCCCTTTGGCGGCGGATGAGGAATCCGCACTGGAAAATCCCAGGACCGAACCTCCCAGATTCAGCATGGCAGCTTCGAAGGAAAGCCGGGTACGGGTGCTGGGCTCATAGAAACAGGTAGCCAGCTTTTTACCGTTACACTTGGTGTTATAATCTTCCGGGTGTTCTTCTATATCCTGAGCCAGGTCCATAAGCCTTTTAAGCTCGGATACAGACAGATCCAGCGGACTCATGAGATGTCGCATATGTCTTCTCCTTTATCGTGTGTGTAAAACCAAAAAGAGTATAGCAAAAAAGATGATGGAGATAAAGACGGAATCATGCTATACTTTTAAACCATGAAGCTGATATGTGTGGATGACGATCATCCGGGACTGAAAAAAATATTAAAGGCATGCGGTGAGGCAGGGGAATCTGCCAGCATTGAAGATGCGAAGAGTGTGGAGGAAGCAGTGGGGCTTTTCCTGGCAGAGGGGGAAGATGTGGCTGTCTTTTCTTTTGAAGAGGATCCTCCCAGGGTGAATGCGCGCACATTCGGTAATTTCGATCTGAAGAAAGACGGGAAGACCGTGTATTTTCATCGTGCCAGAGCAAAAGAAGTGCTGGCATATCTTATCGACCGCCAGGGAGCAGGAGTCAGCCGGGGAGAGATCTTTGCGGCGCTCTATGAAGATGACATATATGACAGGCCCAGACAGAAGCAGTTTGATGTGATCTTAAGGAGCCTCAAAGACACATTATCGGAATACGAGATAGAGGACATACTGGAAGCAGATCACGGCATGATACGCGTGATCCCGGAGAAGATAGACTGCGATCTCTATCGCTTCTTTGACGGGGACGAAAAGACCATATCTTCCTACATGGGTGAATATATGAGCAGTTATTCATGGGCCATGATGACGGAGGCATACCTGGATCAGAAGGTGGTGCTGGACAGATAACATGGGAAATATTAATAATACAGATGAATTAAATAAGATCCTGTCACTGGTTCAGGAGAACATGCCCCGCACCATTGTGCGGACTGGAAGGCAGCCCCTGCCGCAGGTGCTGGAAGGCATGATATCCGATCTGGCAGAGGGAAAGACCGATCCACCGGAAAAAAACGGGAAAGAAGCGGTGAAGGCAGCAAAGAAATTTATGGAGGCGGAAGTGGATGCAGATGCCGCTGCGGCAATGGCAAAGCTTTTCGGATGCATAAGAGGTTCGAAGGAAGAAAAGTGCGTCACCCTGAGAAATGAGATAAACTCATTTTTGAGGATCGCCAGGTCCATCTATCTGGCAGAGATGGGAAATCTCACCCAAAATTCCGAGTATGACGACCTGATAGACGAGAAGATCTTCATAGAACGAATGATACGGGCTCAGAATCCGAACGGTGTCCTTATCGCCAGATACCGCCAGACCATAGAGACTGTCATGGATGATGACATGCCGGAAGAAGGCGTGGGCGACTATATGGCAAAGTGTAAGAAAACCGGGAAATGGCTTCTTCTCACATATAAGAAGCTGATAGACAGATGCGAGGTCTTTCTGAAAAAGGAAAACTCCGCGAAGATAACCGATGACGAAAAACATATTGTAAGCTATATAAGAGAAAGATCGGAACATGAGCAGGAGGTGCTGAAAAAGATCCTTTCGGAATATGAAGAAGATCCTGGAGAGTTCAGCGAGCTCACCTGGGGAGATGCCATAGAAAAGTGGACGTAAGATTTTTACGTCTGCTTTTTTGTTTGTTGGTGGAAATAAGATGGATATGCCATATTATAATGCTAACAAAGGCTGAGATAGGAGGTATATACCATGTCAGAATTTATGAATCATGAAGAGGAAAAGAACAAGGAAGCCGCCAGAGCCCTTAAAAAAGCCACCACTGATGAAGATGCAGCCACCGCCATGTCTGCACTGGCTATAGCCTGCTTGGTAAAAAGGATCCCGTGAATGCAAAGAAGATCAAATCTTTGAAAGGATGCACTCCTGAATACTTATTCCTGGAGCATCATCCGGAATTCTATACCATGAAGAACCTGCTTTATAAGACCACAGACGGGAAGATGATGTTTATAGAATCTTTTGTCAGCAATGCCAGGTCCTACTATAATCCGTCAAATGCCATGGGCATTAAGCTGGTAGTAGACAAGAATAAGATCCATAAATTCTCCGATGAAGAAGTGGAGGCCTATGAAAAGAGCCTTAAGGACAGGAAGATGCCTTATTATCTGATGGAGGGAGATCCTTACGGAATAGAGACTTATAAGAGCAATCTGGATACACTGATGCAGAAGGATGAGGACGGTGATCCCATATATGAGAACGGAATACCCAAGATGAAATCCATTTTAAATATCAGGAAGGTAGACCCCATAACAGGAGAACCCACAGAAGAGGACTAAACCATGAAAGAAAAATCGGAAGAGCTGCAGGATGATGTGAAAAACAGAGTTATATGACCATCGGTTCTACCACATTTTTATGTTTTAAAATATAATACTCACTATAAAGCTTTGTGAGGGACAGAAATGCCCGGTAAAAAAAATAAATATGCAGAACCTGAGATAATGTCTGTGGCAGAAGCGGAAAAAGGATTCGTACAGGGATCTTTTTAAGCGATGATCCGGACAGGAAGAGTCTGATGCATATGAAGAAAAGAAAGGAAAGATAGAGATCTGATGTTTTTACCATTAACAGAAGAAAACATTTCAACACTGTTTATCGATGGTTCTGTGATCATGCTTCTGCTCGGCGTACTGGCAGAGACCGGGATCATGAGAAAAAGGGGAAGAGCCGATGATACGCTTTTCTTTATGCTCATAATCCTTAACATATTGATGGCCGTTTTCGATACTATCACCTATCTGGCGGATGAGAAGAGTTTCCCGGGTGCAAGGATATTTAATATGGCAGGTGTCACTGCTTTCTACATCGACTTCATACTCATGTTTATGGTGTGGTATCACTACTGTCTGGTGCGCTTTGCATACAGAGGGGAGGCTGTGAGCAAGTCTCACAGGGTATTCTTCATTCCCGGTCTGGTGACGGAAGCTCTCATCATCATTAATATTTTCACCGGATGGATATTCTCTGTGGATGAAAACAATATATATCACAGAGGCATTCTTTTTATCCCGATGTATATGGTCATCGCATATTTTACGATAATATGTTTTATTTCCATAATCAGATACAGAACTAATAGCGTGAAGAGCAATCTGATCCCCATATGGGTATATGTGCTGCCCTTTGTGATGGGGGTTATCATTCCATTTGTCTTCGGAGGGATAGGGATCACAGCTCCGGGCTGTGCCATGTCCATAGTATTCACGCATCTCGGAAGCGCATCTGAGCTGGTGAATTATGATGAGAAGGGAGGGCCGAAGGCATGAACGGATTTTATGTGACTGTCTATACGAATGTTGTGGCTCTCATGCTTTCCCTGGGACTCATAGCTTTGGCAGCAAAACTTAAGATGAAAGACGTTATTGAAAAAAGGCTGTATATCTTTCTCATAAGCTCCACGGCAGCTTCAGCTTTCCTCATCACTCTTTGTGCAAACGTAGAGTATGGTATCCTGGCATGGGGGAAATACGGGGCACTGATCCTGGAAACCATTTTAGAGATGATCCTGACTTTTATAGCCCTGATATGGTTTGTATATGTGGACTATCGCATATTCAGAAGCCCGGATCACCTGAAAAGGAATATGAAGTTCATAAATATTCCCGTTGCGTTGGTTTTCATCCTGAATCTGATCAATCTGTTTACCGGGATCATGTTCTATTATGAAGATGATCTGACATATCATGAGACTTCGCTTTATATAGTGTGCGACATTGCCCGGCTCATTTACTTCATGGGTTCTTTAGTGTATCTGGAGTGGCAGAAGAGAAAGGACAAAAGGCTTCGCTATCTTTCCGTGAAGTCCTTTATTGTACCCATGGTGTTCTTCGTGCTTCTGATCTATTTTACAAGTTATGCCACATCTCCACTTGGCCTGGCTATCGGACTGGCACTTATGTATGTGCAAAACATAAACTATATGTGCTATCAGGATGGGGAAACCGGATTCTATAACAGGCTCTATATGGAGAACCTGAAAAAGGATGTCGAAAAGGGTGTGTATGATGCAAATGGCGCCCTTGTATTTGAACTGGGAGATGGTGACAGGACATTGATGGCGGAGCTCATCACAGCGCAGCTTCCGATGGAAAGTGATACTATCCGTCTTGGCAAAGATCGTATCGTGACCCTGGCTGCAGTGAAAGACCGCTCAGCGCTTAAGATGCTGGGGGATGACGTGGAGATGAGCTTTGAAGAAAAGGGTCTCAGTGTGTCAGTAAACAGCATCACAAGAAAGAAAAAGGAAAGCCCTGTAGAGTTTCTTGACCGCATAATGGAGAATGACAGATGAGTTATAAGATGATAGAAATAGACGGCGATAATGCCGAGGATTTTTCCGACTACATAGATATAGACATGCAGGAACAGCTGGACAGGGAGTTCTTTCGAGGCATAGGTGCCGTGGATGACTCGGACAGCCCGGTGGGAGCCATGGTATTTGAACTCCTGGATTCGGAAAGCGACGAGGACACTAAAAGCCGGATCAGGCTCTTAAAAGCAGACAGTGAGGATATCGAAAACGTGATCCTGACAGAGTATAAGAGCAAGATCGAAGAGGAGGATGTGACGGAAAGCTGCTTCGAGTCTTCGGATAAGACCATGTCCGATTTCCTGGAATCAAACGGTTTTTCCATGAAGGTGTCGGAGGCTATGGACATCGTGCTCACTGTGAAGGATGTGAAAGCTGTGCCGCTTTTTGCAAAGGAGCGGAATTTTCCTCCATATATCATGAGTCTTTCTGAAGTATCCGCCATACAGTTTAGGACCTTCGTGAAGGAATGTCTTTTCAAAGGACATAAAGGTCTGCTGGAAGATCTGGCCTATATTTCTAAGAGCTGGTTCGATCAGGATCTTTCTTCATGTATAGTGACTGACGGCAAGGTAAACGGAGCACTCCTTATCAAAAAGGCTCCTTCAGGATTGCTTTTTACCATGCTTTTTGCTGCTTTCGGTGCGGATTCCCAGCAAAACCTGGCTCTTCTGATGGGATACTCCGCCAGAAAAGCCATAGAAGATTACCCCGAAGATACAAAAGTGGTGATCCGGCGCCATAATGTAATGGTGCAGAAGCTTGCCGGCAAACTCTTTGCCGGAAGCAAAGGAGAGGATGTCTTCATGGGAAAACGAAGCGAAGAGTGACGGGAGATAGTTTTTGTCATGTTATGGGCTGCAATAGTGCAGCCTATTTGTGCACCCTGGTGGATATTTGATAGACCGACTTTTGTATATAATGTGTTGGACATCTGTTAGATGGACGCGCTTATAATCACATATATAATTAATATTACTTTAAGGAGGAAAAGAAGAAATGAAAAAGAAACTCAGTGTGATCGGTATTATGGCTATAACGGTGCTTGCATTATTTGCAGG
Organism: Lachnospiraceae bacterium; assembly: GCA_024688505.1. Lineage (GTDB taxonomy): Bacteria > Bacillota > Clostridia > Lachnospirales > Lachnospiraceae > FD2005. The sequence continues at coordinate 6,648 of JAILDZ010000227.1, forward strand.
CTGCGGCAAGAAGGCGGACAGTGAGTTCGCTACGGCTGAGGATATTCAGCCCACACTCACATATTTCGGAAGCCTGAAGGCAAACGATACCGATGATCAGATGGCAGTATTCAAAAACGAGAACGGAGATGTGATATATCTCTTTAAGTTTGACGGAGTGCTGGACTACGGTATCGTGGAAGAGACAGGTACAGCCACCACAGATGATGGTCAGGAGTACGCTACTGTAGATCTGATGGAGACATACGGATACTACTTCACAAACGAAGATGCCACCGAAGGCATCCTGGTTAAGGACGGTGAAGTGCTTAAGGCTACAGAGCTGGGTGAAGAAGGAGCCAGAGAGCTTGTGAACGAGACTCTCTAAGTTCGAAAAGAATTAAAGAAAAATCAGGAGGCGGTCCTGTCACAGGGACCGTCGCTTTTTAGGAGAGAAGAGAATGGCAGACAGAAAGCCGTTGATCTCAGAGTGACCTAGGAGGAACTTGTGGATATAGATAAAGTAAAGAGGGTGGACCTTAAGTATCACAAGATTGAAAACTGCTTCTCGATATGCTCTCCTGGAATATAAGAGACATGGAAGCAGAATGGATGGCAAAGAAGAATAATAAAAAAATAAAAAAATAAAAAATAATTAAAAAATATTTCCAGGACGGGGACATTTGTTGGACTA
>JAILDZ010000231.1 GCA_024688505.1 Lachnospiraceae bacterium
CTAAGCAGCTTCTCTGCAAATTCCTCAGCCACGGAGAAGTATTCCTCAGCTCTTCTTTGTCGTATACGAAGATCCCAGAAATGGTTTTCCACGATAAAGGAGTAGAATACATCCGAGCCGATATAGAAGGAATCATGAGGCTCCAGCTTTTGATATATATCGGGGCATTTATTCTCAATGATCTTTCGTGCCAGAAGCATGCCACAGGCCTTTCCGCCTATCAAGCCGGTGCCTATCATGCGCTTTCTGACATTCAGATAATCCACGGGATTGAAGTTGCGTTTGATCATTTCACGCATTCTTTCGTCCCGGGTCATCATGATGTCACACATCCTGTGACATGGTTCAGTGACATCCATCCCGTTTTCATACATGGAGCCGGCCATGTTAAAGAATCTGTCCCAGCTGTCCATGTTGTTCGGATCTGTGGCAGAATCATTGTCCCCCAGCACCTGATAGAAGTGGCTGGCCATAACGCCGTCCAGTATGGGGCTGAAATTTCCGGTTTTCGGATTATAGATATGGGGCAGAAACATGGTTTCGGAATAGCGGTTCCATATCTTATCCGGACGGACATAGACATTATTTTTATCCGCATATACATCCAGAAACAGCTGAGTGGTATCCCTTATCTTTGCTATAGCCTGAAACGAATGCTTTCCCCTGATCAGAGGAAAGAATGCCACGGTATCCAGGATGAACAGATAGGGACAGGTCACATGGAAAAAGTTACCCATCATAAGATCTGTGGCCCAGGCAGTCTGAAGCTCTGACAGACAGTCAAAGACATAGAACGCATCTCTTCCTTCGGCAGTGATATGTTCATGAATCTCCACCGTGAAGTTCTCAAACCTGTGGTTCAGCTCCACCTCAATGATCTTAAGCCCTTCCCGTGGCGTAAGAAGGGGCTCATGGGTGGCAAAACGGAAGTATACCAGGTTCCTTTTATCATGTATGGCCTGCTCCACATAGGGTTCCATAAAGAGCTTGAACTGCTCCAGGTCATCCACACGCCAGACCACATTGTCCCCAAGGCGTATGTTATCAAAATTTGTATCCAGCTGCGGGATCCCCGACAGCACTCTATCAAAAGCAGCCATGGCATTCCTCCTTATTTCCCCGTCAGGCAACTGATAGCATAAAAAAAGACAAAGTCGCCGAATCATCGGCGCCTTTGCCTACTTATTATGATACTACCATATTAATGATTTTGCCAGTATTATTTGTGCCTTATTATGATGATGAAAAAGAAAAACTGAATGAAAAACGGTTGACATATATATCATCGGGTGTTAACATTTTTGACATAAAAATTTAACAGACTAAACCGATGAAGCGGAGAAAAAGTATTTATGCCTCCACAGAGAGCCCGGGGTGCTGAGATCCGGACGAGATACAGGATATGTAATATGGACCGCTGAGGGTGCAGGGAAATCTGCACCGTGGGGCATACGTCAGTTGCCGGAGATATGAAGGTATCTCGCAGAGAGCACGGGTCATGCCGTGAATCAGGGTGGCACCGCGGATGGTGTATATTCAAAGAACATTCGCCCCTGACAGAAGGATTATATCTTTCTGTCAGGGGTTTTATTTGTGTGAGCAACGAGAAGCGCTGCATAAGGCTTATGCAGCCGCCCATGCTTGCATGAGGCAGGATGCAATAAGGCCTATGCAGATGCGGCGACTGCCGCATCATCGAGGGAGCCGAAGGCTCCCGAGATGCGCTTCTATAACAACAACGACACATTTAAGGAGGACAAAAAAATGATCAAAGAAGCTATCGTAAAAATTGTGAACAAAGAGGACCTGACTTATGACGAAGCATATGCAGTTATGAATGAGATCATGAGCGGGGAAACCTCCCAGACACAAAACGCCGCATTCCTCGCAGCGCTATCCACAAAGAGCGCCAGAGCCGAGACTACGGACGAGATCGCAGGATGCGCAGCAGCCATGAGAGACCATGCTACCAAAGTGGACACCGGCATGGAAATATTCGAGATAGTGGGGACAGGCGGAGATAACGCCAAGAGCTTTAACATATCCACTACATCGGCCATAGTGGCAGCTGCAGCAGGCATGAAAGTGGCAAAGCACGGAAACCGGGCAGCATCATCAAAGTGTGGCACGGCAGACTGTCTGGAAGCACTGGGCGTGAATATAAACCAGGATCCGGAAAAATGCATAGAGCTCTTAAATGAAGCCGGAATGTGCTTCTTCTTCGCACAGAAATATCATAGCTCCATGAAGTATGTGGGCGGCATCAGAAAAGAGCTGGGATTCAGGACAGTGTTTAATATCTTAGGACCTCTTACAAATCCGGGATCACCATCCATGCAGCTTCTGGGAGTGTATGATGACTATCTGGTGGAGCCTCTGGCACAGGTGCTCATGTCCCTCGGAGTGAAAAGAGGAATGGTGGTATACGGCATGGACAAGCTGGACGAGATCTCCTTAAGCTCCGAGACCAAGGTGTGCGAGATGAAGGAAGGATGGTTTAAAAGCTATTATATAAAGCCGGAGGACTTCGGCATGGAGCGTTGTAAAAAAGAAGATCTGGTGGGAGGAGATCCCGCAGAAAATGCAGCCATCACCAGAGCCATCTTAAAGGGAGAAAAGGGACATAAGAGAAATGCAGTGCTCTTAAACGCAGGGGCAGCGCTCTATATAGGCGGAAAGGCAGAAACCATGGCAGAGGGCGTGAAGAAAGCTGCAGAGATCATAGACAGCGGAAAAGCTATAGAGACAATGGAAAAGATAATAGAGGTAAGTAACAGATAATGAACATTCTGGACGAAATAGCAGAATACGCTCTGGAAAGAGTGGCAAATAAAAGGGCACTGATCCCCTTTGAAGAGATGAGGCGCATGGCAGAGGAAAAGGCAGGCGCACTTAAGGAAAAGAGCTTCCCCTTTGAAAATGCTTTGAAAAAAGACCACATCACGTTTATCTGTGAATGTAAAAAAGCATCACCCTCAAAGGGC
>JAILDZ010000067.1 GCA_024688505.1 Lachnospiraceae bacterium
GAATTTGCATTCCCGCTGCTTTGCGGAGTGCTGGTAGGTACATATTCCTCCATCTTCATCGCCACAGCACTGTGGTATGTCCTGAAAGTGAAGATAAAGAAGCAGAAGCAGTCATAAAAACAGTGCACATATTTACGGTAACGTAAGGGCTTTTTATGTGTGTGCACGCCATAGTGCTTTTGAGACAATTGAACCGAACGGTACGTAGTACACTTCGTGTGGATGTTAAAAATCGAAGCCATTGCTGAGATTTTTATTACAGCCACTAGAAGGGACGAAGTAGAGTGAGTGTTCTGTCGAAAAAAACTATGGCGGGTACATACAATAGAAAGCCCGTAAAATATAGCTAAGTAAGGAGAAAAACATGTACACGATTGACGACATCAGAAGAGAAGACCCGGAAATCGCCTCCATCATCAAAGAGGAGTATGACAGGCAGGCAGACCACATCGAGCTTATCGCATCGGAAAACTGGGTGAGCACCGCGGTCATGTCCGCAATGGGATCCGTGCTTACAAATAAGTATGCAGAAGGATATCCGGGGAAGAGATACTACGGTGGATGCTATGTGGTGGATAAGGCAGAAACCCTCGCAATCGAACGTGCAAAACAGTTATTCGGCGCAGAGTACGTGAACGTGCAGCCCCATTCGGGAGCACAGGCAAACATGGCAGTGCAGCTGGCAGTGCTGGAGCCCGGCGACACAGTGATGGGAATGAGCCTGGATCACGGCGGACATCTGACACACGGAAGCCCTGTGAATTTCTCCGGAAGATATTTTAAGATAGTGCCATATGGCGTGAATGACGAAGGCTTCATCGACTATGATGAGGTGCAGCGCATCGCATCGGAGTGTAAGCCGAAGATGATCATAGCGGGAGCATCCGCATATGCCAGGAAGCTGGATTTCAAGAGATTCAGAGAGATCGCAGATTCAGTGGGCGCAGTGCTCATGGTGGATATAGCCCATATTGCAGGACTGGTGGCCACAGGACTCCACGAGAGCCCCATCCCCTATGCAGACGTGGTGACCACCACCACACATAAGACATTAAGAGGCCCCAGAGGCGGCATCATCATGGCTACGGCAGCCGCAAATGAGAAATATAACTTCAATAAGGCAGTGTTCCCGGGAATCCAGGGCGGACCCCTTATGCATGTGGTGGCAGCAAAGGCAGTATGCTTTAAGGAAGCGCTGACACCGGAATATAAGCAGTATATGCAGCAGGTATATAATAATGCCCAGGCACTTTGCAAGGGACTTATGGACAGAGAGATAAAGATCGTATCCGGCGGCACGGATAATCATCTGATGCTGGTAGACCTGGTACCCTATGACAGGACCGGAAAAGAGATAGAGAAGCTCCTTGACGAGGCGCATATCACAGCAAATAAGAACACAGTGCCCGGAGATCCGAAGAGCCCATTCGTCACCAGCGGACTTCGTCTCGGAACACCTGCAGCCACCAGCCGCGGATTGAAAGAAGACGATTTCGATAAGGTGGCAGAGGCTATCGCAACAGTCATAAAGATGACAGATGCGGGAGTGGAAAAGGCCAGAGCCATCGTAGATGAACTTACGAAAAAATATCCCCTTTCCGCAGGATTCTAAATGTAAAAAGAAAAGAATATGTGGTAGTATTATGGGTGTGCGAATGCACACCCATTTTTATGCGGAAAAAGAGGAAACGGTATGAATAAGAAACCCATAATAGCTATAGCGGTCATAGCCGTGCTGATAGCAGGCTTTGCAGGAGTCTATGGGATAATAAATGCAAAAAAAGCAGGCGAAGAAGCCGGGTATATCGAGGGAGAAACCGAGGACATAGAAACCCTTCCGGAGGAAGAATATATCGAAGAAGGGGAGTATACGGACACAGGCATGATAAACCTCTATACCGGAGTGGTGGAAGCCCAGAAGAGCCTGGAGATCCAGAAGGACAGCAGCCGTACCGTATCAGATATCTACGTGGAAGCAGGTGACGAGGTAGCAGAAGGAGATCCCCTGTTTGCCTATAAGACAGATGACGTGTCATTAAAGATCGAGCAGGCAAACATAGAGCTGGAGGGCATAAATAACGACATCATCCAGTCCTATACCCAGATAGATTTCATAAATAAACAGCTGGCCAAGCTGGATGAAAAAAAGGAAGAAGATAAGGAGCAGATCGCAGATTATCAGATGCAGCTCCTTGAGATAATGAGCAGCATAAAGCAAAGCGAGATGAGCGCGAAGACAAAGCAGGCGGAGATAAACAGCCTGCAAAAGTCCGTGACAAACGCTACGGTCACATCATCCATAAACGGAGTGGTAAAGAGCATTAATAACGGCACTGACACCACTGCTCCCTTCATGTCCATAATGGGAACCGGAAACTTCCAGATCAAGTGTAAGGTGGACGAGATGAATATCTATTCCCTGCAGGAAGGCATGGCTGTCACCATACGTTCACGAGTGGATGATACCACATGGAAAGGCACCATCACGAAGATAGAGACGGGGGAGCTGGCAAAGGATGAAAACGGAGGAGACTATGGATACACCTCCGATGAAGGCACCACCAGCGAATCCGCATCCAAGTATTATTTCTATGTGACACCGGAGAACGAAGGAAGTCTGCTCCTGGGGCAGCATGTGTATGTGGAAGCCGGCGGGGGAGAATACATATTTGAAGAACCGGATGGGGATCTGACACCGGAAGAAGGAGCGCTTGATGATGCGTCTGAAATCGAAGACGATTCAGCCGGAGACACGGAGGAAATGCCGTGATCTTAGAGTTGAAGGATATATGTAAAACATATGAACAGGGAACGGTCCGGGTGCCCGCTCTAAAAAACGTGAATCTCTCTGTGGATAAGGGGGAATATGTGGCCATCATGGGACCCTCCGGTTCCGGAAAATCCACACTCATGAATATCATAGGCTGTCTCGATATGCCAAGTTCCGGCACATTTTTCTTAGACGGCCTTGATATGATGAAGCAGAATGACAATTCTCTTTCTGATATACGCTGTAAGAAGATAGGCTTTGTGTTCCAGAGCTTCCAGCTCCTTCCCGGGGAAAATGCACTCCAGAACGTGATGCTTCCCCTTTCCTTTGCAAAGGTGCCAAGGCACTTAAGAAAGGGAATCGCAGAAAATGCTCTCTCCAGAGTGGGGCTTTCGGACCGCATGAATTTCATGCCAAACCAGCTGTCCGGCGGACAGAAGCAGAGGGTGGCCATAGCCAGGGCTCTGGTAAACGATCCCGAGATACTTCTTGCGGATGAGCCCACAGGTGCTCTGGATCAGAAAACAGGTGCGGAAGTCATGGAACTTTTCAAGAAGCTTAATGAAGAAGGAGTGACCATACTTATGATCACTCATGACAGACATATTGCGGCTCATGCGAAGAGAGTCATGTATATCGTGGACGGAGAGCTGGGAGACACCGCACCCGAAGGAATAGAGGCTGTATAGAAATGCCAAACCAAAGCAGAAAGTCAAAGATAAAAGGCTGGATCACTGCCCTTATAATAATAGCCATTCTGGCGGCGGCCCTGATAGGAGCGGCAGCATACTATAAGTATGTCTACAGCAAGGCTTATGTGCAGGATGTGGAGAACCTGAACTACACCTGGGTGCTGACACCTGAGACCACCCAGGGCAGGGTGTCGGAATCCGCCACGCAGAATGTGTATCTAAGCAGCTCCGACGTACTGGATAAAGTATTCGTGGCCCAGGGAGACAGGGTGGAGATAGGAGATGCTCTGTTCCAGTATGATGTGGAGGCGCTTCAGAGCAATGTGGAGCAGGCCTCCCTCGATGTGGATGTGGCCACCATGAAGCTTAATATCGAGATGATCCGCCTGCAGAATGCCGTAGATATAAAGCCAAGGCCTACTGACAAAGAGATCGAGGACATCATGGACCGGAATGAAAAGCAGTACGAAGAAGAGATACAGAAGCTGGACGACGAATACAATGCGAAGCTTGAAGCTGCAGAGGCAGAAGCTCTGAGGCAGAAGAAAGCCTATATAGCGGCTCATGAGTTTGCGGAGACCGCGCCGGGCACACCGAAGGCGGGAAATCCGGTATGCACCACTCTTACGTCAGGCGGAGGACTAACTGAGGCAGATCCTTTCGTCTACACACTACCAAAGGACGCCATCATCTCCGCCGAAACCATCGAAAAATGGAGAGGAAAGCAGGCGGATCCGAATGATCCCACAAATAAACAATATTATTATTACAAATTAACGACCACAGACGGAACTGAAACGTATGAATGGATAATAAACAAAAACACCGCCCCGATGAGCGGAGGGGAATATTATGATGTGATGACCAAGGAATCTCATATCTTTGCTTCCGCAGCGGATGTGACACCACCGGACTATTCATCCATAAAGGATCCGAATTCCGGCCTCGACTTTCATGGCTACACTCAGGAAGAAAAGGACAAAAAGGTGGCGGAAGAGCAGGTGGCTGTGCTGAAGGCCCAGACCGATCTTAAGTCCATGCAGCATAAATTAAAAGAAGCGCAGAACAAACTGGATAACGCCACTGTGCGGGCAAACATGCCCGGCATAGTCCAGTCTGTGGGTGATGCGGAAAATCCGCCGAAGGACGGTTCACCCTTCGTGGTGATCACAGGGGAAAGCGGCATGGCTGTGATAGGCTATGTGTCTGAGCTGAAGCTTGGCAGCATTAAAGTGGGGGATGAGTACACGGTGTATTCCTGGGAGACGGGAAACACCACCACTGCCAAAGTA
>JAILDZ010000123.1 GCA_024688505.1 Lachnospiraceae bacterium
CCCACATGCCTTCCCGCGTGAAGTGTGCGGTGCTTGGCTGGCACACCCTGGAAGAGATGTTAAACGAGTGAAGCCAAACGCTGGCCTGTAACGATAAAAAATCGTACTCGGCACGCACCCTTCGAGCATAAGTTGCTGCTAAACTCATTTCATTCGTTAAGCAGAACTTTAGAATCCTGCGTGCGATTTTTCATCATTACAGACCAGCTTTTTTAATTACCGATTTTTTACCCCATTAGGCCGGCTCAGTATATCTTAGGTATGCTCCTCCCTGTAGGCTTCAGGCGTGACACCCATCACTTTCTTAAAGATCTTGAAAAAGTATTTCACATTATCATATCCCACATTCTTTGCGATCTGATACATCTTCATATTCGTGGTGGTGAGAAGCTCCACGGATTTTTCGATACGCACCCGGTTCAGATAATCCACGAATTTTTCTCCGGTGCGTTCTTTGAAAAGAGTGCTTAAGTAGCTTCTGTTTATATAAAAATATGATGACAGAAGCTCCTGGTTTATGTTCTTCTGATAATTCCTGTTTATATAGGTCTGCACTTTCTCGATGTTATCATCCGTACTGTAGACGGACCTGTTTGAAAGAAGCATGGTCAGATTCCCGAAGAATACGGAATAATAATTGTATAATTCCTGCTTTGAATAGATCTGATTCACTATCTGCTGCATGCTGTTTGAGTTTTCCACCTGTCCGTCGTAGTCCAGATACATGCTCACCACTTTCACACATTCGTCGGAGAGCTTTCTGCAGTGATATTTAAGATCCATGAACCTGGCATCAGCATTAGTCTCATACAGAGAAAACAGGCTGTTTAAAAGAGAGAGCATCTCATCCTTCATCCCGGCTTCCAGTCTGAACAGAAACTCATCCTGCCTATCCCAGAAAAGCCTGTGGGGGCTTAAGTCTTCCTCGTAGTCGAAGATCTGAAGCTCATCGGAGGAAACCGGCTGCATGTTAAGTGCCATGCCGGCTTCGGTGAATGCATCGTTTAGCTCTGTGAGAGCTGAATGGACCCTGCTCACTCCGATCATGGCATCGGTCTTTTCCGAGATCAGATAGTCAGTAATGGGTCCTCTCACTGGACGGAGCACTCTGTATTCCTCAATGGTGCGGTTGCCGGGATAGAAGAGAAGAAGCAGTCCCAGCGTGGATCCGGAGGGCTCTATATACACGGACAGATCATTCCTGCCGGAGTCCATGAGCCATTTTGAGATATCGGGTCTTTTGGTCCCTTCTTCGAAATGGATGGACATCAGGATATAGTTATAGTTTGAATTGAAGATGGATAAACGGGCGGAGTTCAGTGTGATATCGTCGTTATGGTAGCCCATCATCTGGTCTGTAAGCTGCTTCAGATCATATTCATAATATGCGTTTTCTTTCTGCTGCTGACTGTTTAATATCTGTCCATCCAGTTTCTGTCTGGTCTCTAAAATATCAATGATCTTAAGCACATTGCTTTGGATGGTTTCCTTACTGAAGGGCTTTAAGATATATTCAATGGCATTTGAAGATATGGCCTGTTTAATATAATCAAAGTCCTTAAAACCGCTTATGACAAGAAGGGGCAGATCCGGGTACTCCTTTGCCAGAGCCGGAAGGAGCGCCATGCCGTCCATATTAGGCATCTGCATATCCAGGATAACAAAATCCGGAGACTGCTCTTTTATGATCCGAAGACCCTCGACTCCATCCCCTGCTTCGCCTGCACATTCTATTCTGTCCGAAAGATCCTTTAGCTTCTTTACGGTGCCTTTTCTTATGATCTCTTCGTCATCGATGATGATAAACCTGTACATTTTAACCCTCTCACATGATCACAGGGACTCTCACAGTCACTGTGGTTCCCTTTTCTTTCTCACTTGCTATGGAAAGACCGTATCCTTTGCCGTAATAAAGTTCGATACGGGAGTGGATATTCTTAAGCCCTATGCTTTGTTTTGTCCTGTGTCCCAGTTCCGTGAAAGACGCGGTGTGGTTCAGGCTTTCTCTGAGCTCTGACAGAGCCGCATCCTCCATGCCCTGACCGTTATCCGACACATCGATGCAAAGCACATCCCCTTCTTTCCGGCCGCTTACCGTGACTGTGTCTCCCTTGGAACAGGAATCCAGCCCGTGGATGATGGCATTTTCCACCAGAGGCTGCAATACTATCTTCAGGATATGCTGATTATAAAGCTCCTCCGGAATATCCAGTTCAAGCTTAAATTTATTACTGAATCTGATGAGCTGGATAGACACGTAATCATTCACGTGGTTAAGCTCATCTGCCACGGTCACCACTTCACTTTCGGTCTTGATGGAATACCTGAACATGTTTCCGAGAGCCAGTGACATGACTGCTATGGGTTCGTTATCATTAAGCTCTGCCATGCTGTTTATGGATTCCAGAGTGTTAAAAAGGAAGTGGGTGTTAATATAGGCTTCCAGATATTTCATCTGGGAATCCAGGGAGATAAGCTTATGCTGATATTCATTCTGGATGGATTTCTCCAGGGTCTTCAGCATTTCTGCATATTCGTTATAGAGAGTGCCTATCTCATCCGTTCTGTTCATATAGGGACTGGTGAATTCGAAATAATCCGCATTTTGTGATGACATGGTCCGGCTCAGTTCTTCTATGGGTTTCACCAGGTTCGCAGAGGCAAACCATCCCAGGATTAGGAAGATGGTAAGAAACAGGACTGCCACGATAATAAGGAGAGTGCCGGTCAGGTCATAGTCTTTATGAAGGCCTGAATAGTCATATACGGCTTTTAGCTTTAACACAGGAAGGGACAGTTCCGATTCCATGGAAATGGATCTGGGATCGTTAAGGTTCGTACCTTCCGTAGCGTTGGTATACAGTATGTTTCCGGTTTCCTGATTATAGATGCTGAGTTCCACGGTTTCCGGCATGGCGTTTAGGTTATTAAGGTCGAATATCTCCGGTGAACAGTCCACCATGATCACACCCAGCAGCTCATGGTTATATATATCTGTCATGCTCTTTGACAGGAACACCGAAGGGTTATTTGAAAGGAACATATCATGATCTTCAAGGCTGCTGATATAGAATTTCCCGTTCAGGGAAAGAGTGGTATGATACCATTCGCTTACGGTGTAATCATATTTATTATCCATATTCCATTCAGAGGAGGAACAGCTGCTAAAGAGCACGCCGGAGGGCGTGAAGATATATATGCCGTTTATGCGGCTGTCGGACAGCAGGAGATTTCCGAACACACTGTTACAGTATCTGTAGGTCTGCTGTATGTCATAGGAAGTGTAACCACCGTTTTCGGATGTGAAGGGGCGCAGCCATTCGCTGAGTGAATACTTGCCTTCGCTGGAAAACAGGGTCAGATAGCTTATGGTACGCTCTATATCGTCTATGGAGGAGTTTGTCTCATTCAGGGCATTATCAAACAGTGTCTCGGCATAGGTGCTGACCTGCATATCTATGGTCTCCTGGTATCGCTGATAGGCGAAGTATGTCATGATGATAAGCGGAATGGCGGACAAGGCCGCAAACATCAGGAATATTTTATATCGTAGTTTCAATATGAACAGCCTCCGGATAAATCCAACAAAAGTATACTCTGATATCCAACAAAAATATACCATGACTTGCCATACAATGAAAGCACCTTAAGGAAACAAATATTTTGGGAGGGAAAATAAACATGAAAAACAAAAAGTTTCTGTCTGTGTTATGTGCCGCTGCTATGGCAATGACAATGCTGGCCGGATGCGGCAGCACAGCAGGTTCGGGTGAGGCTGCCGAGGGAGCAGCTACAGCTCAGGAAGAAAAAGCAAATGCAGAACTCGAAGAGAGCACAGATACCTATGATCATGAAGCTATCGAGAATGCAGGAGACATCACCATCACCATGATGGTTTCCGGTACAGCCGCTGAAAATGATTTCGAGACGGAAGTGCTGCCGGAACTCATTAATAAGAAGTGGCCGAACCTCACACTTGAGGTGACAAAGCTTCCCGATGATAACTACTACACTTCATTAAAGACTAAGCTGGCTTCCGGAGAATGCCCGGACATCATCCTCACACAGCCCATGTATGCGGGTCAGAATTCCTGCTACGCGCTGGCAGATGCAGGATATCTGGCACCCCTCAATGATATGGATTTCGTAGCAAAGATGCCTGACCTCAGTGCAGTGACCTATGACGGAAAGCTGGTAACGGCTACAAACTCCGTATCTATCCTTGGTACATATTATAACAAGGCTATCTTCGAAGAGGCAGGCATTAAAGATGTGCCGAAGACATGGGATGAGTTCCTGGAGGATTGCGAGAAGATCAAGGCAGCAGGCCACACTCCTATAGTGATGGGCGATAAGGATCAGTATGTGCTTCAGTTCGGTCTGTATCAGATAGCTGCAAACGAGATCTATCCTAAGGATGCAGAATATGATCAGAAGCTTCGTACCGGAGAGACCGCTTTCACAGACGAAGGAACATGGGATACTGTCCTTTCTATGTATAATGAGCTCTATGAGAACGGATACATCGATGCTACCCAGTCTCTGGGATACGGCGCATCACAGGCCATCACAGACTTCATCGACGGAAAGGCTGCCATGACATTTGACGGTTCCTTTAATGCAGCTGCTATCTTAGGACAGGGAGAAGGCGGAGATTTCGAAAGAGGATATTTCCCCATTCCTGCAAAGAGCGGTGATACACACACAGCTACATGTCTTTCCGCAGGATACTCCATCTACTCCGGATCTGAGTATGTGGATGAGTGCAAGGAGCTGATCGATTACTGGTTCAACGGAGAATCCGATGTGTGGGATGCATATGTGGCTACAGGCAGATTTATCGTGACATACGGTAACGGCGCCGACAGCATTCCGAATTCAGACCTCTTCGCACCCTTTATCGAGCTTCTGAATCAGGACAAGGGACATCACTGGTGCAATCAGGCTTGGCCTGCAGGTACAGAGAACACTATGGAAGAACTCTTCTCTGAAATGATCGGAGGACAGGGAACCACAGTGGAAGATATCACAAACGGCATGCAGGATAAGTTCGAAGACTTACTTGACGAATAAGAAATAATGAAGGGAGGGGGCTCCTTCGGGAGCCCCTTCTTATTTAAGAAGGATGTATGAGAATGAAAAAGAAGAGAGATAAAGCATTAGTGTTCAGTAATAAGATGTATCTGTTTCTCATACCGGCACTGAGCTTTTTTTTGATCCTGTGGGTATATCCGGTTTTGCAGCTATTCTATTACAGTGTCACTAATTTTAACGGGATCGATTATAACTACGACTTCGTGGGTCTTAAAAACTACATAAAGATCTTTGAAAACGGATCTGTCATAAACTCCATCGGAAACACGCTGATCTATACGCTGGTAGTGGTGGTGCTTTCTAATGTTCTGGGACTGGCTGCCGCCATGGCTCTTAATACAAAGATACATTTTAAAGGGCTGTTTCGGACCACCGCATATTTCCCGGCACTTTTCAGCGCTATCGTGGTGGGCTTCATCTGGACCTATGTCTATATGCCGAGCTCCGGAATGATCGCAAGTCTCATATCCCTGTTCGGAGGAGACGGATCCACCTTTAACCCCCTGGGGGACTTTAATGTGGCACTTTTTGCCATCGCTCTGGTGGAAGTGTGGAAAAGCTTCGGTACCACTATGATCATATATCTGGCCGGACTTCAGACAGTGGATGAGAGTCTGCTGGAGGCCGGAAGGATAGACGGATGCACAGAGTGGCAGCTGATGAGAAAGGTGAAGCTTCCCCTGATCTCATCCACCATCACCATAAATGTGATACTGAATGTCATAGCAGGCCTTAAGGCCTTCGACTATTCATTTATCATGACAAACGGAGGCCCGGGAAAGTCCACAAAGACGCTTATGTTCCAGATCTACGAGATTGCTTTTACGGATCAGAAGATGGGGAGGGCCAGTGCCTTTTCTGTGGTGTCATTCTTAGTGATAATCGCCATAACCGTGGCCATGCTTTTCATAATGAATAAAAGAGAGGTGGAACTGTGATGATATTCGGGAAAAAGAAAAAAGACGACAGAGAAGTGGAGACATATCTGAAACTGACGCCAAAGGTGCTGCTCTTATATCTTGCTATCATAGTTTTTTGCGTGGTGATCATACTTCCACTGGTGATAGTGTTTTCAAGTTCGCTGCGACACGTGTCAAATCAGTCTTCTCCGCTGCTCTTATTCAGGGAGTTTACACTGGAGAGTTATATCACGGCCTTTAATAATATGAACTATCCGGCAGAGCTTCTGAACAGCATTATTACAACGGGCGGATCCGTGCTGGTGGTGGTGCTTATTGCCCCCATGGCCGCATACCCCATTGCCAGGATCAAATCGAAACTGGCCAGGTTCCTGTATGTGTTTTTCATATCAGGACTTGTGATCCCGTCTCAGATGGTCATAGTGCCGATAGCACAGACATTTTCCAGGCTGGGTATACCAAACACCAGATTTACACCCATGCTTATGTTCATCACCTGCTCATTACCATTTTCGGTATTCCTTTTCGCGGGATTCATGAAAGGTGTGCCGGTGGAGATAGAAGAGGCGGCATATATAGACGGCGCCACACTGTCCCAGAGATTCTGGCTGGTGGTGTATCCTCTCTTGAAACCTGCCATAGTATCCACTGTCATCACTCAGGGGCTTTGGATATGGAACGATTACTTCTACCCCATGGTGTTTATTACGAAAAAGGCTCAGTATTCTCTGCCGGTGGGTATGCTTCAGTTCCTGGGAGATAAAGAAAACCCGGCACAGTGGAATGTGCTATTTGCAGCATGTGTGCTTTGCGCATTGCCGCTTATCATAGTATTCTTAATTCTTCAGAAGCATTTCGTGAACGGAATTGCTGCAGGTGCGGTTAAAGGCTAGAAAAGGACAGGATTAAATATGGCATCTTTTGATATCATGGACAGATTTGAGATCCATAAGAATGAGAAGTTTTTGAAAATAGCGGATGAGTGTATCCCTCCATTAAAAGAGCAGGACATAAAGGCAGCACTTTTAGAAGGCGATGCTGCCGAAATGGGAAAGGGAGACTCGGCGGTCTTTGACCTTGGTGATCATTATGTGGGTTACATAAGCCTTCGCCTGGGATACACGGGCAGCCACCCGGATGCACCCCTTTTTATAAAGGTGCGGTTTGCGGAGCGGCTGCGGGAATTTGAGGATGATCCGGATGAATATGACGGCTGGATCAGCAGGAGCTGGATCCAGGAGGAGTGGATCCATGTAGACGTATTGCCATTTGAGCTTAAGCTTGCAAGGAGATATGCATGCAGATATATCCGTGTGGAGGTCATAGATACTTCGCAGAAATACAAAGCTTCCATAGAAGAGGTGGCTTTCAAGGCGGTCTCGGCTGTGTCCATGGAGGATATCACGCTTCCTGACTGTAAGGCCCCGAAACTGAATGAAATAGTGCGGGCGAGTGCATATACTCTGAAGGAGTGCATGCAGCAGGTCTTTGAAGACGGTCCGAAGAGGGACAGGAGACTGTGGCTGGGCGACCTGCGGCTTCAGGCCGGAGTGAACTATATCACTTTTAAGAGGACCGACCTGGTGAAAAGGTGCCTGTATTTATTCGCGGGGCTGCCCTTTAATGACGACAGGATAAGTGCCTGCCTTTTCACGGAGCCGGAGTGTGAGTCTGACGACACTTTCCTTTTTGA
>JAILDZ010000137.1 GCA_024688505.1 Lachnospiraceae bacterium
CCAAAAAGAGCTCACACTTTTCCTGTACCTTAGCATTCATACCTTTCTCCTTGTTCCCCTCTTATTGCTGATCAATAATTCTCCAAACTAACGCTTTCATTCGGTAATACACAATTTAAATATTACAGCATACCATTCCAATGTCAACGGAAAAGCATTTAAAGAATATCTATATATTCACCGTTAAGAGCCTTATTCATGCTTCTCACCGCGCAGAATTTGCCGCACATAGAGCAGCTGTCATCATGTTCGGGTGCTCTGCTGTCTCGAATTGCTTTTGCAGTCTCAGGGTCAATTGAGCACTCCCACTGCTTCTCCCAGTCAAAAGTTCTTCTGGCGTCTGCCATCTGATCATCAAGATCTCTGGCATGTGGTACTTTCTTTGCTATATCTGCCGCATGTGCTGCTATGCGGGATGCAATGATACCCTGCTTAACATCATCAACGTTGGGAAGAGCCAGATGCTCGGCGGGAGTAACATAGCAAAGGAAAGCTGCGCCAGCGGATGCTGCGATCGCACCTCCTATAGCAGATGTTATATGATCATATCCCGGCGCTATATCGGTAACGATAGGACCGAGTACATAAAAAGGTGCGCCCATGCATATGGTTGACTGGATCTTCATATTGGCTTCAATCTGGTCCATGGGCATATGTCCTGGGCCCTCCACCATGACCTGAACGTCCTTCGCCCAGGCACGCTTTGTGAGTTCTCCAAGGCGTACCAGCTCTTCTATCTGACACACATCACTTCCGTCTGCGAGACATCCGGGACGACATGCATCACCAAGGGAAATGGTCACATCGTATTCGCGGCAAATATCAAGTATTTCATCAAAGTATTCGTAAAAGGGATTTTCCTCTCCTGTCATGCTCATCCATGCAAAGACAAGTGATCCTCCGCGGGAAACGATATTCATTTTTCTCTTGTGTTTTTTTATCTGCTCTATGGTTTTTCTTGTTATTCCGCAGTGAAGTGTAACGAAGTCAACGCCGTCCTGCGCATGAAGTCTTACCACATCGACGAAGTCCTTCGCTGTCAGAGTTGCAAGATCTCTCTGATAATGAATAACACTGTCGTAAACCGGAACTGTTCCTATCATGGCCGGGCATTCTTTAACAAGTTTTTGTCTGAAGGGCTGAGTGTTTCCGTGGGATGATAAGTCCATGATGGCCTCGGCTCCCATATCAACAGCCGCCATAACCTTCTGCATCTCTATATCATAATCCTTGCAGTCTCTTGATACACCGAGATTTACATTTATCTTAGTTCTAAGCATAGAGCCGACTCCATTGGGGTCGATGCTCTTATGAAGCTTATTTGCACATATGGCAACCTGTCCTTTTGCAACAAGATCCCTTATCTCCTCAGGAGTTCTGTACTCTTTTGCTGCAACTTTCTCCATCTCGGGAGTGATGATCCCTTTTCTCGCTGCATCCATCTGGGTTGTGTAGTTTTCCATAAAATATATTTCCTTTCATTTTTCTACTTATAAACTTAGTTTGTGCTTTTTATATATTCCTGTTTTTCTTCAGAAAAACGGAAATCGTGTGGAGTCAAGCTTCATCTATCATTTTCCTTTGCAAATCGTGAGCTCAGATCAAAATTGTGCATCATGGGTCCGCTACCCTTTCCAAGATCAAGCTGCGCGGATAGAGCTCCCGATATATATTCCTTAGCCATTTGGACCGCTTCTTCCATTTCAAATCCCTTTGCAAGATTCGATGCTATTGCAGAAGAAAGTGTGCATCCTGTCCCATGTGTATTTGGGTTGTCGATGCGGCTACCCTCAAACCAGCGACTCTTTTTTCCATAATATAAATAGTCATTGGCATCATGTATGCTGTGACCACCCTTCAGGAGTACAGCACAGCGGCATGACTCTCCTATCATCCTTGCGGCAAGCATCATGTCGTCTTTATTTTTTATACTGATACCTGACAAAACTTCTGCCTCCGGAATGTTTGGTGTCACAAGATCAGCCAGTGGTATCAGCTCGTAGGTAAGCATTCCAACTGCATCATTTTTCATAAGCGCAGATCCGGAAGTGGCCACCATTACTGGATCTACCACAACATTTTTGGCTTCATACTGCCTTAGCTTTTCCGCTATCACCTGTATAAGAGCAGAGGAGGATACCATTCCTATTTTCACTGCATTCGGATAAATATCCTGAAAAATGGCATCAAGCT
>JAILDZ010000165.1 GCA_024688505.1 Lachnospiraceae bacterium
TAATAACCTTTTTTGCCCGCCACATGAGACGGTATGTGGTGAGTCTTCAGTGTATCGGCAAAGACCTCACCCTTTGTCTTTACGGACCTTAGGAGGATACAGATGTCGCTGTATCTTATGGGGCGAAGCTCCCGGGTGTCCGGATCTGTCACCACAGCGTTTTTCATAAGCGCATCTATCCTGTCTGCTATGATAGCGGCTTCCAGTTCTTCCTTATCATCCATTAAAAGCTCTTCGATAGCCTCGGCATCGTTTTCTGCTATGAGAACTTCCGGTGTAAATGCATCCGCACCTTCGGGAGCATCCTTAAATTCCGCACCGGGATACAGTTTTTCACTGTCTGTATAATCAATGCCGCCAATGTCTTTTTTCATGATATGGCTGAATATCCCGTTTACGATATCAAGGACTTCTGTACGGCTGCGGAAGTTCTTATTCAGGTCTATCCGTTCGGTATTCCCGTTCTCTTTGCCAAAGAGCGCATGCTTCTTCATAAAAATCTTGGGCTGGGCCATACGAAAGCGGTATATGCTCTGCTTCACATCTCCCACCATGAAGTAGTTATAGCAGCCTGTATCTTCTCCGGATACGGTTTTTAGCAAAAGTTCCTGGACCTCGTTACTGTCCTGATATTCATCCACCATCACATAGGAATACCTCTCCCGAAGTTCCTTCGCCGGTGGGCGGCACTGCCCCGTCTCCTTATCGATAAGGATAGAAAGTGCCATATGCTCCATATCGGAAAAGTCTATGATGCCCTGCTTTCTTTTTGCCAGGCTGAATTCTTCCCTGAAAAGCTTTGTGAGACGTATTATTTCATTGGCATAGGGTTTTGACAGCCTGAGTACAGAGAGGATCTCTGACGGGGCCATACCGTTAACGCTTTCTATGGCTTTCTTTACGGCATTCTTAAGCTCTTCTCTTTTTTTCTTTAAGTATTCTTCCCGTTCCTTCTGGTCATCAGGGGTTTTGCTTCTGCTTAATGTCTCAAAAGAAAGAGTATATGTCATTATGTCTTTAACTGACTCTTTTGATAAAAGGTCCTTTACTACGGAAAGATCGGATGGAAAGATCTTTATGAATTTATCCGGAGTGTCCGATGGGTCCAGAGTGGCAATAATCCTTTCATATACTGCTTCTATGGAGAGGAGCCTGCTTTTAATGTCATGAAGAGTATATCTCATCACTTCCGAATCAAATAAGGCATCCTCGGTGTCTATATCATAAAAGTCCGCAGCATGGTCTATATAGTCTTCCGGCCAGGGGGCGCTTTCTGCTCTTTTAAATACAGCTGATATGATCTTTTTTAAAGATCCGTCTTTTCCCCTTTCCCTGTATATGTCAGTGAGCCGAAGAAAGGTCTCATCTGCCCTTTCATACTCTCTTTCTATGATGCGGTCCATACATTCCTGATGCAGAAGTTCAAGCTCTCCCACATCACCTGTCCTGAAGTCCGGATCTAAGTCTATCTCGGAAAAGAATTCTCTTAATATCTGATTTGAAAAGCTGTCAATGGTGGTCACCATGGCAGTGTGTGAAATAGCCATCTGCCTGGCCAGATGGCGGTTCTCCGGGTCCTTATAATATGCCTCTTCCAGAGCATCGCATATACGTTCCTTCATCTCACCGGCTGCTGCATTGGTGAATGTCACCACCAGTATCTTATCGATATCTATGGGATTCTTTTCATCCGTGATAAGAGAAAGGATACGGTCCACCAGCACTCTGGTCTTTCCCGAACCTGCTGCGGCAGAGACCAGCATGCTTTTCCCTCTTAAGTTTATGACTCTTTCCTGTTCAGGGGTGTGCTTTATCTTAGGCATCTATTCTTCCTCATTATTCTCTGTCAGATAGGACTCGCGAAGGATGTTAAGTACTTCTTCGTCGCTCTTTTTCTTCAGATCCCGTGTCTTATATCCCGGGATCTTTTCATCAAATCCGCATATAGATATATATGGGCAAAAAGTGCAGGCGGATCTATTTCCCTCCCTGAAAGGCACCGGATCTATCCTGCCTTCGGAGATGCTGTTTCCCGTCTCCGTGATTATGGTTTCTATATGACGTGCCAGGCACAGGAAATCATTATCATCCACAGCCTTTGTGGCTTTGGTAAGATCCCCGTCTTTTTTAAGCTCTGCGGGGATCACAAGGGATTTCACCCCTGCACTTAGAGCATTATCCATCTTTCGAAGCCTTTCTATGTCTGAAGAAAGAATGCCCTGTCCTCTTAAGATCTCCTTAATGGCCTCTTCATGATATTTTTCCATCTCTTCTTCCTGTATTCCCTGTGGCACTTCCGTGATGGGATCATCCACATGGTAGTAAAGTGCCGCAGCCGGTGCAGCTTTTACTCCCGGATCCTTCTTTTCCGTTTCCTTTAGCACCCTGTCCATGTATAAAAGGAGCTGCAGTTCTATGCCGTAGTACACATCGGACAGATTAAGCGTATTTGCACCGGTCTTATAGTCTATGATCTTTATAAGGACTGTGTTAGCAGTCCTGCAGGCATCTAAGCGGTCCACTTTTCCTCGCAGGTTCAGTTCCTTTCCGTCATTTAGCTTAAAAGGCATGGTCTCAAGAGAGACTTCAAAGGCTTCGGGGATAAAGTCTCCTGCCTTCACCTGTTCCGTCAGTATATCCACTGTGCGCTCCAGGGTCCGCCTCATTCGTGACAGGATGTATTTTTCTCTGGCACTGCTTAGAAACTCGGCCTTAGGCATGGTGGTGACAGCTTCCCTCATGGCACTTTCCAGGATGTCCATGCTTTCTTCCTTAGATATCCCTTTCCAGCCTTTTTCTGTGGCAGACACACCTCGTCCGTAGAGTTCCAGCGTCTTATGATACAGATTTCCCATATCTATGCTCTCAAAGCTGTGTTCCTCCCTTTCGGAAAGAGTAAGCTCATAGTCGAGATAATAGGCATAGGCGCACTTCTGATACTCTGTGATCCTGGATACGGATCCTCGTATCTCGTCTCCGTGGAGCTTATCCATCACAGCTTTTTCCACCTTATCTTCCCTGTGGAAATAGAAGGCGCCCTTTCGGATCAGGTCTGCTTCCTCTTTTTTCTCCGAAAGGTAAAAGGCGAAAAGGCCCTCTGTTTCCTTTCGTTCCTCGGGTGAAAGCACATCATATCTCTTCACATAGTCCTGCATCAGGGATGAAAGATATCTCATGCCTCCCTTTCTGCTTAAAAGCATATATTCTCCCGGGATCTCCGATATGTAATGTGTCTTTGCTTTCGGGAACATGGTCCTTATCAGGTTTATAAAATATGACTTTCTCTTTGCGTTTCCGTCCCTATCGGAATTCAGATAGGATACACATAGATGCTCCGAGGGTTTTGTCATGATGAGATACAGATAGAACCTTTGCATGAAGGCCTTCTCCTGCTCCGTGGGAGAAAGCTCAAAGTCCGCCTGTTTCAGTTTCACTCTCTCTGCATCGGTTATGATGCCGGCGCTTCCTTCAGCCTTTGGCACAGCACCGTCATTTACCCCTATGAAAAAGAGGTTACGGATGTGTTCGAGTCTGGTCCGCTCCATATCTCCAAAAACCACCTGATCGTAGGATGGCGGGATGATCCCCACCTTCACTGCATCAAGACCTGCATCCAGAAGGTCTTTAAAGCTTTCCCCATCCACAGGATCATCTCCCAGGATACTGTGCATCTTTTCTAAGAAATCTATGATAAGCGGATATATCCTGTCATATTCCGTGGCCTTTACCCGCTCATTTTTCTCTTCATATTCCTTCGACTTTTCGTCAAGCTTCTTTTCTATTTCGTATTTCAGAAGCAGTCCGTACAACGCTTCGCAGGCTTCTGATACCGTAAGATCCTTCTTTGCCATCACATCAAAAAAACCGGCTGTCTTTTCCATGAAAGCACTTCTGATGTTATTTATGCCCACCATGTCATCCGGCGTATATCCGGCAGGGATCACCGTGAAGGCGTGATCATATGAAGTTCTTCCTCTCACGCCGGATGCGATAAGATAATTCTCGAACTTATCGGTGTCTTCTCTTTCTATATCAAGAAGCCCTGTCTTTATGAAATGCATGACGGATTCATATGAAAAGTCTGCACAGGCTGTAAAAAGTGCGCCTCTTATGAATTCCACCGCAGGAAGGAGGAGGATACTGTCACTGGAATCAATGAACACAGGTATGTCAAAGTCTGCAAAGATTTCCTCCGCATCCTTTTTATAAAGCTCCATATCCCCGCATACCACGGCAAAATCTCTGTATCGGTATTTGCCTGATATGATCATCTTCCTGATCCGTGATGCCACGAAAATAAGCTCTGTCCTGGGATTCTTACAGCATATGATCTCCACCTCATCCGTATCTTCCTTTTCATACATATGCTTTCCGGGGCGGAAAAGATGCTGTTCCAGGAAGTATAGCTCCCCGCCGGCTTTAAATCGCATGGGATCCTCAGGCTTTATATACACGGGCTCATCTATATTCACTCCCGCATCCCGGGCCAGCCCCTCAAGAGATCGCACCATCTTTTTACTCATATAAAAGAGGTTCTCAATGCCGTCATCGCTGTGGAGGTCTTCCTTCACGTCTATTGTCACATTCACTATGAACTTTTCCGTCAGGGGAAGAAGGGTACGGATCAGATTGTTCTGAATGGGTGTAAATCCTGTGAATCCGTCGCATACGATCACCGCATCCCGTATGATCTTCGAATCCTCTGCCACATCGGAAAGAAGGGTGAGCACATCTTCTGAAGTGATATACTTTCCCTCTATATATTCGTTAAAGCCTTTATAAATGGTGAGAATGTCTTTTGAACGCTTCTTAAAAGCGGTACTAAGACCCGGGGCATCCATCATCTTTTCGAAGGTCTCCGGAGTGATATTATATTCCGAAAGCTCGGATATCAGCGACTTTATCTCCGATATGTATCCCGGCCTTTGCATTTTATCTTTTAGAACTGTAAGCTCGTCTCTTCTCTCGTATGCTACTCTCCGAAGCACCAGGTTCTTTCCCGTGTCCTCCAGGACCTTCAGAGTGTCTGTCCCCAGCTCGTCAAATACGCGGTATGCCAGCCGAAGAAAGGGAAGCACCTCGATATTTATCATGCTGTGACGGGGATGGCGCTCCATCAGTTCCTTCTGGGTCTGAAGGGTGAACTGCTCCGGAACTATCAATATATAGTTTTTCTCAGGGTGCTTTACGGATTCCGATATGATGTGCTCATACAGATAGTGTGATTTGCCCGCCCCCGCATTACCGAGTATGAATTGTAGTGACATAGATCCCCCTTAAGAATCGACTTATACTGCGTTTTTTATATTACCATACCGGTATTTAATAATCATTAATACAATCCGGAAAGTATGTCAGCATAAGTAAATATGTTATAATCTTCCTCGTACACGGAGTCATAAACTTACTCATGATTATTTATGACAAAGAGAAAAAGGGGAAGGTTTTAAAATATGGAAAAGAATACTTTTAAATTTGCGAGTGAGAGGGAACGCGTAAGGAGAGTAAACAAAGCTCTGTTTCTGGGCTTTGCCATGATCTATTTTTGCATCATAGTGGCCGCATCAACGCAGCTGGCCCTGAATGAGGTCAGTGTCGGAGCAGGCGTCAGCATAATTGCTTTATCTGTCATATTCCTTGCCATCATAGGTCTTTTGTTAAAGAGAAATCCCATGGGAAACCTTGCCAGAAACACATCCGTCATTTTGATGGTGATCATGGTGATCTTAGGATCCATGTTCTTAAATGCGAACTATGTGATCGTATTCGCATGTTTCCCGCCGATCGGATACATAGCCTACAATGATCTTAATTTCCAGAAAAGAGCATTCTTTATGCTGGGACTGGCATCTTCCGCTCAGTTTTTTATACGCTGGCTGTTACTTCGCTCACTGACAAATCCTCTTGGAGACGCTCAGACAGTTTTTGCCGTACTTTTGGTTCTGCTGGCAGCGCTCTTTATGTGCAGGATTAATTCAGACTTTTTAAAAGACATTACCGGAAAGCTGAAATCAGAGCAGGATGAGATCAGCGACATGATGAATGATGTGCTCGCTGTGGCAGATAAGGTGCGTAAAGGAACGACCGACGCCATGGATGTGGTGGATAAGCTCACCGACTCCACCGATGTGGTGACCGGTGCGGTCCGTGATATAGCGGATTCCACCCAAACCACCGCGGAAAACATTCAGGACCAGACCGTTATGACCCAGAATATCCAGCAATCCATCGACGATATTCTCAGCCATGCCGAACAGATGGTTTCCATTGCAAAGGATTCCGAAGAAGTGAATGTAAATGGCATAAAGATCATGAATAGCTTAAAGGAGCAGGCAAAGATCATTTCCGAGACAAATGCAAATGTATCCATGACTATGGCTCATCTTCAGGAAAAAGCAGAAGAAGTAAAGAGCGTTGTAGGCACCATATTTGCTATCTCAAACCAGACAAATCTTCTGGCTTTAAATGCTTCTATCGAGTCTGCCCGGGCCGGTGAGGCAGGGCGCGGATTTGCCGTTGTGGCAGATGAGATCCGCCAGCTGGCAGAAAAGACAAAGGAAGAAACCGAAAATATCGAGCGTGTGCTTGACGAGCTTTCCGAAAATGCAATGGCTGCCGCAAATGCTGTGGCATCTTCCGTGGATGCCTCAAATAAAGAAGATACCCTTATTAATGACGCATCCGACAGTTTCTCGAATATCAGCGAGGACGTAAATAACTTAACCACAACGATTAATGAGGTGGATCATATGTTGAACGAACTGGCCAGTGCCAACAACCAGATCGTAAGCTCCATCACACAGCTTTCGGCTACCACCGAAGAAGTAACCGCTTCTTCTTC
>JAILDZ010000177.1 GCA_024688505.1 Lachnospiraceae bacterium
GGGATGTGAAATAGTCCGCTGCACCGTGCCCACGGAAGAAGCAGCCGTATCTCTCGGAAAAATAAAGAAACAGGTCAGCATTCCCGTGGTGGCAGACATACATTTTGATTATCGTATGGCGCTCCTTGCCATGGAAAACGGAGCAGATAAGATCAGGATAAACCCCGGAAATATCGGTGATGACACCAGAGTGAAAGCTGTGGTGGATATGGCAAAGGAAAGAAATATTCCCATCAGAGTGGGAGTGAATTCCGGATCTTTGGAAAAGGACATCCTGGAAAAAAATGGCGGAGTCACTGCGGAAGGCCTGGTGGAAAGTGCACTCAGAAACGCCGGCAGGATAGAAGATATGGGATATGATAATCTGGTGATCTCCATAAAATCATCGGATGTCATGATGTGCGTCCGGGCACATGAACTCATAAAAGAAAAGACAGAGCACCCACTTCATGTGGGCATCACGGAATCAGGCACCCTGTATTCCGGAAATATAAAATCCTCGGTGGGTCTCGGACTGATCCTGGGACAGGGAATAGGAGATACCATAAGAGTGTCATTAACAGGAGATCCGGTGGAAGAGATACGTTCCGCAAAGCTCATATTAAAGACTCTGGGCCTTCGTAAAGGCGGCATAGAGATAGTGTCATGCCCCACCTGCGGACGTACCCAGATAGACCTTATCGGCCTGGCAAATCAGGTGGAGAAGCTGGCCACGAACTATGACTATGATATAAAAGTGGCTGTAATGGGCTGCGTGGTGAACGGCCCCGGCGAAGGAAAAGAAGCGGAGCTTGGCGTGGCCGGAGG
Organism: Lachnospiraceae bacterium; assembly: GCA_024688505.1. Classification (GTDB taxonomy): domain Bacteria; phylum Bacillota; class Clostridia; order Lachnospirales; family Lachnospiraceae; genus FD2005. The sequence continues at coordinate 808 of JAILDZ010000177.1, forward strand.
AAAAGGCGAGGGCCTTATCATGAAAAAGGGAGAAATCATAAAGAAGGTACCCGAGAATATGCTTCTTTCAGCCCTTAAGGAAGAACTGGATAATTGGGGTAAGTAGTTCATGGACCTTTTTTCAGAAGTCTTTAGCAATCTGAAAACCGATAACGACCTGAAAGCCTATCTTTCCGATGCTACTATAAAGAGGATCAGCACTAACAGGGACAGGGACTCCATGCGGATATATCTGCATTTTAATACCCTTGTGCCTAAGAGCAGGATATGGAAACTGGAAGAGGAAATACGTAAACAGTATTTCAGTAAAGGAGACGTGTCTGTAAGGATCATAGAAAGCTTCAGTCTGTCTGAAGCCTATGATGCGGCACGTCTTTTTGAAGTGTATAAAGACAGCATCCTGGAAGAAATATACCGCTATAACAAGGTGATGTTCGGCATCATTAAAAAGAGCGATATCACATTCCCTTCAAATGACAGGATACTGGTGACTCTGGAAGACTCCGTGGTGGCACGGAAGATGGAAGAGGACATCCATGATGTGCTCTTTAAGATCTTTTGTGAAAGATGCGGAAAACAGACCATCATAGACTTTGAATATAAAGAAGCCTCTGAAGGGAAATACCGTAAGAGAAGCGAAAAAGCCATAGAGGATATCATATCTTCCATAGAGAAAAACATCCGGACAGCGGAAACCATGGAAAAAGCCCTGACCGATGATGATAAGACCATAAAGAGTGAAAGCGACTTCGATCCGAAAAAGGTGGTCAGAAGGAGAAGAGAGCCCGAAAGCACCGTCAGTGCAGATCCTTCGGTGCTCTACGGCAGACCCTTCGACGGCGCTTTTGCGGATATATGCGATATAGACAGAGAGATCCAGGAAGTGGTGCTCCGGGGGCAGATCCTTTCTCTCGAGAGCAGAGAGATAAAGAACGAAAAAGTTATCGTCATGTTTGTGGTGACTGACTTCACAGACTCCATAAAGGTGAAGATATTCATGCCGAAAGAGGACCTGGAGCCTGTGACGGAAAAGGGCCTTAAGGCAGGAAAGTTCGTAGCCATTAAGGGCAAGGCCGCTTTCGACGACTTTGATAAAGAACTCACCATCACCTCTGTGCGGGGTGTGATGAAGACTGATGACTTTTCAAACAGCAGGACAGATAATGCCGAAGAGAAAAGAGTGGAGCTCCATTGTCACACGAAGATGAGTGATATGGACGGAGTCTCCGCCGTGACTGATATCATAGGACAGGCCATGAAATGGGGCCATAAAGCCATAGCCATCACGGACCACGGAGCTGTGCAGGCCTTCCCCGATGCTTTTCATAAAGTGGGGGATTCCCATGATTTTAAGGTGATATATGGCGTGGAAGGCTATCTGGTGGATGATGAAAAGCCCATAGTGAAGCATTCTAAGGACCAGTCCATAGACAGTGACTTCGTGGTATTTGATATAGAGACCACGGGATTTTCCGCGGATAAAGAGAAGATCATAGAGATCGGCGCCGTGAAGATAAGGGAAGGAAAGATAGTCGACAGGTTTTCGGAATTTGTGAACCCCGAGCGTCCCATACCTTTCAGGATCACGGAGCTTACCAGCATAAGGGACGAGATGGTGATGGACGCGGAGCCCATCGAGGCCGTACTCCCCAGGTTCCTGGAGTTTTCAAAAGGATGCATCATGGTGGCTCATAATGCAGACTTTGATATGGGATTCATAAAGGTAAACTCCTTAAAGCAGGGGCTTACATGTCCCGAGACTTATGTGGATACCGTATCCCTTTCCAGATTCCTTCTGCCGCAGCTTAACAGCTATAAGCTGGATCATGTGGCAAAAGCGCTATCGGTATCTCTGGAGCATCATCACCGTGCCGTGGATGATGCGGAATGTACGGCTCTCTTTTTTGAAAAAGAGATCGCAATGCTGCGTGAACGGAATATCCTGACCCTTGATGCCTTAAACGAAGCGGGAAAGATGGACGCAAGGACCATCATGAAGCTTCCCACGAATCATATCATCATACTGGCAAAGAACGATATCGGCCGCATAAATCTGTACCGGCTCATATCTCTTTCCCATGTGACCTATTTCCATAAAAAGCCCAGAATGCCCAGAAGCCTCATACGTAAATACCGTGAGGGGCTCATCATTGCGTCAGCCTGCTCTGCAGGAGAACTCTATTCTGCGGTGATGGACGGAAAGCCGGATGATGAGATAGAAGCCATAGCGGACTTCTATGATTATCTGGAGATCCAGCCTGTAGGCAACAATGCCTATATGATAGAGAGCGATAAGTCTTCCGTGAATACCGTGGAAGACCTGCAGGAACATAACAGAAAGATAGTGGCTCTGGGAGAGAAACTGAATAAACCCGTGGTGGCCACATGTGATGTGCATTTCCTGAACCCGGAGGATGAAGTATACAGGCGTATCATTCAGGCCGGACTGAAATTTGACGATGCCGATTCTCAGGCTCCGCTGTATCTTCACACCACGGATGAGATGCTGGAAGAATTCTCATATCTCGGAGAAGAAAAGGCATATGAAGTGGTGGTGAAGAATTCAAATCTCATCGCCGATATGTGTGACTTCATAGATCCTGTGCGCCCGGATAAATGTCCGCCCGTTATCCCGGACAGCGATAAGACACTTCGAAAGATATGCTACACCAAGGCGCATCAGATATACGGAGAGGATCTGCCGGAGATCGTGTCTGCAAGACTTGAAAGAGAGCTTAACTCCATCATATCTAACGGCTATGCGGTGATGTATATCATAGCCCAGAAACTGGTGTGGAAGAGTAATGAAGACGGATACCTGGTGGGATCCCGAGGATCCGTGGGTTCATCCTTTGTGGCCACCATGGCAGGTATCACAGAGGTTAATCCTCTGTCACCGCATTACATCTGCCCGGAGTGCCATTATGTGGATTTCGATTCCGATGAGGTGAAGGCCTTTGCCGGAAGAGCAGGCTGTGACATGCCGGATAAGGACTGCCCCGTATGCGGACATAAACTGAATAAAGACGGTTTTGATATCCCCTTCGAAACATTCCTGGGGTTCAAAGGAAATAAAGAGCCTGATATCGACCTTAATTTTTCAAATGAATATCAGTCCAAGGCCCATAAATATACAGAAGTTATCTTCGGTGACGGCCAGACCTTTAAGGCCGGCACCATCGGTACACTGGCGGATAAGACAGCCTATGGATTTGTCATGAAATATATGGAGGAGAAGGGGACCACCAAGCGCCGCTGCGAGGTGGACCGTATAGTATCGGGATGCACCGGTGTAAGACGTACCACGGGTCAGCACCCGGGAGGCATCATAGTGCTTCCCGTGGGAGAAGATATAAACACCTTCACTCCGGTACAGCACCCCGCCAATGATATGGAATGCGGTATAGTGACCACCCATTTCGATTATCACTCCATAGATTCGAACCTGCTGAAACTTGACATACTGGGGCATCTGGACCCCACCATGATAAGAAAGCTGGAGGATCTCACCGGCATAGATGCCACACAGATCCCTCTTGATGATAAGGGAGTCATGTCACTTTTCCAGGACACGTCGGCGCTTAAGATCACGCCGGATCAG
>JAILDZ010000181.1 GCA_024688505.1 Lachnospiraceae bacterium
GAATAACACCCGTATGAGATGCATCGGCGATATAAGCAGGCTGGATGAAAAACTCCAAAGGAGCATCAGGAATCTGGAAGAAGAAACAAAAGGATATACAGGGCTTAATTTCCAGATCGCTCTGAACTACGGCAGCAGAGATGAGATGGTCCGCGCTATGAGAAAGATGTGTGCGGACATAAACCATAAAGGACAGTCACCGGATGATATCACAGAGGAAATGTTTGAGTCATATCTGGATACAGCGGATATACCGGATCCGGATCTTTTGATCCGTACATCCGGGGAGCAGAGACTTTCGAATTTCCTCATGTGGCAGCTGGCATATACGGAGTTTTATTTCACACCCGTACCATGGCCGGAATTCACTCCGGAAGAATTAAGAAAAGCGGTGGAGGCCTACAGTGACAGGGATCGCCGCTACGGAAAGGTATAATATATGTTTTGGACCAGACTGATAAGCGGAGTGATACTGGTAGCTCTGTCAGTATTCTTTATAGGGATGGGCGGAGACATCCTCCTGTTTTCTACACTGGTGATATCGCTGGTGGGGCTTTTTGAACTCTACAGAGTCTTTAAGATAGAAAATAAGATCCCCGGGATATTAGGCTACATAGCATGCGTTGCCTATTACATGGTGCTTCGGCTTTCCCATGTGAAGGAGAGCTTCCCGCAGTTTCTGATGAATAAGGAGATCATCTTCGTCCTTTTCCTTCTGATACTGCTTGCCGTATTTGTGCTGGGATATCCCAGGTATCATTCGAACCAGATCATGGCAGCTTTCTTTGGCATATTCTATGTGGCGGTAATGCTGTCATTCATATATCAGACCAGGATGCTCTCAAACGGGAAATATGTGGTATGGCTCATATTCCTGTGCTCCTGGGGATGCGACACCTGCGCATACTGTGTGGGCAAGCTCATAGGACGTCATAAGATGTCTCCTGTGCTTTCTCCGAAGAAGAGCGTGGAGGGAGCTATCGGAGGAGTCCTTGGCTCCATGATCCTGACAGCGCTGTATGGCGTCCTGTTCTTAAACCAGATAGGCCTCTGCGGCAGTAAGGAGATCCTGATACTCTCGATAATAAGTGGCATAGGCGCGTTGTTTTCAATGGTGGGAGATCTGGCAGCCTCAGCCATAAAGAGAAATTTTGACATAAAGGACTACGGCAAACTCATCCCCGGACATGGCGGGATACTGGACCGTTTCGACAGCATGATAATCACAGCTCCGGTCATTTATTATCTGGCATATTATTTCGGTTTCTAAGGAGATATATACATGAAAAAGATAGCTATCCTGGGATCCACCGGTTCCATCGGCACCCAGGCACTGGATATAATACGGGATTTTGAGAATCTTTCTGTCACATCCCTTTCCTGCGGAAAGAATATAGAACTTCTGGAAAAGCAGATAAGAGAGTTTAAGCCTGCTTTCGTATCCGTGGAAAGTGAAGAAGATGCAGAGAAACTCAGGGAAAATATAGATGGCCTGCCCTGCAAAGTATACAGCGGCATGGAGGGCCTGATAAAAGTGGCCACAGACCCGAAGTCCGATATGCTTCTTACGGCAATAGTCGGCATGATAGGTATACGTCCCACGGTGGCAGCCATAAAGGAACGTAAGGACATTGCTCTTGCAAATAAAGAGACTCTGGTCACAGCCGGGCATATCATAATGCCTCTGGCAAAGGAATATAACGTGAAGATCCTGCCCGTGGACAGCGAGCATTCCGCCATCTTCCAGTCACTGCAGGGAAATGAGCATAATGATATCAGGCGGATCCTCCTTACGGCATCAGGCGGACCATTCAGAGGAAAGAAACTTCATGAACTAAAGAATGTGAAGGTGGAGGATGCACTTAAGCATCCGAACTGGTCCATGGGGAAAAAGATCACCATAGACTCTGCCACCATGGTAAATAAAGGACTGGAAGTGATGGAAGCAGCGCATCTATTTAATGTGTCCACAGCCAGGGTACAGGTGGTGGTCCATCCGGAGAGCATCCTTCATTCCGCAGTGGAATATGAAGACGGCGCGGTCATAGGACAGATGGGGCTTCCGGATATGAAGCTTCCCATAGAATACGCATTCTTTTATCCCGAAAGGAAAGAAGCGGAGACAGAGCATCTGGACCTATTCAAGATACATAATCTGACTTTCGAAGAACCGGATACGGAGACATTCTATGCCCTTTCTCTGGCATATGATGCCTATGAAGCAGGTGGGAATGTGCCCACGGTATATAATGCGGCAAATGAAAGAGCGGTGCGTCTCTTCCTTGATAAAAAGATAGGCTTCCTTCAGATACCGGAGATCATCCAGTCCTCCATGATGGAGATAGATTACATCGATAATCCCACACTGGATGATATATTCGAAACAGAGAAAGAAACCTACGACTATATAGACAGAACATTTTGAGGTCATTATGAAGATATTAGTTGCAATATTAATGTTTACGTTCATAGTGTTTTTTCATGAACTGGGACATTTCCTGGTGGCGAAAAGATGCAATGTGCGTGTGAATGAATTCATGATAGGCATGGGACCGAAGATCGTCGGTGTGCAAAGAGGCGAGACTCTCTACAGCATCCGTGCCCTTCCCCTGGGAGGCGCCTGCGTCATGGAAGGCGAGGACGAAGACAGTGAAGATGAGAGGGCCTTTAATAAAAAGCCTGTATGGCAGAGGCTTCTCATAGTCTTTGCAGGGCCGGGATTTAACTTTATCCTGGCATATATCCTGTCCGTGATCCTGCTTTCAAATGTGGGATATCTGGAGCCCTATATCGGAGAAGTGATAGAGGGTTCAGCCGCAGAAGAAGCAGGGCTTAAAGCAGGCGATAAGATAGTGGAACTGAACGGATATAATCTTCATTTCTACCAGGAAGTATCCATGTATAACTACTTCCATAACGGAGAAGAAACGGAAGTAAAGTTCATCCGGGACGGTGAGAAGCACACTGTGACTCTGACACCCAGGTTCAGCGAAGAAACAGGCACCTATCTCATGGGTATCCGCACAGACGGCCTGGTAACGGACGGTGATGCCATAGACCTGATAAAATACGGATTCTATGAGATCAAGTATCAGATATATATCACATTCCAGAGCCTTAAATACCTCTTTACCGGCCGCGCAGGACTTAACGATCTGGCAGGGCCCGTGGGCATCGTAAAGGTCATAGGAGACACCTATGAAGAAGCTGCCGAAAGCGGTGTGTATTATATCGTGATGAACATGTTATCATTCACCATAATGCTTTCCGCAAACCTTGGAGTCATGAATCTGATCCCGTTTCCTGCTCTTGACGGCGGACGGATATTCATCTTCCTGATAGAGATAGTGAGAAGAAAGAAACTGCCTCCGGAGCTCGAAGGGAAGATCAATCTGGCAGGTTTTGCCATCCTCATGGGATTTATGATGGTGGTGATGTTTAACGATATATATAAGCTTTTTGCGTAAAAAGGAGCATTCCTCATGCAAAGAATGAAAACAAAAGAAGTGAATATCGGCGGAGTGAAGATCGGCGGGGATAATCCCATCCGTATTCAGTCCATGACAAATACAAAGACGGAAGATACAGAAGGGACTGTGGCCCAGATAAAGGCCCTGGAAGAAGCGGGATGTGAAATAGTCCGCTGCACCGTGCCCACGGAAGAAGCAGCCGTATCTCTCGGAAAAATAAAGAAACAGGTCAGCATTCCCGTGGTGGCAGACATACATTTTGATTATCGTATGGCGCTCCTTGCCATGGAAAACGG
>JAILDZ010000195.1 GCA_024688505.1 Lachnospiraceae bacterium
TACTTCTTTATCGAGAAACGGCACACGGACCTCAAGGGAATTTGCCATGCTCATCTTATCCGCCTTTAAGAGAATGTCTCCTATGAGCCAGAAATTCACATCGATATACTGCATCTTTGTCACATCATCCAAATGCTTCACCTTCTCATAATAAGGTGCGGTGAGTTCCTTATGATCATACTTTCCTGTGGGCTTTTTAAGGATCTTTTCTCTTTCCTTCTCTGTGAACATGAAAGCATTTCCGATGAATCTTTCTTCCACGGACTTCGATCCTCGGATGACAAAATTCTTTCCCTTGAATGAAAAGGGAAGCGCCTCCATGACATTTGCCGCAGCTTTACGAAGACCCTTCGGAAGCTTCTGATATCCTGCCAGTGAAAAGGGCTCATGATATATATTATATCCGCCGAAAAACTCGTCTGCGCCCTCTCCGGAAAGTGCCACCTTCACATGTTTCGCTGCTGTGTTGCTGACGAAATAAAGTGCTATGGCTGAGGGGTCTGCCAGAGGCTCATCCATGTGATACTGGATCTTCGGGAGAGTGTCCCAATACTCGTCGGTGGTGATAAGCTTACTGTAATTATCTATCTTTATCTTTTCAGACAGCGCTTTTGCGTAATCTATCTCGTTATATTTTTCATAATCGAAGCCCACAGTGAATGTCTTATCTCCGTGGAATGAAGCGGCCACATAGCTGGAATCCACACCGCTTGAAAGGAAGGATCCCACCTCCACATCGGAGATCATATGAGTCTTCACGCTGTCCTGCATCACTTCATCGATCTTGTCTATAAGCTCTTCTTCTGAGTACTTGTCCTCCGGTTTAAACTCCGGTTCAAAGTATCTCTTTATATCCATCTTTCCGTCCTTGAATATAAAGTAATGGGACGGCATGAGCTTATACACATCTTTAAAGAAAGTTTCCTTTAAAACGGAGTACTGGAAGGTGAGATAGTTCTCAAGAGCCTCGGGGTTCACATCCTTCTTGTATGCCGGATGCTCCAGTATGCTCTTTATCTCCGATCCGTAGATCAGATCACCGTCACAGACAGTATAATAAAATGGCTTGATGCCAAAATAATCTCTGGCTCCGAAAAGTGTCTCTGTCTTAGTGTCCCAGATAACAAATGCGAACATACCGCGAAGTCGGTTCACCATATCGGTTCCCCACTCTTCATAGGCATGTACAAGCACCTCGGTATCTGCGTTGTTTAAAAACACATGGCCCTTTTCTTCCAGTTCTTTTCTGAGGATACGGTAGTTATATATCTCTCCGTTAAAAGTGACCACCATGGTTTTATCTTCATTGTACATGGGCTGGTCCCCGTTGTTCAGGTCCATGATGGATAAACGACGAAAGCCGAGAGCTATGCCCTCGGACAGATGAACGCCTTCAGAATCCGGTCCTCTGTGAATGATCTTTTTCATCATCCGGTCCAGGATCTCTCTTTTTTCAGTTTCTGCCAGATGTCCGGTAAAACCGCATATGCCGCACATAATCTACCTCCGGTTTATTTTAATGGTATGTATTCGTTTAGTGTCCGGAAGAATGAATCCGTCTTCACATTTACAGAGCTGTCAATGGAAAGCCCTGTCCATAATTCTTCGTTGAAATCTGAAAAGTATTCTTCCTTTTGGTTATTTATTATTCCGTTTAGCATGGCCTGCTGCCTGGAACCTATAACATTGCTCTTGTTCTCTTCGGAAAGCTCTGCATTATACTTGCTTATGCATTTCGCAAAATAGTAATGGCCTTCGCTGTCCGGCAGCATCACCGCTTCCTCATCATTATCAAGACGGAAGAATGCATCCTCCACCTCCGGTGGGTAGGTGTTCCTGGGGAATGACACTGAGATGGAGCCTATGCCTTCATTAAAGCTCATAGCCACATTTTCAAAAGGCGTAGTCTCCAGAGCATTCATGGCTTCATTTGCCCGCTCCTCTCCTGTCACATAGAACACATATGCATCCATGACCCTGGCTTCATCTTCGCTGACTTCCTCATCCACAGAATTCATAAGATCAAGATACACCTTATATGAGAGCGCATACCGTGAATACATCTTCTCTATATCCTTTTCCTTCACTCCGAAGAATTTCTTTTCCTCGTCTGTGAGAGAATCAAAGTATTCCTCTGCTGCGCCTTTTATCTTCTCCTGCTCATCTTCAGAGAGTTCTATCTCATTCTCCTCAGCATAGATGGAAAGAGCATATGACATGGTCAGGCTCTCAAGCACGCTTTCCTTTATGATCTCTGTCATATGCGCAGTATCATATGAATCGTTCCATATGCTTTCTCCGCCGGCCTCACCATAGAGATTCTTATAATTATATAGATATATATTTGCTTCTTCTATATCACAGCTTTCTTTGCCCATTATGAACACGGTATTCCTGCCGCATCCTGACGTGAAATACACCGGTGTGCCATTCACCTCACATCCGGTAAATATCAGGACTATTATGCAAAGAAGGGGCAGCCATTTTCTGATCCGATCCATCCTGTTATCCTTCCACATACAGGAACCTGCCGTCACCTATAGCAAACACCTCGGACTGTCCCAGTATCTCATCTTCACTCATGCCACTCAGATCCATGTTGTCTTCCATAACCTCAAACAGTTCATCTTTATTATCACAAACCACAGCCATCACATCTTCAAGGAAGAATTCAGCCTCTTCATAATTAGATGCCACATCCTCCGGGAACAGCTGTCTTTGATTTTTTAAGAATACTTCAAGTACATCTTCATCATAAGTATTCGTCATAACAACCTCCCAAAACTTATAACCAAAAAATGTCTAAAACAGTATATATAAAAAGCCTTAAAAGCACAACTTATAAATCATGCCACAGAAGAATGGTCTCGTTCAGGGAAAATGAATACAGATACTCTTCTTTCACCGGCATGTCAAAAGCTTTTGAAATGGCATTGCCGTATATCTCCAGCTGCTTATTGTAGAGAGCCTTAAGCTCGTCTGCATTCTTCACACGGTCTGTCTTGTAATCAAGCACCACTATCTCTCCGTCTTCTATGAAGAAGGCATCTATGATCCCCTGCACCATGATGAGGTCCTTATTCTCTCCTCCTGCTGCCTCATCTATTCCTGAGAACAAAGACTCGGCTGTGTCTCCGAACACAAAGGCACGCTCTTCATAGAGTTCGTCCCTCACTGCCGCATCATGCATCCTCCTTGCCAGGTCACTCTTTAAGAAGGTCTCTATCTTTTCCCTGCTTAAAAGAGCCTTCTGCTTTTCTTCCAGTTTGCCTTCATCATACATGCGGTTAAGCTCTGCCTCGTAGGCGTCCTTATAATCATCCCTGTGAAAGTCAAAGCATTCCATGTATCTATGCATGGCTGTGCCTCGGAGAGCGCCTTCGTTAACGCCCTTTTCTATATCTTCTGTCATGAATGCAGGAACTGTAGGGCTAAACTCCCTCTCCTTTTTCTGCATGTCCTCTGC
>JAILDZ010000204.1 GCA_024688505.1 Lachnospiraceae bacterium
GTAAGAAACTACAGACCCGATCGGATTGAAGACAGTAAGGTAGAAAAGATCAGACAGATGATCGATGAACTCAATAAGGAAGGAAATCTTCATCTGCAATTCATAGAAAACGCCGGAAATACTTATAATAAACTTCTTAACAGGGCGATGGGGCTTGGAAGTGCTCCGAGTGTGATTGCCTGTGTGGGAGCAGATGATGAGACTTTGGATCAGAGAGTCGGATATTTCGGAGAAAGATTAGTACTTGAACTTCAAGAGATGGGACTTAATACCTGCTGGACAGGCACTTTTAACAGAAAGACCATTCAGGCTGAGGTCGCTGGGGGAGAGAGGCTTGTAATCAGTATTGCCGTAGGATATGGAAAGGATCACGGCAAGCCGCATAAGTCAAAGAGCGCAGAACAGGTGATAGTTGCCGAAGGCGAGAGACCGTATTGGTTTAACAGAGGCGTAGAAATGGCGCTACTTGCACCTACAGCCGTTAATCAGCAGAAGTTTCAAATTCGCTTAAATGCTGATAATAGCGTGGATGTTGTGGATAAAGGCGGCGTTTTAAGCCAGGTAGATGTCGGTATCGTAATGCGTCATTTTGAGGTGGGCTCCGAAAAAAGTGTGAAAAAGACGTTCTAAGTCCCAATTATTGGACAGGGTTTTTGCTACCATTACAGTAGACACATAAAACACATGCAAAATCATGGGGTATTGTACCCAAAAGGAGGCGCATATGTCTAAGACGATTAACAATATAACTGCTGTAAAGGTAGCAGAACAGCATTTTGACGTTGAAAGACTTCGGCCAGGCAGAACATGGGTAACAGAGATAACTGAGGAAGAAATCTGTACCTATTACACAGAGTATAAGAGTAGAAAAAAGCATGGCGTAAGCACAACACCGCTATCCAAGCAGGAGATACGGGATTTATTTAAGGAACTGTATGACTTTGCAAGAAGCGCTGAAATGTGTTGCGAGACCATAGATGATTGCAGTCATAAGGTCACGTTCATGTATGGACCGATGCATAAGGAGATATTTGAAGGCGCAACCTGCAAGGGCAATGAATCCCTGATAGGAAAGATTGATGGATTTGTAAATCTGCATAGATAGGCGGTGACGATATGTATTTAAAGCTTCCGCTGGATGGAGATATAACCGTAACGCTCCGTATAAGAGAATACGACAGAAAAGTAACATGTAGCAATGACTGGTGCCTCGTGGATCTTCTCGTAAAGAAACCGGATGTGCTAAATTATGAGCTTTATGAGGATGAGACTCTTGAAGGTCATGAAATCAGAAGGATTAAAAGCCTTATAGAAAATGCACTTGCAGGCGGTAAGGCAGAGATATATGAACCTCTGGAACCTTATATGATTTATGAATCAGTTCCGGAATATGGTGAAGATGTACTCAAGCTTTATTGGAAGATTTATATATGGAGCGGCGTTGAGTATAACACCGACAGTACAATAAACCTTTGTCTTTTTGATGATGATATGAAGATGCTACTTGATTATCTAAAGTATATAACGGGTGAATGCGATAAGCAGTCAGTTCAGGAGCTTATAGATAAAGGAATATTAGTTGAAGATGATGGCAAGGCTTGGAAGGTAAAGAGTTTTGAGTAAGGAGGGCGACTATGGGATTCTTAGATAAGTTATTTGGGAAAAAGAATACAAATCCGCAGTCAGGAGCTACTTCGCTTTGGCAAAAGACGGGAAACGTCTTCGCAGAAAAGACAGAGATAAATGTGGAGGTATTAGATAGCCTTAAAAGAAGATATATAGCATTTGATGTAGAGACTACAGGACTAAGCGCATATACAGAGCGTATTGTTGAACTTGGAGCAGTTGTATTTGAGAACGGAGTGATAGTTAATCAGTACAGCACACTTGTTAATCCGGGAATGCCTATTTCTGCATCTGCATCTCAGGTAAACCATATTACAAATGACATGCTCAGGAATGCACCGGTAGAGTCACAGGTATACCCTGCATTTATAAATTTCCTTGGAGATGCACTTTCTGGAAATACGATTATATGCGCTCATAATGCAAAGTTTGATATGGATTTCCTTTGTGAGACGTTAAAGAGGCTTGGATACAACGGGAATATCCGATATGTTGATACTCTTGCTTTATCAAGAAAGCATTTAAAGCTTGATAATTATAAGCAGGATACGGTTGCGGCATCATATGGAATTGTAAATCAGAATGCCCATAGAGCGGTAACTGATGCGGAAGTATGTGGAAAGATACTTTGGGAGCTTCTTGCGAATCAAGAGGCAGAAATTGAAAAGCGGGCAAAGAAACAGGAAAAGGCTCAGGAGGCAAAGAAGCTTTCTGAGGAAGAATTAGAGATTTGTGCTGTAATACAGGATGCCATTTTGAAACGAGGCGGAAATAGTAAGTGGCTTCGATTCTATAAGAACAGTGGTGGATATGTAGATACCTGCAATTTGTATTCGATCCTTAAGTTTAAGTTTGCATCCAAGGGTAAATATATCATCATTCCTGCAAATATGAAGACACCGATAGCGCTTCCGATTGAGAAGTGTAGCGTGAGTGAGGGTGGAACCAATAATGTAAGACTATATTTTAACAGCCCGTTCAACATTGAGTTTTTGGGTGATTATATCTATTCCGCTTATAAGGAAGCAGATAAGTCCATGCAGTTCTACTTCAAGCAGGTCAGCGGTGCTAAAAGAGAAGCCGAGCAGAATATAGCTCATATGACAAGTATATCTGATTCAGATGTTAGAAGATTATTGGATCAGGCAAGAGCCAAGAGCTATGATGCGGTTCCTGCGGAGATTGATACCGGACGAAATATAAAGAGAGAGGATGTAGTTGTAGAAGCGGTTCATAACAGATGCCCGCTGTCACAGATAAAGAACTATGGGAACTTCGATAAGGGGTTTGAGGCTGGATTTCCGTTGTATGAGCATGCAGAGGAATTAAGAAAAGCCGGAGATATTGAGGCAGCAATACTTTTTTATGATAAGGCGAGGGCTGTAGGCTATGATGCGCCGGCATTATATGTTTCCTATGCAAAGGCTTTCAGAAAAATCAAAGACTATGCAAACGAGATTGTAATAGTCGAAGAGTTTATGGAAAGAAATCCCAAGACTCAGTATGGAGAGCTTGAAGCAAGAAGAGAAAAGGCAATAGAGCTTTTGTATGATCTTCAGCAAGCAGAAAAGCAAAAAGCTGAGAAAGAGGCAGCCAAAGCTCAAAAGCAAAAGGAAAAAGAAGAAGCTAAAGCGGCAAAAGAATCTGAACCGAAAGCGTCCACAGGAAGAGCGATTCTTCAAATGGATGATGATGGAAATATCATAAAAGAATTTGAATCCGTCGCACTTGCGAGCAAGGAAGCAGGAGTAAGTCCTAAGAGTATCAGGGATGCTGCAAAGGGCGTTCAGAAACACGCAGGAGGATTTGTCTGGAAGTATAAGGACGAGGAGGGTGCCTGTGAATAAGGATATATTTGCGAGAGTATTGGCAAATTATAAAGCAAACTATGATTCGATCAATGAATTTAACGGCAGGGATGAGAGTTATAAATGGCCTGCTGTGAGGACTTGTCTTGATTATTGGGATATAGACGCGGCTGACTTTACAGAGATGTTTAAGAAAGCCATGAGCAAATCTCAGAATATTATTGAGAACAGATATAAGCATCCAATCGGTGGCATTACTTTCCTTTGTGAGCAGGGGAAGGTCGAGGAAGTGCGGGAAGAGTTTAGAAAGCTCCTTTCGGATGACGGAGATATCAGAGACAGGCAAAAAAGAGCGGAGGCATTTGTTGATAATATCAACGCGATGCTTAACGAGATAGCATCCGAAAAATGGAGTTATATGCAGGATAGGCGTGATCCTATCATGTATCTTTCTTTTATAAAACCTG
>JAILDZ010000216.1 GCA_024688505.1 Lachnospiraceae bacterium
TCCTCTGCCTTTGCCTCTTCTGCTGCAGGTGCTGCTTCGCCGCCCTTCTCTGCTATCTGGTTAAGTACCCTAGCGAAGTTTGTGATGGGGCTCTGCAGTGATCCAAGCAGTTTGGATATAAGTTCGTCTCTTGAGGGCACGCTGGCGATGGACTTCATGCCGTCTGCGTCATAGAATGTTCCCTCTACCACACCTGCCTTGATCTCAAGTGCAGGAGCATCTTTAGCGAACTTGGAAAGGATCCTTGCGGGTGCTGTAGCGTCATCTTTGGAGATGGCGATGGCACTGGGTCCTTCCAGCACAGGGGATAATGCTTCAAAATCTGTTCCCTTAAATGCGAAGTTCATCATGGTGTTCTTATATACTTTATAAGTAACGCCTGCTTCTCTTAAGGTCTTACGAAGCTGTGTATCCTGTGCCACTGTAAGTCCACGATAGTCTACTACTACCACAGACTGCGCATCCTTAACGTTCTCGGATATTTCCTGAACTACAGGCTGCTTTAATTCTACTTTTGCCACAGTTTTTTCCTCCTTAAAAATATTTACTCGAGTAGGGAAGAAGCAATCGCACCCCACTCGCCTGCGCCGCCCGCATGCAGCTTTGCTGCTAATTTCCTTATGCGGGCGTGTGCATAAAAATGCCTCTTCGTCCCAAAGACAAAGAGGCATTAAAATCTCGTGATTTTCGTATCCTCGGCGGGTAGGTTTCCCTTTACGCTTTCGCACCTGCTGTCTTCGGTACTTATTCTGTTCAGCGTGTGCTATATTAACACGCTTTTTCTATGCTGTCAACAGTTTTTGAAACGATCAGCTTATGCTGTAACTGTCTTCACCGGATTCACCTTCACGCCCGGTCCCATGGTCGGTGCCAGTGTAATGCTCTTGATGTAGGTTCCCTTTAAGCTGGCGGGCTTTGCCTTGTTGACTGCATCCATAAGGGTCTGGAAGTTTTCGCCGAGCTGTTCCTCAGAGAATGAAGCCTTTCCTACCGGTACATGGATGATGTTTGCCTTATCCAGTCTGTACTCGATCTTACCGGCTTTGATATCCTGCACTGCCTTTGTCACATCCATGGTAACTGTTCCTGCCTTGGGGTTCGGCATAAGACCCTTAGGTCCGAGCACCTTACCTAGACGTCCTACCACACCCATCATATCGGGAGTAGCCACTACCATGTCGAAATCCAGCCATCCTTCGTTCTGGATCCTGGGGATCAGATCTTCTGCACCCACGAAATCTGCTCCTGCTGCTGTAGCTTCATCAGCCTTAGCACCCTTTGCAAATACCAGGACTCTTACTGTCTTTCCTGTTCCGTGAGGAAGAACCACTGCTCCTCTTACCTGCTGCTCTGCATGTCGGCCATCGCAGCCTGTACGAATGTGTACTTCGATGGTCTCATCGAATTTGGCCTGTGCATTCTTCTTTACCTGCGCTACTGCATCCTTGGGATCCATCAGCGCGCTCTTGTCATAGCTCTTTGCTAATTCTTCGTATTTCTTTCCGTGTTTCATACTTTTCCTCCTGTGGTTTTACCGGGCTTTCGCCCTCCCATAGTGTTAGAGTGAGGCAGAACGCCTCAATTATTATAGTAAGGATATTTGCTTAAATGGTATTTTCGAAAACATTTCAGCCGCCTTTAGAGCGAGGCGAAATCCACTTCCTACGGAGACAAGGCACGAAGACTCTCCTGAGTGCCGCTGTCGTAGTTGGAAGTTAGTTTGCCGAAGCGGTGCGGCGTTTTCGAAAATATCTTTAAGAAATATCCGTTAGGTAGATGCCTGAAGGGCGGTCACCCTTCGACCTCTACTCCCATAGAACGGGCTGTTCCGGCGATCATGCTGATAGCTGAATCGATGTTTGCCGCATTCAGATCCTTCATCTTCACTTCAGCGATCTCCTGAAGCTGAGCTCTGGTGATCTTTGCCACCTTCTTCTTATTGGGTTCGCCTGATCCTGACTGGATCTTGCAAGCCTTCTTGATCATAACTGCTGCAGGCGGTGTCTTTGTGATAAATGAAAAACTCCTGTCTGCATAAACTGTGATGACTACAGGGATGATTGTATCTCCCATATCTGCAGTCTTTGCGTTAAACTGCTTTGTGAACTCTACTATGTTCACGCCGTGCTGTCCAAGTGCGGGGCCTACAGGAGGTGCCGGTGTAGCCTTTCCTGCCGGAATCTGCAGCTTGATATAGCCTTCGATCTTCTTAGCCATACTAAAACTCCTTCCTTATGGTTATAATTTCTGAACGTCCGCGAAATCTATTTCTACCGGGGTTTCGCGTCCGAACATTTCTACATTAATGGTCACTGTCTGTTTAGCGGTGTTCATATGCTGAACCACTCCCACAGTGTCTCTCCATGCGCCGCTGACCACAGAAATGGTATCTCCCTCTGCGAAGTCGATAACCAGATTTTCCTGCTTGATACCCAGGGGGCGCATCTCTATATCTGAAAGCGGCACCGGTTTTGATCCCGGGCCCACGAAACCGGTCACACCTCTGGTGTTTCGAACCACATACCAGGTGTCATCATTCATGATCATGTTCACCAGTACATATCCGGGGAACAGCTTTTTTGTCACCTGTTTTCTGGCTCCGTTCTTAACCTCGGTCACATCCTCCATGGGCACACGAACCTCAAGGATCTGATCCTCTAAGTGACGGTTTTCAATGGTCTTTTCGATATTTGCCTTGACCTTGTTTTCATATCCCGAATAGGTATGTACCACATACCAGCTCGCTTCTGCCATACATTCCTCCTACAAACTAACCAAGAAATCCACTCCGTACTGAATGACCATGTCAAACACCACGATGAGCAGCGCCAGTATTGCAGATATCACTATAGTGGAAACAGTCTGTTTAGACGTGGTCGTACCGTCCGGCCAGATGATCTTCTGGAACTCTGCCTTTACGCCTTCCGCCCATTTCTGGATACGGCCCTGTCCGGCTTTATTCTGATTCTCTGCCATGACATCTCCTCTTAGATTACTTTGTTTCTTTATGTAATGTGTGTTTCTTACAGAATCTGCAATACTTCTTGATCTCCATACGATCAGGATGTGTTGTCTTATTCTTGTTGATGTTGTAGTTACGTTGTTTGCATTCTGTACATGCCAGTGTTATTTTTGTACGCACAACCTTTTCCTCCGCTTCGTTTTTTCCTGGTTCTTTAAGCCTCAAAAAAGTGCAAAAAAAAAGAACCCCATTTCCGTGCCGTACAAATGTAGCACACAGAAACGGGGTTTGTCAATACTTATTTACAGTTTCTTATGTTATTTCATATTAAGGCTGTCCGCTATGCCTCTGAAGGATTCTCCATCTCCTCTTTATACTTCTGGAGGATCATGTTCTGGATGCTCTCCCTGGTAGATGACTTAATGGGATGAGCTATGTCCTTATACTCTCCGTCGGTGGCTTTGCGGCTGGGCATTGCTATGAACAGGCCCTTTTCGCCTTCAATGATCTTTATATCATGCACTACAAACTCTTCATCGATGGTGATGGACACCACCGCCTTCATCTTGCCCTCCTTTTCTATTTTCCTGATCCTAATGTCTGTAATTTGCATTATTTCGGTTCCTCCTGTTTATACTCCGAATCTGTTATTATTTTCTGCCACGATCTTAATGCCGTTCTTTCCTATATAACTAGTATTTGAAAGAAGAGTTTCGTTGCTTTCTACAATACAGTTCTCCACATAAACATTGTCTCCGATATAGGCGCCGTTTAAAATGATGGAATTCTTGATTGTACAGTTGTTTCCTACAAATACTTTCTTAAACAGTACGGAATTTTCCACCTGACTGTTTATGATACATCCGCTGGCCACCAGACTGTTTGTCACATTGGCTCCGCTGTTATATTTAGCAGGTGCCAGATCCTGTGCCTTTGAATATATCTTCGGTTCTGTGTAGAAGAAATAATCTCTGACTTCTTTCTTAAGGAAATCCATGTTAGTGTGATAATATGATTCAACGGATGCTATATTGGACCAGTATCCGTCCATCATGTATCCGTAGATCTTCTTCATACCTTTGTAGCGGATAAGGATATCTGTGACAAAGTTATATCTACCCTCCTTATTGCACTGCTCCAAAAGTTCGATAAGTGTGCGGCGTCTGATGATATATACGCCGGTGGACACGATATTGGAATGAGCCATCATGGGCTTTTCTTCAAATTCCAGCACCTGTCCGTCGGAATCCAGTTTCACTACGCCGAACCGGTTAATATCATCATATGACGGCACTTTCGCGCACACCACAGTGATATTGCTCTGTTTCTGTATGTGATATTCCAGCACTGCGTTAAAGTCCATCTTATACACACAGTCTCCGCTGGCAATAACCACATAGGGCTCATGACGTCTCTTCAGGAAATCTATGTTCTGCCACATGGCATCCGCCGTGCCGCGGTACCACCAGCTGTTGTCGGCGGTCACCGTGGGGGTGAAGAGGAACATTCCTCCCTGCTTACGTCCGAAATTCCACCACTTGGAGGAATTAAGATGCTCGTTTAATGAACGGGCATTATACTGACTGAGGATAGCTACAGTCTGTATGTGAGAATTGGTCATGTTGGAAAGTGTAAAATCTACACTTCTGTAGCTGCCCGCTATGGGCATTGCAGAAATTGCTCTCTTGTCTGACAGATTCTGCATCCGGCTGCTGTTGCCGCCTGCCAGGATAATACCTAAAGCCTTCATTCTTCTTCACCTGCCTTAATAATATAGCCGCCGCTTTCCAGCTTTCCTCCGGGGTAGTCTTTATCCTCCGTCACGCCGTGGATGGTGGTGTTCTTTCCTATCTCCACACCTCCCGGTATCACAGAGCCCGAACCGATAACAGCCAGTCCGAACGCATACACGCTGGAATTCAACTGGCTTTCCTTGTTCTCGCCCACTCCGATCTTAGTATTATCACCGATGGTGACATCTTCCGCTATTATGGCCTTTTCTATAACACAGCCTTTGCCTATATGAGTTCCCTTCATAAGAATGGAATCTCTCACCACTGCGCCCTCTTCCACGATCACTCCTGCAGAAAGCACAGAGCCCGACACCTCACCGTAGATCTCGTTTCCCGCGCCTATGATGGCTTTGCTGATCTTTGCGCTACCGGAAACAAACTGTGGCTCCAGCATATCCTGGTTGGTGTATATCTTCCAGAATTCTTCGTAGAGATTGAACTCGGGGATGAGATCGATAAGCTCCATATTGGCTTCCCAATATGATCCGAGAGTTCCCACATCCTTCCAGTATCCGTTGAATTCGTATGCGAAGATGCGCATGCCCTTATCATGACAATATGGGATGACATGTTTTCCGAAGTCACATTCATTCTGGTCTTTAAGTGCCAGCAGACTCTGCTTCAGCACCGGCCAGCTGAATATGTAGATACCCATGGATGCCAGATTGCTCCTGGGATGTTCAGGCTTCTCCTCAAACTCCGTGATCTGCCTGTTTTCATCAGTGATAACCACTCCGAAACGGCTGGCCTCTTCAATAGGAACCGGCATAGCCGCTATGGTCACATCCGATTTGTTCTGTTTATGGAAGTCCAGCATGGCTTCATAATCCATCTTGTAGATGTGATCTCCGGATAGAATTAGCACATATTCAGGATCATAACTCTCCATATATCTCAGATTCTGATATATGGCGTTTGCCGTACCTGTATACCACTCACTGTTATCGCTCTTTTCGTATGGCGGTAACACCGTCACACCACCGTTATTTCGATCCAGATCCCACGGAATACCGATGCCTATGTGGGAATTCAGCACCAAGGGCTGATACTGGGTCAGCACACCGACTGTATCTATACCGGAATTGATACAGTTGCTGAGGGGAAAATCAATGATGCGGTATTTACCGCCGAATGCCACGGCGGGCTTTGCCACCTCGGATGTCAGTACACCCAGCCTGCTGCCTTGTCCCCCGGCAAGGAGCATAGCGATCATTTCTTTACCCATAAGCCTTCACCTCACGTCCTTTCTTGAGTAAATACTAACTAGATGAATAAAGTATATCACATTTAATGATAATTGTGCAAAATTTCCTTTTTTTTCTGATTTTTTAAATATTTTTGTTGGAATTGGCAACAAAAAAAACAATAACCACAACATATTGTGGTTATTGTTTGAAAGATTGTGTAAAATTATTCTATCAGTGAGTCTTTTTATACTTCTCCACCAGGGTGGTTATCCTGTCATAGGGATCCATCAGATCTGCTATGGACATATCATGATTCAGTGTATCGATGATATAGGCAATGTATTTAGCCATGCTGCAGCTGATGTAATAGTCTCTGGAAAGCAGTTCCTCCGTCTGATAGGTGAGGTTTGTTGTCACCACCTTATATATGATACCGTTTTCCACCGCATCATCAAATTTCTTTAAGCCATTGGTGAAGAGACCGAAAGTGGACAATACGAATATCCTGTTGGCCTTACGCTTTTTAAGCTCTGTGGCCACATCTATCATGGACTCCCCGGATGAGATCATGTCATCCACAACGAACACATCCTTACCCTCCACGGATGGTCCCAGGAATTCATGTGCCACGATGGGATTTCGTCCGTCCACTATGCGGCTGTAGTCTCTTCTTTTATAGAACATTCCCATATCAACGCCCAGGACGGAAGCCATGTATACGGCTCTGTTTGTTCCGCCTTCATCAGGGCTGACGATAAGGAGATGATCGTTATCGAATTTTATATCATCGCAATGTGCACATATTCCTTTAATGAACTGGTATGCGGGCTGCACGGTCTCGAATCCGTGGAGCGGGATGGCATTCTGGACTCTGGGATCATGGGCATCAAAGGTGATGATATTATCCACGCCCATGGATACCAGCTCCTGAAGAGCTATGGCACAGTCCAGTGACTCTCTGGCGGTACGTCTGTGCTGTCTGCCCTCATAAAGGAAAGGCATGATCACTGTGATCCTATGGGCCTTGCCCTCCACGGCAGCGATAAGTCTCTTCAGGTCTGAATAGTGATCGTCGGGAGACATATGATTCTCGTGACCGCAAACTGTATATGTCAGGCTGTAGTTTGTCACATCCAGCATGAAGTACAGATCCAGTCCTCTCACAGACTGCAGTATCACTCCCTTTGCCTCACCTGACCCGAATCTGGGCACTGATGTTTCAAGAAGATATGTGCGGTCTGTATCGTATGTGATATTTCCCTCATCTATACGAGGATCAAAGTCTCTGTCCGACCTCCATTCCATCAGATAGTCATTTGTGACCTTTGCTATTTCTGTTATGCCCTTCATTGCCACAATGCCAAGGGGTGCTACAGGTCTGGTGGTTTTTAAATGCTTGTTAGCCATCATTTTCTCCTTTTTATTATGCATTCAAAAGCTTCTTCTTTATCCTTATATCCTCTCCATAGAGTTTCAGAAGCTTATAATTACCGAAAATCCTGGAAAATGTTCTTTCCGAGTACTCCTCCGCTATATCCCGAACGGAAAGATTCGTGGATATCACAGTCGATCTGCCGCTTAAAAGCCTCTCGTTAAGACACAGAAACAGTCTGGAATTAGTGAATCCATTTGCCATTTCCGTCCCCAGATCGTCTATGATTATAAGATCCGACGTGAATATATTATCATAGGATTCCATAAAATCGGGATCTTTTTCGAAGGTATTTTTTTCGAACACTTCAAACAGCTGATATGATGTGAAGTACAGTACGGAATGTCCCGCATCAAGCAGATCCTTTGCTATGCAGTGACTGAGGAATGTCTTACCTGTGCCGGTCTGACCGGTGATCAGGATATTGCCCCCCTCCCTGTCAAAGTTTCTGCAATACTCTTTGCAATAATCTCTGGCTTCCACAGCAATATCCCGGGAAGTCATTTTCCTTTCCGGGTCCGTGGCGGTATCAGAATAATACTCTGTTTTAAATGTGTCAAAGTTTTCTTCTTTCAGGATGTCCTTTATGCCGGTCTGGCTGTATACCAGATCTATGGATGCCTGGATGAAGCAATGACACCTTTTATTGCCTATATATCCTGTGTCGCTGCAATCCTTGCAGCTATAGGAAGGTTCCAGATATTCCGGTGAATACCCGGCCTCCCTGATAAGGGATATCTTCTGCTTTTTCAGTTCTTCTATCTTTTCATGGAGAGCACCTTCCTCAGCCACTCCCTTTAACATCCTTTTAAGATATGATGTGCTTTCGGCGGCTATGGTGTCATCTATGCTGCGCAGCGCCGGCACTTTTTCATATACTTCTTCCTTATGCTTTTCGGCAATATACGAAGCCTGTCTCTGTTTCTCTTCATAGGAACGCATAAGCTCGTTATATTGCGAGTTAGTAAGCGACATCTGTATACCCTTCCATCACTTGATATCCAGAAGCTTAAGCTCCAGGTTATCATAGTTATTGTCTCTGTCTTCGAAGTTATGGAACTTGGTCTTCACTGCTCCGTTCCCGCCGTCCTTCGGCTTCTTCTTTCCCCTGGGAGCCACATCATTATGGGCCTTATCTATCTTCTCCACATCCGTCAGGGAGTCCACACTGTTTTCAAACCAGCTGGAAAGGATCTTATCCGCATATTTAAAGTTCACCTGGCCCGTGTTTGCCACGGTTCTCCTGCAGGCCTCGCTTATGACTTCAAGGGAAAGATGATATTTCTTCGTCCATTTCTCGATATAGGACTGTTCCTCCGGGATCAGGCTCCTTCCGCTGATGCCAAAAGCCTTCATCACGGCATAATAGCTCTGGGAATAGATATTGTTCCTGGTCCTGGCATCTTCTATGGTCTCCACTCCGTCGCCGGCCCAGGACAGGGCTACCTTGTTCATATAGTGGATGCTGTTATGTCCCTTTTCCACGCAGAACTCTATCAGATATTCCACCACATCCGCCGAAAGATGAAGCTCGTCATACCAGAAAAGGAGCATATTCGTGTCGTTCACCGTAAGGGGATGCTGCATGTATTGCTCCGCAATGAATAAAAGCTCACGCACATCTTCGTTTTCATTAAGGGCCGCTATCTCTTCCGGAGAATATGTCTTCGGCTCCGGCTCTCTTTCTGCTCCGGGCTGCACCGCCATGCCTGTCTGTATCGGTGCCATGGGCGCCGGTATGGGCAGTGTAGATGCAGTCATGGGTATAGTAAACCTCTGGGGTGTCACTGACAGGGTAGCCGGGGCATAATAATTCCCCGCCCGGTCAGGATCCAGCAGGCAGATGCCCCGCAGGGTATGGGCAGAATCATATTCCAGGCAGAGAAGATGCCTCTCCTCAAAATACCTTAAGGCTCTCTGGATATCCAGCTGTGTATGCCCCAGCTTCTCAGCCATGGCAGAAATGGAAAATTCTGTATTGTCTTTATTTAAAGATCTGAGCAAATAGAGATATATCTTCACGTATTCTCCGTTTGCTTCAGCCATGAAATAGTCTATGAATGTATTTGAAACTATTGTCACCGACCTGGAAAAGCCGGTATGCAAAGTGATCTCGTCAGCCATTATCTTCCTCTTTATGGGGGTTTACCCGCTAAGTGAGATAAAGTATAGCACAGCAATGTCAAACATAAAAGAGAAAGATATCCCGAAAACCCAGTGAAATCAAGGCTTTCAGCATCTGTTCACATTGTGGATAACTACGCAGATCTTTAGAAATACGGCATAAAAAATCCACAAGAGAAGATTTATACCTTTCTTCCTCTCATTGTGGATTATGTGGATAAGATCTACTGAAGCAGGTCTTCGCCTATTTTAAACACGTCTCCGGCCCCCATAGTTATCAACAGATCTTTTGGTGTAGAATTTTTTTCGATATATTTTTCTATCTCCTCAAAGGTGGAAAAATACAGGCTTTCGGTGCCGTTCTTTTTCACTTCGACAGCCACATCCTTTGAACTTACTCCATATACATCCTGCTCTCTGGCTGCATATATATCCGCAAGCACTACCAGATCCGCTTTGGAAAGCGCAGCGCCGAATTCTTTTAAGAACGCCTTGGTCCTGGTATAGGTGTGTGGCTGGAATATGCACACCACCCGTTTATCCTTAAGCTTCCTGGCTGTATCCAGTGAAGCCGATATTTCCGTAGGATGATGGGCGTAGTCATCAATGATGATGGCTCCGTTTTTAAGTTTTCCCTTGTATTGAAATCTTCTGTCCGCTCCCGTAAATGTCCTGAAGCCCTCCGCCATGTCCTTTTCATCTATGCCCATCTCGCTGCATACGGCTATGGCTGCCAGAGCATTTAGTATATTATGTTCTCCCGGCACATGCAGTGATATCCTCTGCATGCTTTTCCCTTTTGCCACAGGGACAAAGGATGCCAGACCCAGCTCATTATACTTAATGTCCTCCGGATAATAGTCTGCACTGCTGTCCATTCCGAAAGTCACCGTCTTTGCCTTGCAATCTGCTGCTATCTCGCTGTAGTCCGGTATGGCACGGTTTATCACCAGAAGACCGTCAGACGAAGTGTTTGAAGCGAATTTTCTGAAGCTGTTCCTCACATCCGAAAGATCCTTAAAGAAATCCATGTGGTCCTCTTCCACATTCAGGATCACATTATACTTAGGGAAAAATGAGTGATAGCTGTTTGTATACTCACATGCTTCCAGCACAAACTGATCTCCGGATCCCACATGCACATTACTTTTAATAGAAGGAAGAATGCCTCCTATGGATATGGTGGGGTCTTTTTGGGCTGAAAGAAGGATCTGGCTTATCATGGAAGAAGTGGTGGTCTTTCCGTGGGTTCCCGCCACCGCTATGGATTCTTTATAGTTTTCCATGATCTGTCCCAGAAGTTCCGCTCTGGTGAGCATTGGAAGCCCTGCCTCTTTCGCTGCCTTAAACTCCGGGTTATCCGGATGGATGGCTGCGGTATACACCACCACGTCTATATCGTCTGTGATGTTCTCTGCTTTCTGAGGATAGGACACCTTTGCGCCTATTTCCGAAAGATGATCCGTGAGAGGTGACTCCTTATTATCCGATCCGGATACAGTGAAGCCCCTGTCCATAAGGATCTCTGCCAAACCGCTCATGGATATTCCGCCAATTCCTATAAAATGAACATGTACCGGTGAATTAAACTCGATCTTAAACATCTTTCTTTCCTCGTATCCTATTTTACATATGAGATAAACACATTTCCGGAAAGCTCAAACTCCTCCGTGCTTTCCGTCATGCCTTTTTTCACTGTGGTTCCCTCCAGGGGATCAAACACAAATATGCCGGATGCATCATATCCCACTATGAGCACTGCCTCTCCTTCCGGAGTCAGGGCAAATACAGGAGCATTCTGGGACACATAATAGAGCGTTTCCGACAAGGTGCACCCTGTCAGGTCTAATATAGTAGCATCCTTAAGGGCTCCCTGCAATATGTCTGTGGGCATGGACCCCTGTTCCAGGAGAGAATGAACATCTATATTCACTCCTTCACGGGCCAGCATGATGCTGAGGGCCTGTGCTATAGAATCTCTGTCCACATCTGCGGCGCCTACTGTCAGATTCGTAAACGGATCTGTATATGCCGCTCTGCCTCTCTTCCATATATATTGCTGGGTATTGTCCACCACTATACCCATTTCTTCATCGGCAAGTGTGATGGCCTTCTTTATATTAGCACCGGAATATTCCACACGGCTTCCCACATAGACAAAATATTTCTGCTCTGTCTTTGTCACATCCACAGTCACGATCTTTCCCATGGTGGCCGGCACCACACCGGCGGTCATCACCTTCACCGCAGACACATTTTCTTCGTCCAGCGGTGCCATGGCAAAGGACACCACATTCATCTTTTTATCGTCATAGGTGAGCTGCACCTGTACTGTCTTATTCTTTTCGCCGGAGCTGTCCTTTATGGTATCCGTGCCGCTTTCGGAAAATGTGCCGTCAGCCTCTCTGTCAGCCAGTTCCAGATACAGCGTATATCCGCTCTGTCTGGCGTCGGATACATACCTTCCGCTCTTCTCATATGTCTTTAGCACTTTGCCCCGGTCGGTGGTGATATCTATTATATCCATTCTGTACATGGGATATATGGCTCCGCCGGCTGCATCAGTGGATATATCGCTTTCCTTCACAAACCCGTATACCAGATCATCGTCCATAAAAGCTATAGTCCGCAGTTTTTCTCCTTCGTCTGCCCTGATATCGAATTTACTTCCCGTTTCCAGATCCATGATATGGATCACGTCCGTCACTATGCCGTCTGCAGACCATGCCACATATCTGCCGCCCTTTGATGCGGCAAAAGTGCCGTCCTTCAGTCCGGTCAGCATTTCAGTCTTCTGCATGGTCAAAAGATCCACAGAGATCAGTGTACCATCCACCATGATATAGAACACGTTTCCGGTGGACTTAAACAGCAGGTTACTGAAGCTGGCCTGGAGGATCTGGAAGGAATTGGTGGTCTGGATGAATGTGTGCTCCTTGGTCTGCCCCGTACTGCTGTCATAATGGAGCAGGTCTATACCGCAGTTACCCTCGTGGTCTCCTCCGTTCATATATCCGTATACCACGAAGTCCATGGCACCGGTCTCATCTATATTAAGAAGCTTTATCTCGTGTTCCGTATCAATGGCTCTGGGATCCGTGGGATCATCCGTCACAAATGAAAACACCTTGGTGAGAGTCCTTCTGTTCTGGTTATACTGGAAAAGCTCCCCTGCCTGTACGAAGCTTACGATGGTACCGGTTTCATTTGAAAGATAATCCACATCGCTTTCTATGAGACCGCAGTTAAATATATTGTCCACCACTTCGGGATCCTTTATGCCCAGCATCTGTTCCATGGTCCTGTCATAGTCCAAAAGATACATATGCTCCGGGGCATAGCGGATCTTAAAATATTCACGTACATTATAGTATTCGGTCTGGGAATGCTCATTCACCCTGGTCATCTGGAAATCCATCTCCAGTGCCATGTAGGCGTCGTTTATGTCCTTAATCTCTATCTGAGGATCCCCCACCGGCACTCCGTCAAAGTCTCCGTAACACACCTGGTTTAAAGTGGACTTTATGGTGACATGGTTCAGATCATCTTTATCCTCTGCAGGATCGGTCTCCATATAGGGAGCGATCTCTGTATCCCTGCCGCTTAAGGCCTGCTCATGAAAATCCTTTGCGAAAGCCAGACACTCTTCCTCGTGAGCATCCACCGGGATCAGTATTCTGGTGTAGTAGTACACTTCCTCCCCGTCTATGGTGAGAACCAGCCTGAAAGTGTATTCCTCCCCCGGCTCCACCAGGTTCTCTATGCGGAGATTCGCAGTGATGATCCCTTCATCGTCCTGCACGTAGTCTTCCACCACCGTGTCCGCTATCTTTCTGGCAGCGTCCATACTCTGTATGTCATATGCCACTGCCTCCACATTCCTTCCATAGGTGTTGATATGTATGGTGAGGCTTCTGTCTTCCTTAAGAAGCGCCACGGCGTCCCTCATGTACAGGGCATCCATTTCCTTGGTGTAGCCCCTGAGGCGGTTCATCTCCTCACCCATGACATCCGTGGTCACCACGGGAAGTGAGGGCAGAGTGATATGTTCTTCTTCTTCTTCAGTCTTGAAATTCAGTACGATCTCGAAGAAAACCACCCCTGCTATAAAAAGAAAGATCAGAGCGATTATTCTGTTTCTGGTAGCTTTACTGATACCTGTTTCTCTGAAGGTCAGTTTATGCATGAATGTTTCCTGTGATTTGCATTAGAATTTTTATCGTGCTATTATGTGTGGCATGATTTCCGCCAACGCATTTGATGCACATTATAACTCAATAATACCGATTATGAAAGAAAAGATTATATATACACTGGACAAATATTCGCTGCTCATCCATATACCGCTCTCCATGGCGATGATATTCATTATGGAATGGATGGCAAGGCACAGCTTTATGGGTGCGGTAAACTTCGTGCATTACCATTTCGGAGCCTTTCTCTATAACTCCTATCTGGTATATGTGGCGCTGCTCCTCACCTTTTTGATAGGAAAGCACGGATTCATGAGAGACATGGTGCTCTCGTTTTTCCTGATCCTGGGAGTCATAAACGGTATCGTACTTTTAAACCGTGTGTCTCCCTTTGGTTTCACAGACATAAACATGGTGGGAGATCTCCTCACCATGCAAAACACCAACTATTTTTCAGCCACCCAGGGAGCCCTTTCTGCCGGCGGACTGACCATACTCACGGTGTTTCTGATCCTTCGGTTCTTTAAGGGCCGTTCCTTTGAGATGAAGCTGCCCTTCTGGGCCAGACTGCTTATCATCATCCTGGCTTTCATCTCCATCCCCTTTGTGACAAAAGCATTACAGAACAGGAAGGTCATCTCATCATATTTCGGAAACCTGACCCAGGGATATTCGGATAACGGCTTTCTATACGGTTTTTCCACCAGCGCCTTTTCCAGAGGTATGCATAAGCCCCTTGGATACAGTGAGGCTAAGATCAGTTCCATACTGGATGAAACCAGGCAGCCCGAGACCACACTCCCCGAAGGTGAGATGCCAAACATAGTGGTGGTGCTGCTGGAGTCCTGCTTCGATGTGTCGGAATGCAGTTTTATAGAGACATCCGAAGATGCCACCCCCTATCTCCATTCACTGGAAGAGAACTATTCCACCGGTCACTGTATCGTACCTGTGGTGGGTGCCGGCACATGCAATTCCGAATTTGAAGTCCTGACCGGAATGAGTGTGCAGTTCTTCGGACCCGGAGAGTACCCACAGAAAACCGTACTGAAGGAAACCGATTGCGAAAGCATCGCTTCGAATCTTTCCCTTCAGGGCTATGGCACTCATGTGGTGCATAATAACGGTGGCAACTTTTACAGCCGTAAAAACGCCTTTTCCATGATGGGCTTTGATACCTTCCAAAGCAAAGAAATGCTGGATATCACAGACTACACTCCCATGGGATCCTGGCCAAAGGACGAGATCCTGATAGATGCCACATCAGATGCCATGGATATCACATCCGGCAAAGACTTTATCTATACCATCACAGTATCTACTCACGGAGATTATCCCACCTATGCCGTGGAAGAAGATCCCGCCATATCCGTAAACTGTATCGGAAAAGACGAGGAAACAAACTACAGGTGGCTGTACTACGTGAACCGTCTGAAGGGCATGGATGATTTTGTTCGGGATTATGTGAACATGTTTAAAAAGAAGGATGAGCCCACACTGCTCATCATGTTCGGGGATCATCTCCCCACCATGGGACTCACAGAAGACGAGATCTCCACTCATAATCTTTATTACACGAAATATTACACATGGAATAACTTCGGCATGGAAAAAGAAGACATGGACCTGACCACATACCAGCTGGTACCTGAATTCTTAGACAGGCTAGGTATCCACGGCGGTACCATGGTGGATTACAACCAGACCAAAACCGCTCAGGGAGTGGAAGCAGGCACCGGAGAATATATGACCGATCTGGAGATGCTGCAATATGACATTCTCTACGGTAACAGGTATGTATACGGCGGAGAAGACGAATATCCCGCATCGGATATAGTCATGGGAGTCCATGATATAAAACTTGAAAACATGTTTGAATTCAATGAAAAGCTCCACCTCTATGGAGATAACTTCACGAAGTGGAGCAAGGTGTTCGTTAATGGTGAAAAGGTGACCACTTCATACGAAAGCGGTCAGGTGCTGACCATCGATGCCTCGGAACTGAAGGACGGTGACGAAATAGTGGTAAACCAGATGGGTTCGTCAAATACCGTGTTCCGTTCATCTAATACTATGATCTATCATGAAAAGAGCAGTCTGTTCTGATTCTCTTTATCTTCCATCTGTTTCTTCTGCATCATGGTCTGGTATGTGTCCAGAAGCTGATTCTTCTTCTGCTCGGAGATAGCCTTCGGCATATCCAGATCTTCCAGGCGGCTCTGTGAAGC
Source organism: Lachnospiraceae bacterium (assembly GCA_024688505.1). Lineage (GTDB taxonomy): Bacteria > Bacillota > Clostridia > Lachnospirales > Lachnospiraceae > FD2005. Next base: position 15,920 of record JAILDZ010000216.1, read on the forward strand.
TGTGGTGTTCTGGGATGCGTAATTATTATAATTAATGGTGCTCTCCAGAGTGTTATACTGGGCTCCGCCTGCTGCCCTGTCTGTAGTGATCTTTTCCAGAGCGCTGTCTATGACATTCAGATCGTAATCCTTCGTCACATCAAAGTCCTTGATACCCAGAGCCTCAAGTGTGGCATCTCCGGTGGTGACGGTCTTTCCGTTTCCGTTAGCATCCGTAGCTATATTAAACCCTGTCTCTGTGCCGTCCAGGATATTCTTTGTGTTGAACTGGGTCTGCTTAGCCACATCTGCGATGCCCTGCTTCAGCTGATCCACTTCCACCTGTATCTTCTCCTTATCGGAGTCTGTCTTAAGACCTGAAGATGCATCTATTGCAAGCTCCCTGATCCTCTGAAGATAGTCGGTGATGCTGGCCTGTGCGCCATCCGTCACCCTAAGCATATCCTTGGCGGTCTCTGCGTTCTGAGTGCCTTTATCAAGTCCTCTGGCCTGAGACTCTTCCTTTTCTGCTATAGCAAGTTCTGCTGCGCCGTCTGCTGCGGTCTGTAATGCCTTGCCGCTGGCCAGCTTCCCATATGAACTGTAATCTGTATATCCGGATCCTACACCGCTGATACTCATATTCCATACCTCCTTGTAACCATAGTATGTATACTTATCAAGATTTTACTCTCTTTTTTCATTTTACGCAACCGAAAAAGTGTTATAATCGGTATTATGCAGCTGCCCATAGAATTCATAAACAGAATGAAAGACGAACTCAAAGAGGCCTTTGATGCCTTTATTTCGTCATATGATGATGCGCCGAGGACCGCTCTTCGAATTAATCCGCTGAAGCGGCCCGTTCTGAACGCGGACGCTTTAAAAGCCGCATTTCCCGGAGGCACATTCACTCCGGTATCATACGAGAGAAACGGATATGTCTATTCCGGCGATATAGCTCCAGGCAAACACCCACTTCACGCAGCCGGAGCCTATTATATACAGGAGCCTTCCGCCATGAGTCCCGTGGCTGTGCTCTCCCCCTCTCCCGGGGACAGAGTACTGGATCTATGCGCCGCACCCGGAGGCAAATCCACTCAGATCGCAGGCCTCATGAAAAACGAAGGCATACTGGTTTCTAACGAGCCTGTTTCATCCAGGGCGAAAATACTCTCGGAAAACATGGAGAGGCTTTGCGTCCGAAATTCCATTGTCACAAATGAGATGCCTGATCGGCTGGCGGGATTCTTTCCGGGATATTTTAATAAGATCCTGGTAGATGCTCCCTGTTCGGGAGAGGGAATGTTTCGAAAAAGCGAGGAGGCTTTAACGGAATGGTCCCCTGAAAATGTAACATCCTGTGCTCTCCGTCAGAAAAACATATTAAAGTCAGCACTCGAAATGCTCTGTCCCGGAGGAATGCTCTGCTACTCCACATGCACATTTGCTCCTGAAGAAGATGAAGAAAACGTGGAATGGCTGTTAGAAAATTACCCCGATCTGTCTCTCATCGAAAAGAATAAGATCTATCCCCACACCTCTGAAGGAGAAGGACATTTCTATGCACTCTTTAAGAGGGACGGAGACGAAGCAGATGCTCTTCTGCCGCGAAAATCCATATCTGTACGCCCCCTTTCCAAATGCAAAGCCTGGACAGAATTTGCAAAAGACATGGGCTTAGAGCTAAAAGGCGTATACACAGCCTTTGGAAATGATATAAACCTGGTGCCGGAGGATTTCCCGGCGGTGGATAAATTAAAGGTCCTTCGCATTGGGCTTCATCTCGGAACTCTGAAAGGGGACCTTTTCATCCCTTCCCATGCGCTGGCACTTTGCCTGTCCCCAAGTGAGGTGAAAAGATCTTGTGATCTTTCGCCGGATGAAGAAACAGTAAGCGCATATCTTCGCGGAGAGACCTTCTCACATAACGGAGAAAAGGGCTGGACCCTTATCAGCGTTTCCAGCCTGTCACTGGGCTGGGGAAAGCTTTCCAATAACACTATGAAAAACCACTATCCGAAAGGACTGAGAACACATGGCCACTAAAAAACTCTATGATGATATGCCCTATGAAACCACTTTCGATGCAGAGGTGCTCTCCTGTGAAAAAAAGGATGACAGCACCTATCTTCTGATCCTGGATCGGACCCTGTTTTTCCCGGAAGAGGGAGGCCAGACTCCCGACACTGGCGTACTCAGGATGACCACGGATCACGGAGATAAGGTGGCCTATATTAAAGATGTGCAGATAGATAAAAAGGACACCATCACCCACTACTCCGACACAGCCTTTGCACCGGGAGATAAGGTCTCCGGAGAGATAGAGTGGATGCACAGATACACAAATATGCAGTGTCATACGGGAGAGCATATCATTTCCGGTATCATCCACAGATTATACGGATACGATAATACCGGCTTTCATCTCAGCGAAAACATAGTCACCATGGACTATAACGGTCCCATCGAAGACAGCGATATAGCGGAGATAGAATGGATTGCAAACGAAGCTGTCATAAATAATGTGCCGGTAAACTGCAGCTACCCGGACAGCGATACATTAAAGACGCTTCCCTACCGGAGTAAGAAAGAGCTGGATGGGCCCATACGTATCGTAGAGATCCCCGGTGTGGATATCTGCGCCTGCTGCGCACCTCATGTGCGTTCCACAGGAGAAGTGGGCATGATAAAGATCCTGAGTGCAGACAGTTATAAAGGCGGTATGCGGCTTTCCATCCTTTGCGGTTTCAGGGCCTTAGAGGACTACGGCGACAAGCATTCCCTTATCCTGTCACTGGGGCAAAGGCTTTCCGCAAACAGAGACACTCTGGAAGATGCCGTGATCGCAAAAGATGATGAGATCTTTTCACTTAAGGGCAGGATCCTCACCCTGGAAGAGCTGCTGCTTAAAAAAGAAGCAGAATGCATCCCCCCCGGCGAAAAGAATCCCTGCCTCTTCACCGAAGGACTATCAAATATCACCGTCCGAAACGGGGTGAACAGCCTCACGAAAACGCATCCCGGCTACTGCGCCGTTTTTAATGGAAATGACACTGAAGGTTATTCCTATATCATCGGCTCTGCAAATAAGGATTGCAGGGAAATGCTGTCTCATTTGAAAACAAAATTCGACATAAAGGGAGGAGGCAGCCCCGATATGATCCAGGGCCGCCTCCTCGCCAACGGTTCTGATATTAAATCCGTTTTTCAGGCTTTCTGATCAGGAGTGTCATCCTTCTTTTCGGATTGTTGCTGTGCTGCTTCCTGCGCACGGCTTTCTCTGGCACGGTTCAACATTTCTTCTTTCCGCGCCCTTTTTTCAGCCTTTTTCCTCTCCCGTCCGGGTTCTGTCTTCTTCACAATAAAGAGCACGATTCCCGCAATGATTCCGATGAATATGGCAAATGGCAATATCCTTATGATAAAGAACAGGAATCCCTCCAGGAATGACAGGAATACGGATATGGTATCCTTTACAGTGTTTATAAGTCTTTCCAGGAATGTATCCGTCTTAGGCGGAGCCTCATTATACTTCGTCACTTCTCTGATCTCGATGTTCAGATATGAATAAGTGACATCCGTATCTATGCGCTTCATTCTGGACTTGGTCTGTTCGATCTGGATCTGCATCTGGGTCAGCTTATCCTGGATCTCCAGGATATAGTCCTCATCCGATGCCGTCTCCATCAGTGCAGAATATCTGTCGTAGGTCTGCTGATAGATATCCAGCGAAATGGCCAGATCGCTGTACTCTCTGGACAGGTTGTCAGTGGATACGCTGGAGGAACGCACATCTCCCAGCTCTGACAGGCCGTCCATCATAGTCCTGAACTTGTCTGCAGGCACCCTGGCCACAGCATTATAATTCCTTCTCTTTTCGGTGGGCTCCACATAGTAATATGAATATGTGTCCTTGCCGTCTGTCATGTTCTCGTTTTCAATGAACCCTCCGTTCTCTGAAAGAAGGGCCTGGAATGCAGTCATGGTGGCATCAAAATCCAGCGTATCCACCGTGGCATTTCCCGTATATACCATCTTACTGGTAGGATCGAAAACTTCGCTTCCGTCAGATCCTGTGGTGGCTGTCTTATATGAATCATCCTCCTCTGCGGTCAGCTCTCCTCCCGCTGAATCAGACGAGGATTCCACAGCCACTTCGCTGTCACCCATATCGGATGCCGCTATGCTTTCCGACTCTTCGTAACCATAGTCCTTATAGTCATAGTCACCGTCATCATAATATGCATCTTCTGCACTGTCCTCGTAGTATTCAGGAGCAGCAGATTCCGAAGCATAGTTACCGTAGGATGAATCTGCGGTGTTTCCGCATGAGGAAAATGTCACACATGCAGAAAGGAGAATCGCAGTTAAGCAAAGCTTTCTTTTCATAAGTTATCCTGCCTTTACCGTATTATTGTTATTATCAGAAGAGGCTCCCATATGCTGGAAAGCTGCCAGCTCCGGATGCTCTCTCTTTTCCCTTGTATAGTTTTCGTATGCCCTCTTTCTGTGGAACTGATGATCCCAAATATCATCTGCCACAGGCGCCCATTCCTTCGAATAATCATCGCACTTGGCACAAAGGTCATCCACAGATTCTTCTGATTCAAAGTTCGTGCCGTGGGCATCCGTCTTCTCCACCATCTCACGGAGGAGATCAGGATTCTCCAGCATGGGACATGGTCTCAGATGATTTCTGTTAAATGGCTGTCCCTCATGATATGCCATGAAAAGTGGGCTCTGAAGCATCTCCAATATGCTGTTCTCATGGATGTTCGTATTGGAGAAGTGTATGAACACGCAGGGTTCCGCATCACCGTTTGCATTTATGTGGAAATAGTTTCTGCCGCCTGCAATGCATCCTCCCACGAATTCACCGTCATTCTGGAAATCCATGGGGAAGAATCCTATATCGCTTTCCGAAGAGCGCACCCATCTCAGCCTCTCGATGATCATCTTTCTCTGTTCCAGGGTGGGCATAAGCTCCGGTACCGCATTATTCCCTACAGGCATGTAGTGGAAATAGAAACCGAATCTGGCCCCCTTATTTGAGATGAACTCCAGGAATTTCGGATCTGTCACTGCTTCAATATTGTCTCTGGTGTAGCAGATGGATGTGCCGAATACTATCCCGTATTTCTTAAGGAGGTCCATAGCCTTCATCACGGCATCGTAGTGGCCGGTACCGCGTCTGGCATCATTGGTATCCGGTGTGCCTTCTATGGAAAGCATGAATGTGATGTTTCCGAGGCGGACCACTTCCCTGCACAGCTCCTCGTCTATGAGTGTGGAGTTATCAAAAAGGGCAAACATGGCATCATTATGTTTCTCTGCCAGGCGAAGGATATCCTTCTTTCGCACCAGGGGTTCTCCGCCTGTGAGCATATACAGGTATGTCCCCAGTTCCTTGCCCTCTGTAACTATCTTATCCATGTCCTCAAAGGACAGGTTATGTTTATGTCCGTATGTGCCCGACCAGCAGCCTATGCAATGCATGTTGCAGGCATCCGTGGGATCGAAAAGAATGAGCCATGGGATATTGCATCCGTATTTCTCGCGGTTGGCACGGATCATTTTTGTTCCGTGGAAGAAAGCTTCGTATCCCAGGTTCAATATGAAATTCCGGGCATATTTCGGGTCTGTCTCATCTATAACACGGTTGATGAATTTAACCCATCTGTTTTCGGGATCTTTCAGATATTCTCTGACCTGATCCATAGTGTCTTTATTGGCACCGTTCTTTCCCCAGAACTTTTCTGCCATATCAACCAGCCGAAGATAGGTCCCGGTCCTGTCCTCAGACTTATCCAGCTTCTTTAAGAAAGAATCTATGGCCACTTTGAAAGCCTTACGCTCTGTATGATGCTTAAAATTTGTAATAGCACTCATGATCATCCCTCCTTTATAGAAAAATACGGAATTTCTCTGTCTTTAGGGTCATTTTATGAGTGCTGTTTTTTTCCTTCAATGAACAAAAATCTGATTCTGTATGAAAGATATACAGATTCAGTTTTCTGTCATCTCATGGATCACGTCTATAGTCTGCTTCTGCTGTTCCTCTATAGTGATGGAAGCTTCTCCGTCACCTCTCTGCAGTCCGTAATTAGCGAACTGGGAATGGTTGCCTCCCTCTATTATGATCTCTACAGCATTTTCAGACCAGTTGACTCTGTTTTTTTCGTATTGTCTTAAGTCCATAATATGGTCTTCCGAACCCACCACGGAGTAAAATGCGATGCTTTCCGGCACCTTGCTCTGGGGATAGGAGCCCATGAGGATCAGACCTTCGATATCATTTTTTTCATAATTCTGTGAAGTGTATGCTGCCGCCATAACTCCACCCAGGGAATGGCCGCCCATATACCAGTGATCATATGAGTAATTATCAAATACCATAGCAGCCTTTCCTCTTCCGAAGAAAGCCAGGTGAAACGGCATATCTATAACAAATGCATCCACCCCGTCAGCCGCCAGACTGTGGAGAAGCGGTGCATAAGCTTCTGTTGCGATCTTTGCTCCGGGATAGAAAATGAGTGCTTTATCGGTACCTGGGCCATCGAAAAAGAAACCGTTCTTTCCTTCCAGTCTGGAAACCTCCACCTTATCGTCGCTCTCCAGGGCGCTCATACCTATGGGCGTAGCTTTATTATATATGCTGAAATAGAATAAGCCGCCGGCTAAATACAGACCTGCGAACAGGACCAGCACGTTACGGATCATATGCTCTTTATTCTTTCTGAAAAACAGTGCGGATATAAGATATGCCAGGATCAAAGAGCATACTGCAGCTATGGAGCTTATAACAACAAAACGCATTTCGTTTTCCTTTCCATGACAAAATTCCTTACTGATTATACCAAATATAACGTTACTATATAAGCCCGATAATGATATAATTTTCCCCATGGAAAAATTATTAGATATTTATATGGCATTCCTTCGGATAGGCGGGCTCACTTTCGGGGGAGGTTATGCCATGCTTCCCATGCTGCAAAAGGAAGTAGTGGAAAAACATAAATGGGCCACAGAAGAAGAGCTGATGGATTATTATGCCATCGGACAGTGCACCCCCGGCGTCATAGCCATAAATACAGCCACCTTCGTGGGGTTTAATGAGGCCGGGATCCTCGGAGCCCTGGCGGGCACATTCGGAGTGATAACCCCGTCCCTTATCATAATCACCGTGATAGCTCTTTTCATAAGAAATTTTGCCACCTACCCGGTGGTACAGCATGCGCTTTCCGGAATCACTGTGGCCGTGTTCGCGCTGGTTCTTAACGCTGTGCTGAAGCTGGCCAAAAAATCCATAATAAATGCAGGTGCAGTGCTTATCCTTGTGGTAGTGTTTATCGTGGCCATGTTCACTGAAATCCATTCAGCCTGGCTTATAGTCGGTGCCGGTATATTCGGAGCACTCTTTTCCGCCGTAAAGGTGCTTAACACTCCCCTTAAAAAGCCAGAAAATAAAAAGGAGGAAAGCTAGATGCTGTATTTACGACTTTTCTTCGAATTCTTTCTGATAGGGCTTTTCAGCATAGGCGGGGGACTTGCCACTCTGCCTTTCATCACGGATCTTTCCATAAGGACCGGATGGTTCACTTCCACAGATATAAATAATATGATCGCTGTATCCGAATGCACCCCCGGACCCCTCGGCATAAATATGGCCACATATGTGGGAAACATCACCGGAGGTATTCCGGGCGGACTGATCGCCACACTCGGGCTCATCACACCGTCCTTTATCATAATCATCATAGTGGCTCATTTCCTGGAAAAATTCAGGGATGCTGCCATCGTTCAAAAGATCATGTGGGGGCTTCGCCCGGCGTCCACTGCCCTTATAGCTGTGGCCATGTGTTCTGTGGCAAGAGCTGCCCTTCTTGATGAAGAAAGCATTGCTGCCGGCGGGAACTTTGTGGACTTATTTCAAATAAAGGCTGTAATTTTGGCAGTGATACTCATCATCGCTATAAGAAAGACGAAGCTTCACCCCATAGTATTTATAGGCATTTCCGCCGTTATCGGAATACTGCTTGGCTTTTGACGTCCGGATAAATCGCAAGATCTGACTTATTTTTTCAGTTTTTATGGCAAGATTCTTTTCCTGCTTCCGTTATAATGACATCATAA
>JAILDZ010000220.1 GCA_024688505.1 Lachnospiraceae bacterium
TGAAAGAGAATATTGCGAAGCGTACCGATGCATGGCTAAATAAATAAAAGACGAGGAGAAGAAATGGCAGTTGCTGATAAAGAAGAATACCGGATCGTAGGTGTGACTTCCGCGCCGGTTCTTAACATGTTCCGATCCATCCTTCCCGCCGAGTATGACAGAAAAAAAGGTGAAGATACGTATCTGCTGGGGGCAGTCGATGAAAACGACGAGCCCTGCGGAGTGTGCTGGTACAGATACACCAGATATGCCTATGAGATCCTTTTTATCGGGGTGCATCCCGAGTATCGCAGAAAGGGTGTGGGGACCCTTCTTTTGCGTTCTTTCCTGGAATCCCTGTATAAGATGAATATGGTGCTTCCGGTGCGGGCCGTATACACAAAGGAAGACACCAACGGTTTTGATGAATTCATGTCCGCACAGAAAAACTTCTTTTATATGGATGCGGACCAGAACTTTAAGGTCAGAAAAAGGGATCGTGACAATTCAAAGATATACCAAAGGATGCTTGGCATGAGTTCAAGTGCCAAGCCCTTTTTCAATCAGTCCCCCACCGTTCGTAAAGCCTTTCTGGATGACCAGCATAAGAAGGGACTTTGGTTTTTGGACGGCTCCAACATGCAGAGCGATCTATACGAAAAAGATCTTTGCTTTTGCACAGAGGAAGATGACTATATCTATTCAGTGATACTTATAAAAAAAGATCATGCCAACATCAGGGAACTTTCGTATATATATGTGGATGACGAACATCCGAAACACGGAATGGCAATAATGAACCTGATCTCTGCAGCCGGAAAGGTGATAGAGGAAACCTGTCCCGATACGACACTGATAGTTCAGACAGTGAATGCAGAGTCAAATAAGCTTTTAAGAGAGCTTTTCGTGGAGAATAATCCTGTGTACACGGAGATAAAGTGTGTAATGTGGGATTTTTCGATCTAACAAGTGTTACTTAGAAAGGGGAAAGGGAAATGACAGATTATAATCCGGATGATGCGCCGACACTGGCGCAGCTGAATAGAACATTGGAAATGCTGAACCGGCTTTCGGATGCTAATAAGGATCAGGATCCGGATCCGACCCCGCAGCGTGTGGCTCGTCAGCACCGTCGCAGGGAAAGAACGGATACTCCGGTAGACAGGGCTTTTAAGGCTGTATGGGGAGAAGATGCAGAGGAGTCCTTGCATAAGAAGGCGCTGGACTATTCCCTGCAGAATGAAGTGCAGACTGACGAGTCAGATAACCCGCTTGCCGTGATGGGGAGAAACGTAGTGGATTCAGAAGTTCGGAATATGACTCTTTTTAATTCCGGACGTACGGAAAAGTCCAGAAGGAGCTATCTGTCTAAGGCTTCCAAAGAGTTCGAAGAGGCTTCTTTCAAACTCGAAGACTTAAGAGATGAGAAGGAAAGCATCGCAGCTGCTCAGATAGCGGCCACCACACAGGAAGAAAAAGATGCGCTGAAAGCACGTGTCATGCAGAGCATAGCAGAGTCCGAGTCAGCCATAGACCTTATCATTCAGGCCAAAGAACATGAATATAAGGGTTATAAGAGCAGCAAAGAGGATAAAGCAAACGCGGCGAAGTTGCAGACGCAGCGTGCCACCATGCTCATGAATCTCTATCGTGAGGAGTGTAAGAACCCGCTTCTTTCGGGGAAAGACAAAGAGATGCTGATGCAAAAGGCGCAGAAACTACAGGTTTATAAGGACACCACCATGACACGTCTGGCTGTGATGGATGGCAGACTTTTGGACACCTATGAGCAGTATCATGAGCTGTCTTCAGACGCAATATTTACCATGTCAGAGCAGAACTCCTACAATACGGATAAAACATACAGAGAGATAGTATATTCTGTATATTCAGGAGAATTTTGCGAACCCGGATGTCCCTTTGGTTATATTTCCACTCCGAATGGTGCGGTCGTTAACAAGTATGTAAGACTATTGCAGGACAGACAAAAGGCTAGAGATATGGAGTTTAGTGATCCGGCAGGTGCAGCTGCTTTGATGGCAAAGCTCGACGAAAAAGAGAAGGCTCTGAATGCTGAGATTTACGACACAATGGTTTTATTGGATTATGACGGTGAAGCTGAGATTTACGATGTTGATCAAGTGGTATCCGCATGGAAGACAAAGGTGAAGGAGACCGTTAAGCATATGGATGCCGCCACAAAGGAAAACAGGCTGACACAGAATACCAGACTATACAGAATGGTGGACAAGGACATCCTGAATTGGGGCTTCGGATTGGATCCAAACGTTACAAAGGATATGCCAAAGGAAAGCCTTGTAGATTCACTGAATCAGCAAGCCGGTACCGAACTTCAGGAAGCCGGGTATATGAGTACAGGCTGGAGCGTGGATGAGCAGTTTTCGGATCGTCCCGTTATGCTGACCATACTTGCCGATGAAGGACAGCGCTGTTTTGTCACTAAAAACTTTAAAGAGGGTGAAATAATATTCGGCAGGAACACCAGATACGTTTTTATGGGTGCTGTTAATCATGAGACGGATAAAAAGAAGGTAAAGCAAACGAGAAGAGACACACCGGATGATGCAGCCGGCGGAAAAGATCTGGAAAGTAAGGATGAAGGCACCTTTTCCGGCATAGAGCTCATCGTGAAGATAGTTCGTGACGATGCGGCAGCATGATGATATAAGGGAGGAAAACCTATGAGCGATAAAATGAAGGACTTGGAAGAGAAGGGCCGTGCACGTTTTGACATGACGGAAGAGACTGTGGAAGTGATCCACAGACCCCAGTGTATCGGCTGCAAACATAACGGAGGATTTTTTAATTGCGACATCTTCGGTGAAAAGCCGGATGAATACATATCAAATCTGGAGGAATGCCCGAAAAAAGAGGTGGAATAACCTCTATACCCGTTTGCATCGGAAAGTCAAGTGTGGTAGAATAACCCTAATTTCGTAGGTCGGATGCTAAAGGGGGCATTAAAATGACAGATAGCGGATTTTTAATATTTTTCGGGCTGATAATATTGCTCGTGGTTATAGTGGCCGTCGTCACCGTGGTATCCACAGTGGCAAGTTCAATAGCGGGAATCGTTGATGACGAAGACGGGGACGACGAGTAAGATGTTAAAAGAATCCATAGAGGCATCGGACTTAGGCTCCGATGCCTCTTTTAATATGCAGACCGCTTCAAAAGAAAAGGTCATAAAAGTGCTGGTGGCATCCCATAAGGATTATCCCATGCCGGATGACCCCATATATGTGCCGATCCAGGTGGGAGCAGCAGGAAAAGAAAGCATAAAGGGCTTTATCCGGGACGACTCCGGAGATAATATATCCGGTAAGAATGACAGATACTGTGAGCTTACGGGACTGTACTACGGCTGGAAGAATCTGGAATGCGACTATCTGGGTCTCATGCAATACAGACGCAGATTCACCCTGTCCGGGGAGGAGGCCCTGTCCATATTTAAAGAAGCCGATATCATAGTTCCGAAAAAAAGGCGGTATTTCATAGAAAGCCTGTACAGCCATTACGCAAATACTCTGGAAAAAGGACATCTGGATATAGCAAAGCAGGTGGTATCCGAGAAATATCCGTCTTATATCCCCTATCTTGATGATGTATATAGCCGCACGTGGGGATATATGTTCAATATGTTCATCATGGATAAGGAAAGGATGGACAGGTACTGCGAATGGCTCTTTACCATCCTGGAAGAATGCGAAAGACGTATAGATATCTCCACCCTGAGTGCTTTTGATAAAAGGCTTTTCGGCAGGGTATCCGAAGTGATATTCAATGCATGGGTGTTAAAGGAATGGGATGAAGGGGCTGTCATCAGGGAGGTCCCGGTGATGTCCACGGAAAAAGTGAACTGGCTGAAAAAGGGATCCGCCTTTTTGATGGCGAAGTTCTTTCATAAAAAGTACGATAAGAGTTTTTGAGAATACAGGGGATGAAAGTATCTGTTATCACTCCGTTTTATAACGGTAACGAATATATGGATCCGTATCAGGAGATGCTCCTTTTAAACGAGGAGAACATGGATCCCGAAGACGAACTGGAGGTCATCATTGTAAATGACAGTCCGAAGGCTGCGGTGAAGCTCCAGGGCACCGTCATGGTGAAAAAGAACTGGAAGGTCATTAAGAACCCTGAGAACTTGGGCATCCATGGATCCCGTCTGGCAGGCCTTTCGGAATGCACCGGGGATTATGTGATCTTTCTGGATCAGGATGACGAACTTCGAAAGGATGCCATTGCCTGCTTCATAGCGGAAGCTAAGCAGGTCGCTTCCGAAAAGAGCAGTGACGGAAACTGTCATCAGGTGATAGTGGCAAATGCGCTGCTGGAACAGAAGCATGAACGTGCCATATGGTACAGGACTGCATATCACAGCAAAAAGATAGGGGACCTGAACACATATATAAACATAGGCACCCAGATCATATCTCCCGGGCAGTGCATGATCCCGAAGAACCTGATACCCGATTTCTGGAAGACCCATGTGATGAAAAATAACGGCGCAGATGACTATTTCCTGTGGATACTCATGCTGCAGGAGGGTGTACCCTTCACCTATCTCGATAAGCCCCTTTATATACATCACTTCACTGCAAAAAATATCTCGTCGGATACGAAAGAAACAGACAGATCCTGCTATGAATTCATAGAATATCTGGAGGAAAAGGAAGGCTTTCCGAAGGATTATGCCATGAGGCTGAAGGAAATGCTGACCACCAAGGATGCTTTCAGAAACGGATCCGTCTTTCAGAAACTGGGGATATGTATCAAGAAACCGGGGATCATCATAAGGAATCTGATATTTAAACTACGGACCCATACCAGATACGGATTTAACAGATAAAAGGAAACAGAAATGATAAGGAATGCTGTCCTTCTTGCCACATATAACGGAGAGAAATATCTTCCCGAGCTTCTTAATTCGCTGGAGGCTCAGACATGCAGGGACTTTGTCTGCTTTATACATGATGACGGATCCATTGATGATACCAGAAAGATACTTCTCGACTACGTGCTAAAAGATCCAAACCGATATGTGATACTGGATTATCCTGCCACGGGAAGCGCCAAAGGAAATTTCCTGTCGCTTCTGGAAAAGGTGGAGGCCGAGAACTATCTTTTTTCGGATCAGGATGATGTGTGGATGCCGGATAAGCTGGAGACATTACAGAATGCCATGGGCGAAAAGAAGGATACACCCGTTCTTTTGTATTCCGATATGAAAGTGGTGAGGGAGGATCTCAGTGTCATAAACGAATCCTTCCATGAATTCATCGGCAGGGATCCGCGCAGGCTTGACTACCGCCAGATACTGATAGATAACCCTGTGGCGGGGTGCACTGCATATTTTAATAAGGCACTTCGGGAAAAGGCCATAGAGTATACATATATAGACGAAATAGAGATGCATGACAGCTGGATAGCGGCGCTATGTGCCATATTCGGAGAAATAAGATATATAGAAACACCCCTTGTCATGTACAGGCAACACAGCGATAATGTACTGGGTGCCGGAGAGCAGGAATCCGGCGTGGATAAGATAAAGCGAAATCTTAAAGATTTATTCTCCGGGGAATTTGCGGAGAAGAAAAGGAGATTTCACGAGAGGATGAGGCTGATGGCACATCAGTTGTCCCAGGTGGAAGATCTGCCGGATGATGTGCAGATGACCCTAAGGGAATTCATAGACCTGCCAAGGCATGCAAAAAGCTACCGCATGGCTTTCTACAGAAGAAACGGTTTTAAAAGAGAACATCATGATCTCTGGTTCAGATTAACATGCTAGAAAAGGAGGAAGATATGGAAACTGAGAACACCAATGAAATGCCGGAAATGGAAACACTTCGAGTCAGCGAACTTTCCAGAGATACCATAAAGGATTTTATGAAATACGGAGAAGAAGAGGATGCGGATGAATTCTTAAAAGAATACTTCAACGCACTGGGAGATGTGAGATCCCTTTTCTTCAGACAATATATCGTCACGGATATGTATGTGGGCGCCACATATTATCTGGAGACACTTGGACTTAATCCCGAAGAGACGGAAGAAGCCGTGGGAAGCATGCAGGAGGCTGCTGATTCACTTGCCGATCTGGATAAGACTATAGAGTACAGCGTGAGCCTTATAAAGAACGTGATCAAAGCCCGCAAGGAAAGGCTGAATGAGTCTGATAACGGGAACACGGAATCAGGAAAAAGAAATCTGAAATTTTTCAGTCAGATTTTAAAAAAATAGTACAAACGGAGGATGAAGCAGAAATGCCAAAGGAGCTGAATAAGACATATGACCCGAAGGGCATAGAAGACAGATTATATAAAACATGGGAGGAAAAGGGATATTTCCATGCGGAAGTGGACAGGGACAAGAAACCTTTCACTATAGTGATGCCCCCTCCCAATATCACCGGTCAGCTTCATATGGGACATGCTCTGGATAATACACTTCAGGACATTCTCATCAGATATAAGAGGATGCAGGGATATAATGCCCTGTGGCAGCCCGGTACCGATCATGCATCCATAGCCACAGAGGTGAAGGTCATAGAGTCATTGAAGGCTCAGGGTATAGAAAAGGATGACCTGGGCAGAGAAGGATTCCTGGAAAAGTGCTGGGAATGGCGGAAAGAATATGGCGGAAGAATAATAAACCAGCTTAAGAAGATGGGTTCCTCCGCAGACTGGCAGAGAGAACGCTTCACTATGGACAGCGGGTGTAATGATGCTGTGGAAGAAGTGTTTGTACGTCTTTATAAAAAAGGACTTATATATAAAGGAAAACGGATCATCAACTGGTGTCCTGTATGCCAGACATCCATTTCCGATGCAGAGGTGGAATATGAGGATCAGGCAGGACATTTCTGGCATATCCTCTACCCCATCGCCGGAGAGGAAGGCAGGTATGTGGAGATAGCCACCACCAGACCTGAGACCATGCTGGGTGATACTGCACTGGCAGTGAATCCCGATGATGAGAGATATAAGGATATCGTGGGCAAGAACGTGATACTGCCGCTGGTGAATAAGGAGATACCGGTGGTAGCGGATTCCTATGTGGACATGGAATTCGGAACCGGCGTGGTGAAGATCACTCCCGCTCATGACCCCAACGACTTTGAGGTGGGCAAGAGACATGACCTGCCTGTGATCAATATCTTAAATGATGATGCCACCATAAACGAAAACGGCGGCAAGTATCAGGGAATGGACAGATACGAGGCCAGAAAGGTCATCGTAAAGGAACTGGAAGAGCTGGGTCTCCTAAAGAAAGTGGAAGACTATAACCATAACGTGGGTACCCATGACAGATGCGGAACCACAGTGGAGCCCATGGTGAAACCCCAGTGGTTTGTGGCCATGGAAGAACTGGCAAAACCGGCCATAGAGTCCATTAAGAAAAAGGAACTGAGATTTGTTCCCGACAGATTTGATAAGACATATCTTCACTGGCTGGAGAACATCAGAGACTGGTGCATAAGCCGTCAGCTCTGGTGGGGACACAGGATCCCTGCATGGTATTGTGATGACTGCGGAGAGATCATAGTGGCTAAGACCAAGGATGCTCCGAAGGTGTGTCCGAAGTGCGGTTGCACACATCTGACACAGGATCCGGATACTCTGGACACATGGTTTTCATCCGCCCTTTGGCCCTTTTCCACACTGGGATGGCCGGAAAAGACGGAAGACCTGGACTATTTCTATCCCACGGATGTGCTGGTGACGGGATACGATATCATCTTCTTCTGGGTGGTGAGAATGGTATTCTCCGGCTATGAACACACAGGAAAGTCACCTTTCCATACCGTGCTGATCCACGGACTGGTGCGTGACAGCCAGGGCAGAAAGATGAGTAAGTCCCTGGGGAACGGTATCGATCCTCTGGAAGTGATAGATAAATACGGCGCAGATGCACTGAGACTCACACTGGTAACGGGAAATGCTCCCGGAAACGACATGCGTTTCTATTGGGAGAGAGTGGAAGCCAGCAGAAACTTTGCCAATAAGGTATGGAATGCATCCAGATTTATAATGATGCATCTTTCCGAGGCTGACCTTAAGAAGCCGGCTGAAAACGAGCTTTCCACAGAGGATAAGTGGATCATATCCAGAATAAACACTGTGGCCAAAGACGTGACGGAGAACATGGACCGCTTCGAACTGGGTATAGCGGTACAGAAAGTATATGACTTCATCTGGGATGAGTTCTGCGACTGGTATATAGAGATCGTGAAGCCCAGGATGTATAAGAAGGAAGAGGATAAGGTGTCTGCCAATGCAGCGCTGTATACCTTAAGAAGCGTGCTTTCCGATGCGCTTAAACTTCTGCATCCATTTATGCCGTTTATCACAGAGGAGATCTATACCACACTCTGCCCGGAAGAGGAAAGCATCATGATATCCTCATGGCCGGAGTATGATGAGAAAAAGGCAGATCCTGCTTCCGAAGAAAAGATCGAAAGAGCCATAGAACTGGTGAAGGGCGTGAGAAATGTCCGCACGGATATGGATGTGCCCCCCGCCAGAAAGGCCAAGGTCATCATCACATCCCCCAAGGAAGAAGTGCTGAAGGCATTCGAAGAAGTGAAGAATGCCTATATGTCACTGGCATCCGCTTCGGAAATAGTGGTTCAGGACGGCAAAGAAGGCATAGGAGACGATGCGGTATCCGTTGTGATCACGGATGCGGTAGTATACCTGCCTCTTCAGGATCTGGTGGATATGGAGAAGGAAAAGGAAAGGCTCCTTAAGGAAAAGGACAGACTGCAGGGTGAGATAAAGAGATCCGAAGCCATGCTTTCCAACGAAAAATTCTTAAGCAAGGCACCGAAGGAAAAGGTGGAAGAAGAAAAGAAGAAGGCAGAGAAATATAAGCAGATGATGCAGGATGTGTCAGATCGCCTGAGTGCTATGGGGGAATAGTATGATAACAGATGAAGAACTAGTGCAGAAAGCCATAGAGGCCATGAGTTTTGCATATGCGCCGTACTCCAATTATTATGTGGGAGCAGCGCTCCTTACTGATGAAGACGAGGTGTATACCGGATGCAATGTGGAAAATGCATCTTTCAGCCCCACTAACTGCGCGGAAAGAACGGCCGTGTTTAAAGCAGTGAGCGAGGGAAAAAGAAAGTTCAAGGCCATAGCCATAGTGGGCGGCAAAAAAGGTGTGATGGAGGGCATGTTCCCTCCCTGTGGAGTGTGCCGGCAGGTGCTTCGGGAGTTTTGCGACACGGACCTTAAGGTGCTTCTCGGAAAACCGGACGGATATATGGAGACCACTCTGGGAGATCTGCTCCCATACAGTTTTTCACCTGCGGATCTGAAATAGACCATCCCTGATATAAGGAGAAATGCCATGTTAGATTTTGAAGAAGAGATAAAGAAATTCCAGCCCAGTATGGAAGTGGAAGAAGCGGAAAGAGCCATCTGGGACAGAGACCTTACGGATATGACGGATATCCTGAAGGAAATGGTGGCCAGACGTAACGAAGAGGGCAGGAGATAGGAATGGTTTGTTTTTATTGCGGCAGCGAAATCCAGGACGGACTCCATTATTGCCCCATATGCAATGCGGATCAAAAGGCATATAACATGATCTTAAAGGCCGCAAACAGGTTCTATAACGAGGGTCTGAACAGGGCAAAGCTGAGAGACATATCAGGAGCCATAGAGTCCCTTAGGGAAGCGCTTAAATATAACAAATATCATATAGATGCCAGGAACCTTCTCGGACTTTGCTATTATGAAGTGGGAGATTCGGTGAAGGCCTTAAGGGAGTGGGTCATCAGCAAGAATCTTTATGACGAGAACCCCATGGCAGACAGGTATATGGCAGAGTTTTCCAAGGGTGGACAGCTGGATAAGACCGGAAAGGCCATTAAGAAATTTAATATGGCCATTGAATACTGTAATACCGGAAGCCGTGATCTGGCAAAGATACAGCTCAGGAGAGTGTTAAGCCAGAATCCCAGGCTGGTGGAGGGCTATCAGCTCCTGGCGCTTCTTTGCATGCAGGACGGAGATACGGCGGAAGCCTCGAAAGCGCTGAATAAGGCTTCGAAGATCGATGTCAGAAACCTGCGTACTCTTCACTATCAGCAGGAACTCAGGGAAATGGAAAAGGCTGAGGAAGATTCAAAGAAGAAAAAGAAGAGGAAGCAGCCTGACACAGTCACTTTTCAGGACGGAAACGACTCTGTGGTGATGCCCCAGGCATCCTTCAGGGAACTGATGGATAACTCCAAGGCCAGCGCCATAAACATTCTGATCGGACTGGTGCTTGGACTTCTGGTGTGTTTCTTCCTGGTGGTGCCCACAGTGCGTCAGAACATGGTAAATGACAGCGCCAATCAGTTGGTGGCGGCAAATGAAGAACTGGCCACAAAGACCAGCAACGTGCGTACTCTGGAAAACCAGATCAGCATGCTGGAAGAAGAGCTGGCGGGATATAAGGATCAGGACGATGTGACCACATCATATGACCATATCATAGAGGCCATACAGCTTTATAACGAAGAGGACCTGGAAGGGGCAGCGAAGGCTATATCCACCGTGAACCCGGAACTCCTCAAGAGCACTGCAAAGGGAGTGTATGACACCATAAAGGGTGAATATGAGGGACAGGTGCTGGAGACGGTATATACTGAAGGAAACGAGGCATATGCCGCAAAGGAATATGACGAAGCACTTAATAAATTCCTGGAAGCAGTGGGTTATGACGAGAAGTATGACGAAGGAAATCTGCTATACTACACCGCGGAATGTTACAGGAATCTTTCGGACAGCAATAATGCCATCATATATTATGATAAATATGTGTCATATTTCCCTGAGGGAAAATATGCAAAGAAGAGTAAGGACAGGTCTGAAGAGCTGAAGGCGAACCCCATCACAGATGAAGAGGGCGGCGAAACGGAAGACAGCAACACAACTAACGACAATACCGGAGGGGCAGCGGTGCAGGCTCCCGTAGTCATGGATCCTGCTACCATAGAAGCCATCCAGCAGATGCAGCAGCTGCAGCAGGGCATGGAAGCGGCACCGGGAATGTAGGATAAGACCATCGGAAACACAGCATAGGGAAGGATAGTATAAGATGGAAAGAATGGAAGACAGCGAGAAAATAAAGGAAGTGGTGGAATCCCTCCTCAGTGACTATAAGAAAGACAGGGATGTGGATAAAGCATCCGTTTTCCATCAGCCGGATCAGGAAGCGGTCCGCAGCATCACGCAGAAGATGCTCAGGATCATATTCCCCGGATATTACAGGGACAAAGTCCTTAAAGGATATAATCTGGACAGTAATATCACTGTGTGGATGGAGGACATCATATATAACTTAAGCAAGCAGATAGCGCTGGTGCTCCACTACAGGACGGAGACAGAGAAGCAGGCACTTCAGAATCTGGCGGAAGGAAACCTCTCCACAAAGAAGCTTAATGTGAAAAGAGTCAGCATACCGGCATCCTCAGGAGATGAGCCGGCCATATGTGCTGCACTTCAGGATGAGCATATAGAGAGTCAGGCCAGGATGCTGGCGCTGGAATTCTGCAAGAAGATACCGAAGATCCGGGAGTATGTGGACACGGACCTGACAGCCACCCTGGATGGGGATCCGGCTGCGCTTAATAAGGACGAGATCATCCTGTCATATCCCGGGATCATGGCATCCACAGTGAACAGGATAGCCCATGAGCTCTTTCTTCTTAATATACCTCTCATTCCCAGAATGATGACGGAGTATGCCCACAGCATCACCGGAATAGACATACATCCGGGAGCTACCATAGGAAAATATTTCTTCATAGACCACGGAACCGGTGTGGTGGTGGGATCCACAACCATAATCGGAGAGCATGTGAAGATATATCAGGGCGTCACCATAGGAGCATTGTCCACCAGCGGCGGGCAGTCCTTAAGAGGGATAAAGAGGCATCCCACAATAGAAGATAATGTGACTATATATTCAGGAGCATCCATCCTGGGCGGGGAGACCGTGATAGGAAAGAATTCCGTCATAGGGTCAAATGCCTTCATCACAAAGTCCATACCGGAAGGCACCAGAGTTACCATTAAAAACCAGGAGCTGGCATTCCGTACGGACAGCAAGAATGGCGAAGCGGTATTCGAGACGGAAGAACTGAAGCAGGACGACACCTGGTTTTATATGATCTGAGGCTTTTTTCGAATTAAAGAAAAAAATACTTGACGCACAAAATTAAATTGTGTAAAATCTAAATTAACAAAAGGAAAGCAATTTAAGGAGGAATGTCATATGTCAGCAGAGAAGATATTTACAACAGAAAACTTTGAAGAAGAAGTACTGAAATCAGATATCCCTGTTATGGTGGATTTTTTCGCAAACTGGTGCGGCCCCTGCAAGATGATGATGCCCACAGTGGAGGCGCTTGCAGATGAATATGAAGGACGTGTTAAGATCGGAAAGATAGATTCCGATGAGGCCGGAGATCTGGCGCAGAAATACGGAGTGATGTCCATTCCGAATTTCATCTTCTTTAAGAACGGAGAGAAGGTGGACAATGTGGTGGGTGCCGTGTCCGAGGATGTCCTGGCAGAGCACTTGGATAACCTGCTGTAGAAAATACAGCTGGCATTGCCGGGGGAAAAATCCGCACGCAGGATTCCGTGCCGAGCACAGTTTTTTTCTTGGTAACAAGGGATGAGGGTTTTTTATAAAGCAAAGAATGACAGCGAAGGCTATTTGTATATCAAAAAATTCTTGACAAAACCGCATAAATCCATATAATTTTCATGGGAAAAGAAAGTCACAATGGAGTGCAGATTCCCTCTGCACTTCATTTTTTGTGGTTTAACAAATATGCTTTAGTGGTTTAAAGCGATATCAATATAAAGGAGCAAAGAAGCATTGGATCCAAAAACTCTAAGATACATCCTTAAGCGTTTAGTGCTGGGAGTATTCACGGTATGGGTGGTTATCACCCTCACATTCTTTATCATGCATGCGGTTCCCGGCGGACCATTCCTGTCCGAGAAAGCCGTATCACCTGCAGCCCAGGCAGCCATGGAGGCCAAGTATGGCCTTGATAAACCTCTTTTGGTACAGTACGGCACATATCTTTCAGACGTGGTTCAGTTCAGATTCGGACCGTCACTGAAGCAGAGAGGTCGTATGGTTATAGATATCATCACAGACGGTATGAGAGTGTCTGCCAAGCTCGGTATCATGGCAGCCCTTCTGGCACTGGCTCTCGGAGTAGTGCTGGGTTCTGTGGCAGCCCTCAGAAGAAATACAATACTGGACCGTATCATAATGATAATCACAACAGCTTTCGTGTCCATGCCTTCTTTCATCATGGGCTCACTGCTACTTGTGGCATTTGCCATCAAGATCCCGCTGTTCCCCGCAAACGGAGCCACAGCAGGCGGACTGGTGCTTCCCGTCATCACTCTGATGCTGTATCCCATGTCATATATCACCAGGCTTACACGTTCATCCATGCTGGATGTGCTGGGACAGGACTATATCAGGACTGCAAAGGCAAAGGGTGTGACACGCTGGAAGATCATATTCGGACATGCGCTTAAGAATGCACTGATCCCCGTCATCACATATTTTGGACCCATGCTGGCATATATCGTCACAGGTTCGCTGGTGGTGGAACAGATATTTGCAGTGCCCGGCATCGGACGCGCTTTCGTGCAGAGCATCATAAACAGAGACTATATGCTCATAATGGGAACCACCATTGTGCTGGCATCACTCATAGTGATCATGAACCTGGTCAGCGACATCATGTATAAGATCGTGGATCCCAGGATTAATCTGGAATAAAAGGAGATACCAAAAGTGAACGAGAATATAAAAAGACTGAGTTTGCAGGTGAATCTCGACGATTTTATTCCTGCCACAGATGAAGAAAAAGAATACATGGTGACCATGAGACCATCCACCACTTTCTTCCAGGATGGTGTGGCCCGGCTTAAGAAAAACAAAGTAGCTATGGTAAGCTTCTTTGTCATAGTGATAATCACTCTGATGGCTATCTTCGTGCCCATGTTCTGGCCCTATCAGTACGAGACCATGCTGGGTATGCAGCCCGGAAAGCCTATGGATGCATCCTTTAATAATCTGCATCCCATGGAATACAGCTCATCCGAGCAGGCAGCCATGGAGGCAGGGGAGAAGGTATTTCCCCATATTTTCGGAACCGATTCTCAGGGACGTGACTATTTCATCCGTGTGGTATACGGAACCAGGATCTCTCTGGCAGTAGGTTTCTTTGCCAGCATCATAGTGCTGGTGATCGGTATCGTGGTGGGATCCATTTCCGGATATGCCGGAGGCGTGGTGGATATCATCATAATGAGAATAGTGGATATCATCTATTCACTTCCCGATATGCTGATGGTGATCCTGCTGGCGGCAGTGCTCCGTCAGAGACTGGCACCGGTGATCGAAGGAACACCTCTGGCAGCCATCGGATCAAACATCATTTCACTTTTCGTAATATTTGCCCTTCTCTACTGGGTAGGTATGTCCCGTCTGGTACGTGGACAGATCCTTTCCTTAAGAGAACAGGAATATGTGCTGGCAGCACAGACTGCAGGCGCAAAGGGCAGCTGGGTAATAAAGAAGCATCTGATCCCGAACTGTGTATCCGTTATCGTTATATCCACAGCTCTTCAGATCCCCAGTGCCATATTCACAGAGAGCTACCTGTCATTCCTGGGTCTGGGTGTTAACGCTCCCATGCCTTCACTGGGTTCCCTGGCATCAGATGCACTTAACGGGCTTTCGTCCTATCCATACAGACTGGTCATTCCGGCGATAGTGATCTCTCTTATCGTGCTTTCACTGAACCTTTTCGGTGACGGCCTTAGAGATGCTTTCGATCCGAAGCTGAATAATTAAGGAGGGATGAAGAGATGGCTTTACTTGAAGTAAAAGGTTTGCATACATCCTTCTTTACTGATGCCGGAGAGGTGAAAGCAGTAAACGGTGTATCATTTGATCTGGATTATGGCAAAGTGCTGGGTATCGTGGGAGAGTCCGGCTCCGGAAAATCCGTGACCGCATACTCCATCATGCAGATACTGGCACCTACAGGAAAGATAGTTTCCGGTTCCATTAAGTTCGACGGACAGGAACTGGTGGGAGCAGGAGAAAAGGTGATGAAGGATATCCGGGGAAATAAGATATCCATTATCTTCCAGGATCCCATGACCTCCTTAAACCCCACATATACCATCGGACGTCAGCTCATGGAGGCTATCACGCTTCACACAGACAGAAATAAAGAGCAGGCTCGTGAAAGAGCTATCGAGATGCTGAAGCTTGTGAATGTGAATGAGCCGGAAAAGAGGATGAAGCAGTACCCCTATGAGTTTTCAGGCGGTATGAGACAGCGTGTTATGATAGCCATGGCGCTGGCATGTGAGCCGGATATCCTGATCGCGGATGAGCCCACCACAGCTCTTGATGTGACTATCCAGGCCGGCATACTGGAACTCATGAAGGATATACAGAAAAAGATGGGCATGGCCATCATCATGATCACTCATGACCTGGGTGTGGTGGCACAGCTTTGTGACGAAGTGATCGTTATGTATGCAGGATCCATCTGCGAGCAGGGAACGGAAAACGAGATCTTCTATAACCCCTGCCACGAGTACACAAAGGGACTCATGAGATCCATCCCCACCATAGAGAAGGATGACAGCAGACTGGAGCCCATCACCGGTACTCCCATCGATCTTCTGAACATGCCGAAGGGATGTCCTTTTGCACCCCGTTGCGATAATGCCATGAAGATCTGTCTGACAAGAAGCTGTGAAAGAATACAGATCAATGATTATCATCAGGCTGCATGCTGGATGAATGTGAAAAAAGCTGCTGAGGAAGGAAAACTGGACGAGCTTACCGCTGCCAGATCCGAAGCTGAGAGGGAAGGAACGGTGAGTGCAGATGAGTGAGAAGCAGCCACTGATCCAGGTAAAGCACCTGAAACAGTATTTTGATATTAATATGGGCTTTGGGAAAGCAAAGCCGCTGAAGGCCGTAGACGATATCAGCTTTGATATCATGGAAGGAGAGACACTGGGACTGGTGGGAGAGTCCGGTTGCGGAAAGACCACTGCCGGCAGATCCATTCTCCATCTTTATAAGCCCACATCCGGTGAGGTCATCTTTAACGGCAAGCCCATAAAGACCAAGAAGGACATTGCAGAGCTTCGTACCAAGGCTACCATGGTGTTCCAGGATCCCTATTCATCACTGGATCCCAGAATGACAGTCATGGACATCATAGCAGAGCCTCTGGATATAAACGTGGCATATAATGCCGCATATAAGGATAAAGAAAAACGCCGCGAAAGAGTGCTCCAGCTTATGGACTACGTGGGACTGAACTCTGAGCATGCTGCCAGATATGCCCATGAGTTTTCCGGCGGACAGAGACAGCGTGTGGGTATCGCAAGAGCCCTGGCCGTGAACCCGGATTTCATCGTGTGTGACGAACCGGTGTCAGCTCTGGACGTGTCCATACAGGCGCAGGTTATCAATATGTTTGCAGACCTGAAGGAAAAGATCGGTCTCACATATCTTTTTATCGCCCATGACCTTCTGGTGGTACGCCATATCTCAGACAGGATAGCTGTGATGTATCTGGGACATATGGTGGAGCTGGCAAGTGCAAAAGACATCTATGACAGACCCCTTCATCCGTATTCAAAGGCGCTGATATCAGCAGTGCCGGTTCCGGATCCGAAGGTGGCAAAGGCAAATAAACGTATAGCACTTACAGGAGAGATACCATCTCCCCTTAATGCACCGAAAGGATGTCCGTTCAATACCAGATGTCCTTACGCTACGGATCAGTGTCGTGAAACTATGCCCGAATTCAGGGAAATTGAAAAAGGTCGTTTCGTGGCATGTCACAGAGCAGAGGAATTAAATTCCTAGGATCCTAACGGTTTCTTCGGTCTTTCGGGGTACTTTGACAGGCACAGTAGTTCGGTGGACCTGGAAATATAGATGTATTTTCATATAGAAAGGAGACTCTAATTATATGAAAAAGTTTTTAGCAATATTGCTGACTGCAGCCATGACAGTATCCATGGTGGCCTGTGGCGATTCTGCAAACACAGGTAACAGCGAAGGCGCTAGCTCTGCAGAAGGTGGCGAAGCTACAGCCACAGCTGACAGCGGATCACTCAGCGTATCTATCGCATCCGAACCCGCATCTCTTGACCCCGCTCTTAACAGTGCTGTAGACGGTGCTACAATGCTTGTACACCTTTTCTCCGGTCTGGCTAAGTGGGAGCAGAAGGAAGACGGCACACTTGAGCTGGTAGCTGATGCAGCTACAGAACTTTCCGAAGGCGTAGAGAACGAGGACGGTACAGTAACATATACATATACACTTCGTGACGGAATGAAGTGGTCTGATGGTGAGCCTGTGACCGCAAATGACTTCATCTTCGCATGGAACAGAGCAGCATCCGATGATCTGGCAGCAGATTACGGTTACATGTTCGACGTAGTAGCTGGTTATGATGAAGTAGCTGACGGTTCTGCAGATTCTATGCAGATCGAAGCTCCTGATGACAAGACCATCGTTGTAACACTGAAGAATGCTGTTGCATACTGGAATGAGCTTCTTGCATTCCCCGCATACTTCCCTGTACGTGAGGATGTGGTTGCTAACGAGAGCTGGGCTACAGATCCTTCCACATATGTGAACAACGGACCTTACACCATGACAGCATGGGAGCACAACTCTGTTATCACTCTCACAAAGAATGAGAACTATGTAGATGCTGACAAGGTTACAATGCCTGAGATCAACTTCTACCTTTCCGATGATGCCAACAACATGCTGACAAACTTCGAGAACGGCAGCTGGCAGATGATCGATGATGTACCTACTAACGAGATCGCAGCTCTGAAGGAAAGCTATCCTGATGAGTTCGTTGTAACAGGTCAGCTGGGTACATACTATGTATGCTGGAACATCAACGAAGACATCCTTCCCGAAGGCAGCGGCCTTTCAGGCAAGGAAGCAGAAGATGCTAAGGCTGAGATCAGAAATGCAATTTCTCTTCTCTTCGATCGTAACTACATCGTTGAAGAGATCGGCCAGGCCGGTCAGGTTCCTGCAGGTTCTTTCGTAGCTATGGGTCTTACAGATGCTGACGGCGGTCAGTTCTATGAGAACGCTAACGGCGGTAAGGGCGGCTACTTCGCAGTAGATGCAGGTTCTCTTCAGAGCAACTTCGATTCTGCTGTTGAGACACTGAAGAAGTATTATGATTATGATGAGGCATCAGGCAAGTTCACTAACTTCCCCAGCATGACTTATCTCTACAACACATCCGAAGGTCACAAGGCTATCGGTGAGTACCTCCAGAGTGCTCTTGCAGCTGTTGGTATCAACATGCAGCTGGAGAACCAGGAGTGGAACACATTCCTTGAGACACGTAAGAATGGTGACTTCTCCATCGCACGTAACGGATGGCTGGCTGACTACAACGATCCTATCAGCTTCCTTGATATGTGGACTACAGCATCTGGTAACAATGATGTACAGTTCGGTAAGGGCGCTAACGAGAGCGTAGCTGTATACAGCCTTGATCTGACAGACCTTGGCTATGAGACTAAGGTAGAGAACGCTACATGGGCTGAGACCTATGATGTGCTTATCTCTGACATCAAGTCCTGCACAGATACAAAGACTCGTTATGAGCTTATGCACAGAGCTGAGGATCTGCTGATGAGCACAGGTTGCATCTGCCCCCTGTACTTCTACACAGATATCTACATGATCGACAGCTCAGTACAGGGATTCTTCTCTAATCCTCTTGGATTCAAGTATTTCATGTACTGCACCATCGGCTAATTGCTTAGCTTATGAGATCTCTAGATCCCCGGGAATCTCCCGGGGATCTTTTTTTGCGCCCTGCCCGCCCGGCCCTGCGCGCCGCCTGACCGTCCCGACCCGTCCTCCCCTTGGTCTGCCATGACCGTGATCAGTCTGCACATGCTATGTCCTCACTTGCCGCTTCCTCGAAAACGCTGCGCCGCCTATCGGGATGCGCTCGATCAAACTCGCATGCTAACACATGCTCAAACAGTGATCTTCACGCATCCGCTATGCTCGCGTTTTCATCGTACGCGTCAATGATTCGGACACAGCACGCACAGCCTGCTTCCGGTCATGTATGTCTCCTGCAGCGCCGCCTGTCCAGCCCGCGCTGTTTTAGTCTGCCACGACCCGAATCAGTCTATACATGCTATGTCCTCACTTGCCGCTTCCTCGAAAACGCTGCGCCGCCTATCAGGATGCGCTCGATCAAACTCGCATGCTAACGCATGCTCAAACCGTGATCTTCACGCATCCGCTATGCTCGCGTTTTCATCGTACGCGTCAATGATTCGGACACAGCACGCACAGCCTGCTTCCGGTCAGGCATGTCTCCTGCAGCGCGGGCCGGGCAGGCGGCGCATGGCGCGGGCTCGGTAGACACGGGGCAGCCCTGGCCGGGCGGAAAATAACCGCTACACAGAGGGAGGAAGCTGTGATAGAATATTGGAACACGATTCATGGAGGGTTACATATGAACGAGTATGAAAAGAAACATATAGAGATGCTGCGGGACGGTCTCTCGGAGTGCGCAGTGCTCTTAAAAAAGGATGGAAAGTTTCCCCTGGACGGCACATGTGATATAGCGCTCTACGGCGGCGGAGCCAGACACACCATAAAGGGCGGCACAGGTTCGGGAGAGGTGAATTCCAGATATTCGGTGAGCGTGGAAGAGGGTCTTATAGATGCAGGTTTTCAGATCACTACAGGAGAGTGGCTGGATGCCTATGATAGGATACTGGAAAAAGCCAGAGTGGATTTCCTTAAGGAGATAAAGAGAAAGGCCAGAGAGAACCATATCAGCGCCATCATACAGGGTATGGGCGCCGTGATGAGGGAGCCGGAATATGATCTGCCTCTAAATGCTGGCGGAGATGCATGCGTATATGTGGTGTCCAGGATATCCGGAGAAGGAAATGACAGAAACACCGTGAAAGGTGATGTGCTCCTTACGGATTCCGAGGTAAGAGATATCGCAATTCTTAGCGAAAAATTTGAGAAGTTCATGCTGGTGCTTAATGTGGGAGGCCCCGTAGACCTCACTCCGGTGAAGAGTGTGGGTAATATCCTGGTGCTTTCCCAGCTGGGTGTGGAAACCGGAGCAGCTCTTGCAGACATAGTGCTTGGCAGGACTAATCCTTCGGGTCATCTCACCACCACCTGGGCTGCATTAAATGACTATCAGCAGATAGGAAACTTCGGAGAGTACGACGATACGGATTATAAAGAGGGCATTTTCGTGGGTTACAGATACACGGATGTGGCAGGAAAGAAGCCCCTCTTCCCCTTTGGATTCGGGCTCTCCTATACAGAGTTTGAGATATATCATAAGGACACCACCCTGTGGCACGATGAAGTGACGGTGAAGGTCGAGATCAAAAACACCGGAAACAGGGCAGGAAAGGAAGTGCTTCAGGTCTATGTATCCGCTCCCGACGGGAAACTCATTAAGCCTGTGAAGGAGCTCTGTGGTTTTGATAAGACAGGCCTCATGTCTCCGGGTGGATGCGAGGACCTTTCCGTGCGCTTTAAACTGCGGGATTTCGCATCCTATGATGAGGAAAGAAGCTCCTATATCCTGGAGCCGGGAGACTATCTGGTATCCATCGGCGATTCTTCGGATAAGACGAAGGTGGTGGCAGTGGTTAATATTCCATCGGAGATCATAACATGTAAGGCGAAGAACCTCCTCGGTGATCCCGGC
>JAILDZ010000054.1 GCA_024688505.1 Lachnospiraceae bacterium
ATACGCTCATGTCTTAAGATCCGTCGGATGCGAAGCGGTGCATCATGTATTAAAAGAAGAGGACGGGTTCAGGATAGGAGATCAGGCTAAGGATACCATTCCCTGGGACGCAGACCTTATCATTCTTTGTGATCCCGGAAACCCGACCGGTGTAAATATAGAGGAGGAGATTCTTTGCGGCATAATAAATAAAGCAAAGGAAATCGGAGCAGCAGTGATCCTTGATGAAAGTTTCATGGCACTTTCGGAAAAGCAGAGGCAGGATGGTTTCGAAGGCTGGGAAGACCTGTATACCATCACATCTTTAACAAAGCTTTTTGCCATGCCCGGGATCAGGGCCGGGTATGTGACCTCGTCACCTTCGAATATAGAGATGCTCCGGGCTTTCCTTCCGGAATGGAATCTGTCCATTCCCTCGGGAGCAGCCATAAAGGCGGGAATGAATGTCATCAGAGACACGGACTTTCTTTCCCTGACACATGAACTTATAAGAAAAGAAAGAGAATATCTAAAAGACGGTCTTTCAGAAACAGGCCTTAAGGTATTTAAAAGTGATAGTCCATATCTTTTATTCAAGGGACCGGAAGAACTGTACGAAAAGCTTCTTTCAAAAGCTGTACTGATCAGGGAGTGCAGTGACATGGCGAGGCTTGAAAAAGGCTTTTACAGGATAGCTGTAAAAGATCGCCCGGAGAATGAGAAACTGATAAAGATACTTAAGGAGACCATCCATGAGATATGAAGCCATTCCCCCTTCAGAGATAGAAAAGAAAAGCTTCGAGATCATATCAAAGGAGCTTATGGATATGGGCATAATCCCGGATGAAAAGACTGCCTTCGTGACGAAAAGATGCATACACACATCCGCAGATTTTGATTACGCAAAGACCCTCACTTTTTCACCGGGAGCAGTGGATATCATGAAGGACCTGATAAGAAAGGGTGCGGATATAGTCACCGATACGAATATGGCACTCTCCGGCATTAATAAAAAAAGGCTTTCGCAGTTCGGGGGAGAAGTGCACTGCTTCATGGCTGATGAAGATGTGGCAAGGGAGGCAAAGGAGAGAGGCATCACCAGGGCCGCAGTTTCCATGGAGAAAGCTGCGAGCATGAAAAAGGACCTGATCTTTGCCATAGGAAACGCACCCACAGCGCTTATCAGTCTCTACGAGATGATGGAGAAGAAAACATTCACTCCGGCCTTTGTGATAGGAGTGCCGGTGGGGTTTGTGAATGTGGTGTGGGCAAAGGAACTGTTTCTGGATTCGGATGTGCCATATATAATAAACAGGGGCAGAAAAGGCGGCAGCAATATAGCAGCGGCCATATGTAATGCTGTACTCTATGATATGTGAGATGCGAAACACAAGATGAAAAAGGGATACACCACGGGAAGCTGTGCGGCAGCCGCGGCAAAGGCAGCGGCATACATGCTTCTTAGCGGTAAAGAAAAACATCATATAGAGATAGAAACTCCATCCGGAGAAAAGTACTGCCCGGACATAGAGGAGATCTTAAAGGAAGGGGACACGGTAAGCTGCGCTGTCCGAAAAGAGTCCGGAGACGATCCCGATGTGACAAGAGGAGTGCTGATATTTGCGACATTAAGCTTTTCAGAGAAGGAAGGAAAAGGACAGCGTGTCATCATTCTGGGTGGAAAAGGAGTGGGCCGGGTGAAACGGCCCGGGCTTGATCAGCCTGTGGGAGAAGCAGCCATTAATTCAGTCCCCAGACAGATGATAATAAAAGAAGTGACAGAGGTCATGGACCTGTTTGACTATGAGGGGAGTCTGAAGGTGGAGATATCCGTTCCGGAAGGAGAGGCTCTGGCCGAAAAGACATTTAATCCCCGGCTTGGTATAGAAGGGGGGATCTCCATCATAGGCACCACAGGCATAGTGGAGCCCATGAGCACAAAGGCTCTGCTTGATACCATCATGGTGGAGCTTCGGCAAAAGAAGGCCATGGGGAAAAGTGTGGCTGTCATCACGCCGGGTAATTACGGTGAAGCTTTTATGAAAGAAAAGTATGGCTTCGATCTGGACCGGGCAGTGAAATGTTCGAACTTTATCGGAGACACCATAGATATGGCAGTGTCTTTAGGGTACGAAAAGGTGCTGCTATGCGGGCACATAGGAAAGCTTATCAAGGTGTCCGGGGGCATCATGAACACCCACTCGAAGGAGGGGGACTGCCGCATGGAGCTGCTTGCTGCGGCGGCCATGAGATCCGGCGCAGACAACGAGACCTTTGAAAGGATCATGGAGTGCCTCTCCACAGAGGAGGCTATAGAAATATATAAAGAAAAGGGTATTGACGTGCCCTGCTTTTCCTACATCATGGACAGGATCGGTTACTATCTTAATAAAAGGGCAGCGGGACAGGCAGATGTGCAGTGCATGATGTACTCAAGCGTATATGGTCTGCTGGGAGAAACGGACCATGCAGAAGAATATCTTAAGGAAGCTATGAAAGGATGATCCTATGGTAAACTTTGTGGGAGCGGGACCGGGTGCGCCGGATCTTATCACAGTGCGAGGAATGGAGCTGATAAAGAAAGCGGATGTGATCATCTATGCCGGCAGCCTGGTAAACCCGGAGCTCTTGAAATACGCACCGGAAAATGCAGAGATCCATAACAGTGCGGTCATGACACTGGAAGAGGTCATTTCTGTTATGATAAAAGCAGACAGTGAAGGAAAGGAAGTGGTGAGACTTCACACGGGAGAGCCCAGCATATACGGAGCTGTGCGGGAGCAGATGGATGCCCTTGAAAAGATAGGTATTCCTTATGCATCCTGTCCCGGAATCAGTGCATGTTTTGGGGCGGCAGCAGACCTTAACCTGGAATACACACTGCCGGGAATATCTCAGACTCTGATCATCACCAGACTTTCGGGAAAGACTTCAGTGCCGGAAAGCGAAAGCATGGAGTCACTGGCTTCACATGGGGCATCCATGGCCATATATCTAAGTACAGGGATGCTTTCCGAGCTTTCTGAGAAACTGATCCGCGGAGGTTATGCGCCGGAAACTCCGGCAGCCATAGTATATAAAGCCACCTGGGACGAGGAGAAAAAAGTGATATGCACTGTATCCGACCTTCCGGAGACGGCAGAAAAAGAAGGCATAAAAAAGACTGCCATAGTGCTTGTCGGGGATGCCATAAAGCATAGCGGATATGCCAGATCGAAGCTTTATGACCCCTCATTTTCCACGGAATACAGGGAAGCGAAAAAAGGATAGAATATGAAAAAGCTGGCAATCTGTTTTACCGAGCAGGGGAAACAGGTGATAGAAAGATTAAAAGAAAAGCAGGATATAAAAGGGCAGTATCTCGGAGATCTAAGCGGAATGTCCATAAGCGACTGGACAAAAAATGCTTTTTTGCCCGGGAATGCTCTGATCTTCGTGGGGGCTGTGGGGATAGCGGTGAGAGCAGTATCCGAAGTGTTAAAAGACAAGCTTACGGACTGCCCTGTGATAGTGATAGATGATAACGGGCAGTTTGTGATCCCCATCTTATCCGGACATGCCGGAGGAGGAAATAAGCTTGCCATGATCCTATCTGACTGCCTGGGGGCGGTGCCTGTTATCACCACATCCACAGATGTGAACGATGCATTTTCCGTGGACACTTTTGCTGCAGAAAACAGACTTACCATTGCCGATCGGCACGGCATAAAGAAAGTGTCCGTAAAGGCAGTGGAAGGGAAAAAGATCACATTATCCATAAAGGATTTTCCGCCGAAAGAAAAGACGGATGTGATAGTGGCGGATGAGACGGACAGAGAATATTCGCTTCTCCTTCGGCCAAAGAAATATACTGTGGGACTTGGGATGAAAAAGGGAACACGGCCGGAAGATCTGGACACCTTTTTTGAAGAAAACCTGAAGGAAAAGGGCCTTTCTTCCGAAGATATATATGCTCTTTGCACCATAGATATCAAAGAAGACGAGGAGGCACTAAAAGCTCTTCAGGACAGATACCGTATCCCTGTGATATCTTTTGATAAAGATCTTTTAAAGAAGGCAGAGGGCAGTTTTTCATCATCGGAATTTGTGGAAAAGACCGTGGGGGTGGATAACGTGTGCGAGCGAGCTGCCATTCTCGGTACGGGAAATGCCGGAGAGCTTATTATGAAAAAGACAGCAAAAGACGGCATGACAATGGCCATAGCAAAGAGAGGATTATGATGGGGAAGATATATGTGGTGGGCATCGGCCCGGGAGATCCGGATATGATGACAGCCGGGGCAAGGAAGGCTCTGGATGAAAGTGATGTCATTGCAGGATATAAGACATATACGGAGCTTATAAGAGAAGAATATCCCCATAAGGAATTCTATGAAAACGGCATGCGGGGGGAGATAGAGCGCTGCAAAAAATGTGTGGAATACGCCCTTTCCGGAAAGACCGTCGCCCTTATATGCAGCGGAGATGCAGGGGTGTACGGAATGGCATCCCCTCTTCTAGAGGTGGCGGAGAGGGAAGGTTTTTCGGATGTGACTGTGATCCCGGGAGTCACCGCGGCACTGAGCGGTGCTGCTGAGCTCGGAGCTCCTCTGTCCCACGACTTTTGCACCATCAGCCTCAGTGATCTGCTGACGCCCTGGGAGGTTATAGAGAGAAGGCTCCTTTCTGCGGCGGAGGGGGATTTTGTGATCGCTATATATAACCCTGCCAGTAAGACCAGATCGGATCATCTGAAAAGAGCATGTGAGATTTTACTGACCAGAATTCCCGCTAAAACAGCATGCGGCTATGTGAAAAACATAGGCAGGGTAGGCACGGAAATGAAGACATGCACATTAAAGGAGCTGGCTGAAGAAAAGGTGGATATGTTCGTGACTGTATTTATCGGAAATTCAAAGACCGTTATAAAAGACGGAAGATTAATTACGCCTAGAGGATATGCATTATGAAAAACATCGTGATATTTTCAGGGACCACGGAAGGGAGGATGCTTTCTTCCATGCTTTCAAAAGATGGCAGACCGCATCATGTGTGTGTGGCCACGGAATACGGGAAAGAAGTGATGGAAGAAGACCGATATGCAAAGGTCCATGTGGGGCGAATGGATGAGAAGGAAATGGAGGCTTTTTTCGGGGAGCTGGAAAATGATGAGAATTCCCTGGTCTTTGATGCCACACATCCATATGCCACGGAGGTGACTGAGAATATAAAAAATGCAGCGAAGGCAGCCGGTCTTCGATATGTGCGGGTGATAAGAGGAGAAGCGGGAGACGAGCCTGAAGGCGTGATGAAATATCCGGATGTGAAAGCCATCGCATCAGCCATGAATGAATCCACAGGGAGAATGCTGCTTACCACAGGCAGTAAGGAACTTGAGTGTTTCT
>JAILDZ010000003.1 GCA_024688505.1 Lachnospiraceae bacterium
CTGGATGTGGCGGAGAAACTCTGCAACAAAGTGGCTATCATCAGAAAAGGCAAGATAGTGATGGAAGGCGAAATGGATGAGCTGGTAAAAGATCAGTCTCTGGAGGAGGTATTCCTGGAGGTACATGATGGACAACAGTAACCTCATCCTCATCAGAATGCTGCTCAAATCCACCAGTCAGCTTAACATATACAGGCACTGCAAGGATAAAAAGAAACGCAGAAGGATAGTGGGGAACTGGGTGGCTTTCGGCTTTTTGTATCTTTTGCTGCTTGCCTATTGCGTGGCTACCGGCATTGGATACGGTTCCATGGGACTTACGGAGATGCTGCCCTCATTCTGCGCACTTACGATCTCGGCAGCGGCCTTCATACTTACCCTTTTTAAGACCAACGGATACCTCTTTAATTTTAAAGAATATGACATGCTCATGTCCCTTCCCTTTGATTCCCGAAGCGTGGCGGGATGTAAGTTTCTGTACATGTATGTAAAGGGATTACCTCTTATGATGACAGTGGCAGTATCCTTTCTTATCGGATATGCGGTTTATGCCGGGCCATCCATCACGGTTTATCCCATATGGCTGATACTTTCATTCGTATTGCCGATAATACCTATGCTTTTGGCGTCATTCATCGGATTCCTGATCGCCAGGGTGGGGGCTGAATTCAGACATAAAAATATCATCCAGACCGTGCTCATAATGGGAGTTTCCATTCTTGCCGTATGCTCCAGATTTATCATCGAGGACATGGTCAGGAATAACGAGATGGAAGAAGCACTTATGTCTGCCACAGCAGGCATAAAAACGGCTGTGGATATCTATTTTCCCGCATTGTGGTTTACAAAGGCCATTGGATCCGTCAGCATGATATATGCCTTTGTGCTTATAATAACAACAGCTCTGCTTTTTGAACTGGTGTTCATTCCGGTGGGAAGGACCTACAGAAAGATAAACTCAAAGCTCAAGTGTCAGGCTTCAGCCAGGAAATTCCGTATGACAAAACAGAAGAAGTCCGGTGTGCTTAATGCCATTGCATTTAAGGAACTTAAGAGAATGACGGGCTCGCCCACTTATATGATAAATGTCGGAATGGGAGAGATACTTGCGCTGATCCTGGGCGGAGCGGCCCTGTTTGTGGATTTTGAGAAGCTGGTAGCGACCGTTACCAATCAAGCGCCGATAAGCACCGAGATGCTTTATCCCGCCATTCCGTTGATCGTATATTTTTGCATAGGTATGGTGGCGACCACGGCCATTTCCCCTTCACTGGAAGGAAGGAATTACTGGATCGTGCAGAGTCTGCCTATGTCCAAAAAGACATTGTATCAGGGAAAGATGCTGTTTAACATGTATCTCACGGTACCTTTCATGCTGATCTCGACCATAAGCATCGATCTGTCCGCAGGAGTGTCTCTTCTTACAGCGGTGCTCACCATTTTGATGGGACTGGCTCTTTGCGCCTTTTCCACCGCCTGGGGCTGCGTTTGCGGCGTAAAGCACATGAGGCTTGACTGGGAGAACGAAGTGGAAGTTATAAAACAGGGTGCGGCAGTAGCGATCTATCTGCTTCCCAATCTTTTTGCCTGCCTTATCCTGATCTTCCTCACGGTTGCACTGGGGAACTTTATAAACAGGGATCTGATCCTTATATTGCTCACTGTCATAGTAGCCGCGCTTGCCCTTGTGGCCTACAGGAGAGTGTTGAGGCTGGCAGACAGGACTTAGATCACATTATAGAAATTTTATAATTTATATATAGGTTGCTCATTGACGGGCAACCTTTTTTATGCAATAATCGGTTGTGCAAAATTGATTTGGCAAAAGCAAATCTTAACTATGCTCTAAACATTTAACGGAGGTAACAAGATGATCTATGATTATTCAGTAACCACAGGCAAGAATGAAACCTTAAACCTTTCCGAACTTAAAGGCAAAGTGATCCTCATTGTGAATACAGCCACAGGATGCGGTTTCACGCCTCAATACGCACCCATTGAACAGCTTTATAAGGATTACCACGATAAGGGGCTGGAGATCCTGGATATCCCCTGCAACCAGTTTGGCGGTCAGGCACCCGGAACTGATGCGGAGATCCACGAGTTCTGTTCTTTGCATTACAACACCACCTTCCCCCAGATGAAGAAGTCTGATGTGAACGGAGCAAATGAGCTGCCTCTTTACACCTATTTAAAGAAGGAAAAGGGTTTTGCAGGTTTCGATGAGCATGAGCTTAAAGGGTTGCTTGAAAATATGTTTGCCAAGGCAGATCCCGAGTGGGACAAAAAGCCTGACATCAAGTGGAATTTCACAAAGTTCCTGGTTGATCGTGAGGGCAATGTGGTTGCAAGATTTGAGCCCACTGCCGACATGAAAAAAGTTGAGGAATGCATAAAAGCATTATTGTAAGAGGTTTAGGAGTTGACTATGTCACGTAGACGATTAGTTTTTTCACTTATATTAAAGATCATTGTTTTCGTATCTGCAGCGGTGGGCATTCCCATGAGTGCTTTGGCAGATGCAAGAGGTTTCATGGCGGGAAAAACAGTATTCATGTTCTTCACCGTTCAGTCCAATATCCTGATGGCCCTTGTCTGCCTGATAGGCGCGATCTTGCTTATAAAAGGCACAAAGATCGATCCGAGATGGTATGTTTTTAAGTATGTGAGCACCGTGGCCATCACCCTTACGGGAGTGGTATTCTGCTTCGTGCTTGCTCCCACATTGGGCCCTCTGGCATGGAATGTTCAGAACATCCTGACCCATGTGGTAGTGCCTTTGGCAGCAATTGCCGATTTCTATGTTTCAGGCCTGGAAGCAAGACTCAGAAGGAAGCACATTTCCCTGGTGATCATCCCTCCCATCCTTTATGCTATTTATGCAGGCATAGGTTTTGTCTACAACTGGCAGTTTGCACCGGGCTTTAATTATCCCTATTTCTTCCTTAACTGGGGAAGCCCCGCAGG